>NZ_MBDT01000022.1:0-489594 GCF_001702295.1 Pseudomonas sp. S3E12
CCCAACCTGCCGATAACCCTACTAATCACATGCCTACCCCCGCATCCCCACTCGACCGAGCCCACCCCATGAATCCACTCTCCCTCCTGAAAAAATCCCGGCCCGCTCGCCAAGGCACCACCACCCTCACCAGCACCGCCAACAACCTGGACGCCGCACTCACGGCCCTGCGTATCACCCCCACCCTGATCACCGGTTTCATCTCCCCCCACCTGGACATCGACGCCATCGCCGCCAAGCTCAAGCGTCGTTTCCCCCAGTCCACCCTCAGCCTGTGCACCACCTCCGGCGAGCTCTGCAATGCGCCCGGTTCGCTGTATTGCGCCACCGGCGAGCGCTGGGACCGGGTGGTGTTGCAGTTGTTCGACGACAGTCTGATCGCCTCGGCCGAGGTGGTGATGGTGCCGTTGGAGTGTGAGGACATTCGCGGTGGCGGCACTCGCCTGGGGATGCAGGAGCGGATTGCCAAGTTGGTGGCGAATATCAAGCGGGTGCAGGTGCGTACGTCGATCGATCATCGCGATACCTTGGCGTATGTGGTGTTCGATGGGTTGTCGGCGTCGGAGTCGTTTTTCATGGAAGCGCTGTATGAGTCGGGGCGGTTTCCGTGTTTGTTTGTGGGGGGATCGGCCGGGGGTAAGTCGGATTTCCAGAAGACGCTGATTCATGACGGCCAGCGCAGTTATCAGAACCATGCGCAGATTGTGTTCCTGAAGACGGCAGCCCATGTGCGGTTTGGGGTGTTCAAGAGCCAGAATTTCAAGGCGGCGGATTTGACCTTCAGTGTGCTGACCGCGTCGGTGGAGGACCGTACGATTGACCAGGTGATCGACAGCAGCGGCAATATCAAGAGCATGGTGCAGGCGCTGTGTGATGCGTTCAGTTGCGCGCCCCAGGCGTTGGAGTCGAAGCTGGCGGATTATTCGTTTGCGATTCGGGTGGGCAGTGAGTTGTTTGTGCGGTCTATCGCGCGCATCGATTATGAGCAGCAGATCGTGCAGTTGTTTTGCGACGTGGCGCCGGGCGAGGAGTTGGTGATGGTGCGGCGTACCCCATTGCGGGAGGCGACGCGCCTGGACTATGAGCAGTTCCTGCGCGGCAAGGGTGGCCAGCCGGTGGCGGGGATTTTGAATGACTGCATTCTGCGCCGGCTGAATAACGGCGCCGAGCTGGGCAGCATGGCCGGCACGTTTGGGGATGTGCCGTTGGCGGGGTTTTCGACCTTCGGGGAGATTCTGGGCCTGAACCTGAACCAGACGCTGACGGCGATTTTCTTCTTTCGTGTGGCCAAGGGTGCGAGTTTCAGTGATGAGTACGTGGACAATTTCATCGCCCATTACGGCGAGTTCAAGGCGTTTTTCCTACGGCGTCAGGTGAAGAAGCTGGCGGGGTTGAACCATGTGGTGGTCAAGCAGATTACCGCGTTCAAGAACAATGACTTCACCGACACCCTGAATACCCGAGGTCTGGACCGCAATATCCTGCCAGTCTTCGAGGGCCTGGCCGACTTGGGCCTGGTGTTGGCCCAGGCCGAGCGTCAGCAGGAGGACATCGCTTCGCAGCTCAAGCATTACTCCGGCGAGTTGCACGCCTCGATGGATGAACTGGTGGGGACCATCGACCAGCAGAACGCCGTGTCGGCCCAGGCCGGATCGACGGTGGAAGGGCTGTCCAGCCAGGCGGATGTCGCGGTGCAGGGGGCGCGCACGCTGGCGGGGTCGAGTTTGCGTATCCAGTCGATTGTGCAGGTGATCCAGCAGATCGCCGGGCAGACCAACTTGCTGGCGCTCAACGCCGCCATTGAAGCGGCGCGCGCCGGCGACCTGGGCCGGGGCTTTGCGGTGGTGGCGGACGAGGTGCGCAAGCTGGCGGAAATCACGCGCAAGAATGCGGCGGAAATTGGTGTGGATATCGACTTGTTGTCGAGTGAAATCCAGCGGGTGGCCCAGCAGATTGAAGACCAGTCCACCGGGGTGGGTGCGCTGCGGGAGATGCTGGATGTGCTGGAGGCGTCGAGCCGCGCCACCGAAGGCACGGCGCAACGGACCAAGACCATTGCGGATACGTTGACGGGGTTGACCCATGGGTAGGCGTTAACGGCAGGTAAAAAATGGCGCGGGGCTCATGGCTCTGAACGGGGGATTCAGTGCATGATGCGTCGCTCATATCAAGGACGATAACAACAGTGAAAAACGCCCTCGCCGCCCTGCTGTTGCTGTGCCTGACCGCTCCAGCCTTCGCCGCCGAAAACCCCGTCGGCTTCAAGACCGTCACCCTGCCCGATGCGCAAGACAAGCGTCCACTTGAGCTGGTCGTCTGGTACCCCGCCACCACCACCGACAAACCTACCCTGATCGCCGACAACGCGGTGTTCATCGGTGCCCTCGCCGTACCCGACGCGCCGCCGGCTGCCGGCGAGCATCCGCTGGTGGTGCTCTCCCACGGCTACGGCGGTAACTGGGGCAAGCAGGTGTGGCTGGCCAGTGCGCTGGCGCATCAGGGCTACATCGTGGCGGCGGTCAACCACCCCGGCACCACCACCCAGGATCGCAACCCGCAAACCGCCGCGCAGTTATGGCTGCGCCCGGCCGACCTGAGCCGCGCGATCGATGCGGTATTGGCCCGGCCGAAGCCATTTGGCGCGGTCGCGAATGGCCAGATTGCCGCCGTGGGCCATTCCCTTGGCGGCTGGACCGTGCTGGAAATCGCCGGGGCGCGCTTCGACCCCGAGCTGTTCAGCCGCGACTGCAGCGCCCACCCCAAGCTCGGCGGTTGCATCGGCTACCAGGAGATGAACCCCGCCGGCACGCCAGAAGGTAAAGCGCGCTTGGCCGCTGATTTGAGCGACAAGCGCGTCACCGCCATCGTGTCCCTGGACCTGGGCCTGTCCCGCGGCTTCACCGACGCCAGCCTGGCTGCATTGCCGGTACCGGCGCTGGTGATTGCGGGGGGCGTGCCATCGGAGGATATGGACCCGCAGTTGGAGTCCGCCGACATGATCAAGCGGCTGCCTGAAGCAACGACGAAGTACGTGGAGATCGCCGATGCCACCCACTTCAGCTTTATGTCGATCTGCAAGCCGGGGGGCATGGCGCTGATTGAGGAGAGTTCGCCGGGCGACGGCATGATTTGCCGCGATGGTGAGGGGGCTCGGCCGAGGGCGGTGATTCAGCAGCAGGTGGTGGGGCTGATCAGTGAGTTTTTGGGGCTCAAAGCGCCTAACTAAAGAAAAGGCTATTCAAGAAAAAACGAATCAAATACGATGCATAAGTGCATTAACCCTCACGGATGCATTGTATAGGATGCAAACACTATGGACGATTTAGGTTTCCTGATCAAAAACCTGCGAAAGGCGGCTGGCCTTTCCCAAAGCCAGCTCGCACTTCGGCACGGTATGAGTCGTGCAACCATCTCCGGAATCGAGAACAACACCATCCCCGAAGTGGGAATTCGCAAGGTGGCTGCGATCCTTGAAGGGTTAGGGTACGAGTTAACCGCGACACCTAAGCGTCGACGCAAAACACTGGATGAACTGAAAGCAGAAAACGTCCATGACTAGACAAAGCGATCGGCTGCACATCGGCGCCAGCGGCGTGTATGCCGGAATACTCGGGCGCAGCGAAGAAAATCAGCGCGATTCGGTGTTTTCATATAACCAGGCAGTCACCGAAAAGAACGCGGTTTCCCTTACCATGCCCGTGCGCCTGGAGAGCTACATCTGGGCGTATGGCATCCATCCCCTGTTTGAGATGCATCTCCCCGAAGGCCACCTGAAAGCGGAGCTTGTGAGACGTTTCAGCAAGTCCGTGCGAGGTTTTGATGACTTCGCATTGCTGGGTATCGTCGGCCCCCATCAGTTGGGCCGAATCAGCGTCGCCCGAGCCACTGCGGATGAGTTACTACCTGAAATAAAACTCTCCGAGTTGCTCGTGTATGACGGGGCGAAAGATCTGTTCGACGACCTGATGAAAACCTACGCAGCCTACTCAGGCGTTTCTGGCGTTCAGCCGAAGGTACTGGTGCGCGACGCTGACGATACGAATCCTGACGTTGCGCGTCTCACCCATCGTGGCGCTACGCACTTGGTGAAGGCCTTCAATGATTCAGACTTCGCGCAACTGGCGGCCAATGAGTTTTTCTGCATGCGTGCGGCACTTCATACAGGCCTTGAAGTGCCTGAATGCCAGTTGAGTCAGCAGGGTAAGTTTCTGGTGGTCAAACGGTTCGATATCGGTGACAGCGCCTACCTTGGTTTTGAGGATATGTGCGTCTTATCCGGATGGGGGACAGATAAAAAGTACGACGGCAGCTACCAGGGCTGCGCGAAGTTGATCAAGACTTACGTCTCTCCTTCTCTTGTGACTAAGGCACTTGAGGACTTCTTTATGATGGTGGCGCTCTGCGCAGGCATACAAAATGGAGACGGGCACTTGAAAAACTTTGGCCTGCTCTATGAGAACTGTGCAGAAGATGCCGATATTTGGCTCGCGCCGGCTTACGACCTTGTGACGACCACGGTGTACCAAGTCAACGATATTATGGGTCTGTTGCTCGGCGGCTCAAAGGCTTGGCCAAAACGTAAGATGCTGGTCCAGTTCGGGCGCAGTTCGTGCAATTTGACAGAGGCTCGTTGCAATGAATTGCTCGCCAGAGTCCACAGCGGCATGAGCCGTGCGATGGTGGAGCTTTCGGACTATCGAAGCACCCACCCGGAATTTGATGTTGTTGGGGAAAAGATGACCGCTGCATGGGCGACAGGGCTGGCGAGGAGTATTGAGCTGCCGTGATTTTGCTTGCCTGGTATATGTCGTTCTTCAAGCCGGGGGGCATGGCCGAGGCCGGTGATTCAGCAGCACGGCTGACTATTTATCGTTTTAACGCTATTGAACTGCGGAGCGAACATGCAAGAAAGTAAACACCCGAAAGGACTGGGCGGTTGGTTGATCGTGGTGGGATTGGGCCTGTTTATAGCCTTGGCGCGCCTGGGTTATGCCCTTATCGCGGTGTATTACCCGATATTCGCAGATGGCTCGTTCAGTCTCCTCACCTCATCCGGCACGACGATGACTAACGCCCTGTGGGGCGCGATCCTGATTTCAGAAACCCTCGTCAATGCAGTCTTTATCGCGGCCTTTGGTTATTTGGTTTACCTGTTCTTCTGCGAACATTATTTATTCCCCAAGGTTTATATCGTCACGCTCATCGCCTCGGCTGTTTACGTTCCACTTGATGCATGGCTCAGCTCG
Organism: Pseudomonas sp. S3E12; assembly: GCF_001702295.1. Taxonomy (NCBI): domain Bacteria; kingdom Pseudomonadati; phylum Pseudomonadota; class Gammaproteobacteria; order Pseudomonadales; family Pseudomonadaceae; genus Pseudomonas; species Pseudomonas sp. S3E12. The sequence goes on from NZ_MBDT01000022.1 coordinate 5,247, forward strand.
CTTGTTCTGGTGGATGAACCCATATTCGACTACAACACGACCAAGGAAACCGTCCGCGGCTTAGTGTCCACCTCGATCTGGGTCCCCTACATACTGTTCTCCAAAAGGGTCAAGGCAACGTTTGTCCAACGCCGGCCGGTTGCGGCGCAAGCGCCGGGCATCGTCAGCCCTTGACGCGGTGAGCATCGAGCGCCTGCCGGATGGCCGGCAGGCTGCCAAAGCGATGCCGCTGAACTACGCAGCCTCCCTCACATCGATAGCACTGATGATTACTATCGAACCGCTCGCCTATAGGGTGGTCAGGCCCGATTCCTATAATCGCCTCCCAATTCCTCCCCTTCGCCTGGCCACAGGCGACATCCCCCTTGGAACCCAGCATCATGCCAAGTGCCCTCCAGGCCCCCAGCGGCCGTCCCGAACATAATCAGCAAAGCGTCAAACAGCAGTGGCTGGCAATCCTCTCGGTCGCGGTGGGCGCTTTCGCCCTGGTGACCAGTGAGTTCCTGCCGGTGGGTGTGCTCAACGACGTCGCCAGCGACCTCGGTATCAGTGCCGGCCACGCCGGGCTGATGGTGACGTTGCCCGGCATCATGGCCGCCCTCGCTGCGCCGTTCCTGTCGGTGAGCATTGGCGCGATGGACCGGCGCTACCTACTGATCGGCCTGACGTTGATCATGATCATCGCCAACTCGGTGGTGGCCTTTGCCAGTGACTTCAGCCTGCTGCTGTTCGGCCGTGTCTTGCTGGGCATCAGTATCGGCGGGTTCTGGGCCACGGCCATTGCCCTAAGTGGGCGCCTGGCGCCCAGGGGTGTGGACGTGGCGAAGGCCACCTCGATCATCATGATGGGCGTGACCCTGGCCACCGTGCTCGGCGTGCCCGTGGGCACCTGGCTCAGCGGCCTGATGGGCTGGCGCATGACGTTCCTGGTCACCGCGCTGCTGGGCGTGCCGGTGCTGCTGGCGCAGGTGTTCCTGCTGCCGCGGCTCACCCCGGAGAAGGCCATTCGCATCAGTGACCTGCCGGCGTTGTTTATCAACCCACAGGCGCGGATCGGGTTGATCGCGGTGCTGTTGATCGGCCTGGCGCACTTTGCGGCCTACACCTATGTGGCGCCGTTCTTCAAATACAGTTCCGGCTTCGACGGGCCGACGATTGGTTCGCTGTTGCTGCTCTTCGGCGTGGCCGGGGTGTTCGGTAATATCTTTGCCGGTTTCGCCGCCAACCGCAGCGTGCGTCACACCCTGTTGCTGGTGGCGCTGATGATCGGCACCAGCACCGCGCTGTTCCCCCACTTCGCCACCGGCATGACCGGCGCAGCGATGCTGATCGGGCTGTGGGGCTTCGCCTTCGGCGCCTTCCCGGCCTGTGCCAGTATCTGGATGTTTGTGGTGGCGCCCAAGGATGTCGAACGCGGCATGCCGCTGTTCGTGGCCTTGTTCCAGGTGATCATTGCCTTGGGTTCGTTCTTCGGCGGGCGCATCGTCGACCAACTGGGCAGCTCGGTGCTGTTGAGCCTGGCCACGGCACTGGTGGGCTGCGGTTTTGTTACAGTGCTGGTGCTGGGGCGCAACATCAGTAATAGCCTGGCGGCCCAGCCTGGCTAAACCGAGGGTCCATGGATACCGCCAACGACGCTTCTTTCGCCTATCAGGCGGTGTACCGCTACCTTGTCGAGTTGATCGAGGCGAGCCCTTCGGCAGGCGAACGCCAACTGCCGTCCCTGCGCCAGTTGGCCCGGCGCCTGGGCGTGTCGGTATCAACCACCAAGTACGCCTATGCGCTGCTGGAGGATGAGGGGCGTGTCCAGGCCAGGCCCAAGCGTGGCTATTTCACCCGGGCCGTGCCGGCGCCGCTGTTGAGCGAAGGTTCGCCTGATTTGCTCGACCAGGTGTTCGCCAACGCCCGCCAGCCGGGCATGCTGGCCCTGAGCAGCGACGCCCCGGCGATGCTGCTGTCATTGGAAAACCCGCTGTTGATGATGGAGCGCGAACTGGCCCGCCAGTACCCGCGTGCCCTCACGCCACTGTACCTGCCGTTCGGCGAGCCCGAGTTGCGTGCGGCGCTGGCCGCGCGCTACACCCAATCCACCCAGCGCTATTGGCAGGCCGAACAGGTGTATATCGGCTCGGACCTGCACAGCGTGCTGGACCTGTCGCTCAGCGCCCTGGCGTTGCGTGGCACGCTGGCGCTGGTGGAGTCGCCGTGTTCGTGGGCGGTGCTGCGTCAGTTGCAGGCGGCGAATATCCGCGTGATTGAAATGCCCCTCGGCGCGGACGGGCGCTTCGACCTGCCCGCCTTCCAGGCACTGCTCGAGCGGGAGCCGATCCGCCTGGCGGTGCTGTCATCCAGCGTGAACGTGCCCCAGGGCGGCGTGATGCCAGCGCAGGATAAACAGCAGATCTGCCGCTGGCTGGCAGAGCGGGACATCTGGCTGTTCGAAAACGACACCTACGGCGAGCTGTATTTCGAGGCGCCCGCCGCCCGCTATCGCGACTTTGCCGACCCACAGAAACTGCTGGTGTTCTCGACCTTCGACAAGGTGATCGGCGCGGAGGCGCCCTACGCTTATGTGCTGTGTCGCGGGCAAGGGCCGCAGTTGCAGCGGGTGTTCCTGGAGCGGGGGTTTCGCCTGTCGCCGACCCGTCAGAAAGCGATTGCCAAGCTGCTCACCTCCGGGCGCATCGACCAGCACCTGCTGATGCTGCGCGCGGCCTTGCGGGAACGGATGACGCGCATGAAAGCCTTGCTGGAAACGCACGGCGAGTGGCACGTGGTCGAACCCCATGGCGGCGCGAGTTTCTGGCTGGAGGCCAGGCGCCCGGTCGACATGGGGCAGGTGTTCGAGCGCCTGCTGGCCCAGCGTGTCGTGATCGCTCCGGGGCAGTTGTTCAGCCTGCACGGCAACTGGCCGCATCACCTGCGCCTGAGCTACACCCTCGACTGGAGCAAGGATATCGCCCAGGCCGTGCAGCTGTTGGCCCAGGCGATCCGTCAAAGCCCGTAGCAGTGCCGCGCTTCGGGGAAGCGGCCGTGACGCACGTCTTCGGCGAACTGCCCGCACGCTTCGCGGATCACCGCGCCGACATCGGCGTACTGCTTGACGAAGCGCGGCAGATGCTCGCCGCCCAGGCCCAACAGGTCTTCGGTGACCAGCACCTGGCCGTCGCAGGCCGGTGAGGCGCCGATGCCGATGGTGGGCCTGTCCGAGTCCTGGGTAATCTGCCGCGCCACGCCTTCGGCCACACCCTCGAGCAGCAGGCTGAAGGCGCCCGCCTCCAGATTGGCGCGGGCGTCTTCGGCAATCACTGCGCCGGTTTCAGCCGTGAGGCCCTGGGCCTTGAACCCACCCATCACGTTGACGAACTGCGGCATCAGCCCCACGTGCGCCATCACCGGAATACCACGCGCCACCAGGAACGCCACGGTGCCCGCCAGCGCCTGGTTGGCTTCCAGCTTGACCGCGTCGCAGCCGGTGCGCGCCAACACCTGGGCGCAATTGCGGAACGCCTGTTCATGGGATTCCTGATAGCTGCCAAACGGCATGTCGGCAATCACACAGGCCAGGCGCGTGCTGTCGACCACGGCGCGGGTGTGGCCGATGATTTCTTCGAGCTGCATGCTCAAGGTCGACGGCCGGCCATAGCCGACCATGGCCGTGGAGTCACCGACCAGAATGAAGTCCACCAGCGGATCGATCAGCCTGGCGATGGCGCTGGTGTAGGCCGTGAGGGAGACGATTTTCTGCTGGCCTTTCATGGCGACCAGTTGGGGCACGGTCATGCGTTTGGTGCGGGTGTGCAGGCTCATGGTGTGTTCCTTATCGCGTTCAATACTCGGGGAATGCGGGGCCCGAGTATTGGCGAAAGGCGCGGCTATTCAATGCACAGATCGGCGCTAAAAAGCGACCCAGGCAGCCGTCGCGGTTTTTTAAGCTGGTATCATCCGCGCACGTACACGCCAGGTAACAACCCATGAATCGCCAGAAAAAACTGCAACAGCTGTTCAAGGCCAAAGCCAAAAAAGCCAGCGCCAAATTGGCACCGAAATCCAAGGATAAGTACATCAGCAAGGCCGAGCGGGAAAAGCTGGCGGCTGAGGCCGCCCAGGCGCCAGACATGTCCCCCGAGGATTAAATCAGCAACCGCTCAGCGCTTCGGGCCGGCGCTCACCCGCGAAAAAGAACGGACGCAGGCGCACGCCCACGCCGTTGCCAATAAACGCCGCCACCAGCCACACCCAGCCATGCAGGCTGCCCGAGGCGATACCGCTGAAGTACGCGCCGATGTTGCAACCGTAGGCCAGGCGCGAGCCGTAGCCGAGCAGCAGGCCGCCGATCACCGCCGCCAGCAGCGAACGCGCCGGGATCTTCAGGCTGGGGGCAAAGCGTCCGGCCAGGCCGGCGGCCAACAGCGCACCGAGGACGATGCCGATGTCCATGACGCTGGTGATGTCTTCCCACACGGGCGCAGCCAGGGCCTTGGCGTTGCCCGGCATTTGCCAGAACGCCCAGCTGGCCACGTCCACACCCAACCCGTTTGCCACCTTGGCGCCCCACAGCGCGAAGGCCGAGGTAATCCCCCACGGCCGCCCGGCCAGTGCCAGGGTGGCGTAGTTGAGCAGCGCCAAACCAATCGCGCCCCATACCAACGGCCATGGCCCACGCAGGAAGCGGCGCAGGCCTTGGTGTTCGCTGGTCACGCCGGCTTCAAGCTGGCCGTGGCGGCGCTTTTCCAGGCGCACGGTGACGGCCGCGATGAGCGCAAACATGGTCAGGCTGGCGAGCAACGCCGGCACCACGCCAAAGCTCTTGACGATGGACACCGCCGGGAATGCCGGCAACGCAAACCACCAGTCCACATGATGGGTGGCGATCAGCGAACCGCAGATAAAGAACAACAAGGTCACCAGCATCCGCGCATTACCGCCGCCCACCGTGAACAGCGTGCCCGAGGCACACCCGCCGCCCAACTGCATGCCGATGCCGAAAATAAACGCGCCAAACACCACCGACACCCCGGCCGGCGCCACCAGCCCGACCACCGGTTGCCCGAACAACGTGCCCGCCCCCAGCGCCGGGAAAAACAGCAGCACCGCCAGCGCGAGCATCACCATCTGCGCCCGCAGGCCAGCGCCACGGCGATCATTGATAAACACGCGCCAGGCGGAGGTGAAGCCGAAGGCAGCGTGGTAAAGGGTCAAGCCCAGTGCGGCGCCGACCACCAGCAACAGCACCTGGCGCGAACCGACGCTGTTTTGCAGGAACAAGGCGCCCAGCACCAGGATGACAAAGGCCACCAGCGGCGCGACAGGCTTACGCGCAGGGGTGAGGGAAAGAGAGGTGCTCATGGAGTATCTCGGTTTGATTTGAAGGGGTGATTGCGAAGGGGCGAGTATAACCTGTGGGCGTTGTCGATCTTCAGCGAGGCTGCGATAGCGGTGTGTCAGGCAACGTAGATGCAAGCGATGCCACCGCCATCGCAGCCTCGCCAGGGCTCGATAACCCCTCTAAAATTCAACATAACCAATTGATTTTTAAGGGTTAAAACTTAACCAAAAAGTCTTGAGTCTTGCATAAACAATTTCGGGCTGACCGAATTCCTGTGGTGAGCGGGCTTGTCCCGCGCTGGGGTGCGAAGCGCCCCCTGATGAAGATGAATGCGGTGTATCAGGTACTCCTCCGCGCCTGGTTTTGGGGCTGCTGCGCAGCCCAACGCGGGCGGTGCGACGATTCGACAAGCCCGCTCACCACAGGGGTCCCAGTTGGCGACACAACAGCCTCTCGCTCCGGCGACCTTGTATAGGGGGGTGGGGTATGAAACACTCCGCCGCACTATAGGTAGGGGGGGTATACCGTGAGCCATATCGCAGCCAACAAAGACAGCCTGATAAAACGGGTAAAACGCATCGCCGGGCAGATTCAGGCAGTGGAAAAAGCCCTGGAGTCGGACGCTGACTGCGCCAAGACCCTGCACCTGGTGGCCGCTACGCGCGGCGCCATCAACGGCTTGATGGAAGAGATCATCGAAGAACACGCCAGGGCGCACGTGGCAGACCCCTCCCTCAGCGAGGAAGAACGCAACAAGGGCGTCGAAGAACTGCTCGAAGCCATCCGGCGTTACGCCAAATGACGCTCATGACAAACCACGCCCACGACCATGTGTTCCTCGGCGCGGCCCACGAAGAGAACGCCAGGCGCACCCTGTGGGTGGTGATGCTGACGGTGGTGATGATGGTGGCGGAAATTGCCGCCGGTTACTTGACCGGCTCCATGGCCCTGCTGGCCGACGGTGTTCATATGGCCACCCATGCGGGTGCCTTGGGCATTGCCGCCGCAGCCTATGCCTACGCCAAACGCCACGCGCGCAGCCCGCGCTACAGCTTCGGCACCGGCAAAGTGGGCGACCTGGGTGGCTTCGCCTCTGCGCTGATCCTGGCGCTCGTGGCCCTGGGCATTGGCGTCGAGTCGGTGATCCGCCTGCTGGAACCCACCGAGGTGCAGTTCGGTACCGCGACCCTGATTGCCATCGTGGGCCTGGTGGTGAACATCGTCAGTGCGCTGTTGCTGGGCCACGGCCACAGCCATGACCACGACGACGAACATCATCACCACGGCAACGACAACAACCTGAAGTCCGCCTACGTGCATGTGCTCGCCGATACGCTGACCTCCGTGCTGGCCATCGCCGCGCTGCTGGCCGGCCGTTACCTGGGCTGGGTGTGGCTGGACCCGGTGATCGGTATCGTCGGCGCCATCGTGATTGCGCGTTGGGCCTGGAGCCTGATGGGCGCGACCGCCGGCGTGCTGCTGGATCAGACCGATGAGCACGTCGCTGCCGAGATCCGCGAGTTGGTCGAACACCCCGGCGACGCCAGGATTACCGACCTGCACGTATGGCGCGTGGGCCCCGACGCCCACGCGGCGATTGTGAGCGTGGTCGGCCAGCCGACGACGGATGCAGACAGCATTCGCGAGCGCCTCAAGCCGGTACATGAAGTGAGCCACCTCACCATTGAGTTTCGTTCGGCGTGAGTGCGCCCCTTTACCCCATTTCCAGGTGACCCCTTGGCTAAAGACATCGAAAACCCCTGCGTCTCCACCTGCCAGCTCAGCGGCGACCTGTGCGTCAGCTGTGGCCGCAGCAAGGACGAGATCCGCAAGTGGAAACGCATGAAGCGCCCCGAGAAAATGGCCGCCGTGCAACGCGCAACCCAACGCTTGAAGACATTGAAAAAAGCCAAGTAAGCCGCTTGATCAGGAGCGCCCTACCGATCCCGATACCGGCAGATTGCCCAGCAATTTGAGCCCTGTGCTTTTCACAAAGGTGTCGTAGTCCATCGGCTTCTGGATGCGCGTTTCGGCGTTGGGCAGCACGTAGGCCCAGGCGCGCTGGCTGGAGGCGTCGTACACCAGCTTGAACAGGCGCGTCGGCACCCAGACCTGGTTGGCGCCGATGGTGCTGTAGCCGGGGTCGAACAGCGGCCCGGTGAACACATACACGTCACCGCCCGCGCGCACCGCGAACTTGCGCACGTCGGCCTCGACCTTGCTCCAGATCTTGCGGTTGTTGGTGGGGTCCTGGGGCACCATGTTCGACAGCGCAAAGGATTGGGCCATGGCCTTGGCATCGGGGGCATCGGCGGCCGGAGATTGATGGCCGCGATCCATGGCCGGTTGCTGGCCATGGTAGTCGCTCAACTCGGCCCGCGCGCCCTTGGGAATGCGCGGGTCCGCGTAGAAATGGTTGGTCCGTTCCTCGCCTTTGGCGTCCTTGAGCTGGCGGGCGTTGAGGCGCTCGACCACCACCAGCGGCGTCTTGCTGGTTTGCGAATACAGCACGGCGAAATGGTCGGAGCAGAGCGCCAGGGGTTTCATGCTGGCGGGGATGGTTGCGGTTTTGATCGGCGTCGCGCCAGGGAATACATCGGCACAGCTGTCGAACGACAACTGCCGTTCCTGAGTGGAATAAAGGTCTATCGCACCACGGGCATGCGCCCCGGCCGAAAACAGGATAAAGGCCGATAGCCCAACTGCAATGTTGCGTAGGTGCATGGATTGAATCTTCGAAGGAAAGTGAAGCGGCAGGCTCCGCGCACGGAGCCAAGTGAATGATATTTCGAGGATTATGGACTAGCAGATGTCAGATTAGTGCCCGAGCGACGCCGGTTTTCCCGCATCCCGCGCGCCCGGCTTGAAGCCATGGGCGCTGGCCACCCAGGCAATGGCAAACGCCACGGCCACCAACAGCAGCATCGCCCACGCAAATGCGCCCACGCCCCAGGTGTCCAGCAGCACGCCACCAACTACGCCGCTGCCGGCAATCGCGCTGTTCCACGCCACCACGTTCAGCGAGAGCGCCACATCCGCGCCCTCTCCCGCCGCATCCGCCAGGGCGGTTTGCAGCAAGGTCGCGGCGCCGCCGAAGCTCAGGCCCCAGACCGCCACGCCGAGGTAAATCACCTGCGGCATCGTTCCCAGTAAGCCGAACACCAGGCTGATGAGCGCAAAGCTCGCCAGGCTTGCCAGCACGGTGTTGCGCAATAACGGCTCAACCAACCTGGCCGTGAGCCAAATCCCCACCAGCGCGGCCATCCCGAAGACCAGCAGCACCAGGTCCACGCGCTCCGCCAACCCCGCAGGCGCCACGAACGGTGCGATGTAGGTGTACAGAATGTTGTGGGCCAGCATCCAACTTATCACCACCGCCAGCACAGGGCGCACCCCCGGCGTGGTCAGCACCTTGCCCAGCGACAGGCGTTGATGGGCGGGCTGCGGCGCGTAGTCCGGGACCTTCACCAGCACCCAGGCGATCAGTATCAGGCTCACGGCCGACATCAGGCCGAAGGTGGTGCGCCAGCCCACCAGGCCACCGAGCCAGGTGCCCAGCGGCACCCCCAACGACAGCGCAATCGGCGTGCCGACCATCGCCAACGCCAGTGCCTTGCCCTGTTGGTGGGGCGCAACCATGCGCCGCGCGTAACCGGCCAGCAGGCTCCAGGCCAACCCCGCCGCCACCCCGGCAAAGAAGCGCGCCACCAGCGTTACGCCATAGTGGGATGACAACGCAGTGATCGAGTTGAACAGCAGGAAGCCGACGATGGTCAGCAGCAGCACATTGCGCCGGCGCCAACTCCGGGTGGCAATGGTCATGGGGATCACTGCCAGCACCGAGCCCAGCGCATAGGCGGTGACCATCTGCCCGGCCATCGACGGCGAAATCGCCAGACCATCGCTGATCAACGGCAACAGGCCGGCGGGCAGGGTTTCGGTGACGATGCAGAGGAAGCCCGTCATGGCCAGGGCGAGCAAGGCACCGATGGGCAGGCGCTCGGATGAGGCCGATAAGCTGAGTGAGGGGGTCACGGGAAACTCCTTGGGCTGACTTAGATACTGATCGATATAAATGTTGCAGGCAGCCAATGCGCGTTGTCAATGACTTATGTATCGACTAGTATTTATCTCGCTTTCCCACCGGAGACCTGACATGGCACAAATGGGCCGCCCCCGCACCTTCGACCGCGAACGCGCCGTGGAACAGGCCCTGCACCTGTTCTGGCAGCATGGCTACGACGCCACCTCCCTGGCCCAGCTCAAGGCGGGTTTGGGCGGCGGGATCTCCGCGCCGAGTTTCTACGCGGCGTTCGGCTCCAAGGAGGCGTTGTTCGACGAGTGCGTAAAGCGCTACCTGGCGACCTACGCCCAGGTCACCGAATGCCTGTGGGACGAAAGCCTGCCCCCGCGCCAGGCCGTCGAAACCGCGCTGCGCCAATCGGCGCGCATGCAGTGTGAAGACGGGCACCCCAGGGGCTGCATGGTGGCGCTGGGCGTGATGAGTGCGCCCAGCCCGGAGAATGCGCGGGTGGCCGATGCACTGACCCAATCGCGCCTGCGTACGCGGGCCGGGATTGTGGCGTGCGTGGAGCGCGCGATTCGCTTGGGCCAGTTGCCCCAGCAGACCCAGCCAGCCGTGATGGCCAGTGTGTTTGACAGTTTTTTGCAGGGGGTATCGATCTTGGCGCGGGACAACGTGCCCCATGCCACCCTCGACGCGGCGATCAGCCAGTTGCTGATGAGCTGGGATGTTGCCGCGTCTATCGCACCGCCCAGTCCTCACAGCCCTGCAGCAAAAAAACCATAACCTACGAGCCGACTAGAACAGCAACCGCGAAAAATCGCAGCACGCCTGCGCCATCCGCGCCACGTCCTGGTTCAGGCCGAATTGCCGGTCCAGCCGGTGCAATGCCACATACTGGATACTCGGCAACTGCGGCTGCGTAATCAGCGCACGCAACGCCCCCTGCTCGATCAAGTGCGACAAACACGCCTTGGGCAAATAACTCACGCCGATCCCCGACAACGCCAACCCCACCTGCACCAGCAGGTTATGGCTGGTGAGGGTGCGCGGCATCTGCACATTGTGCGCGGCCAGCCAACGCTCGTAGATCAGGCCGGTGCCCGACTGCGAACCCTGGGTCAGCACGGTGTAATCGGCCAGCACTTCCAGGCTGACGGGGTCGGGATGGGGGATCAGGCCAGGCGCGCAGATCCAGGCGTTTTCCACGCTTTGCAGGACGGTGCTGTGGAAGCGCGGGTCGCTGTAGACGTCCGGCACAATCACCAGGTCGAGTTGGTCGCTTTCCAGCTTGCGAAACAGTTCGCTGCTCAGTTCCACCGACGGTTCGATCTGCACCTTGGGGTAGGCCTGGCGCAACGCTTCCACCAGCGCCGGCAGCCAGGTCAAGGCGGTGAGTTCGGTGACGCCGAGGCGAAAACGGCGCACCAGCACCTCGCGGGCGCTGACCCGTTCGAGCAGTTGGTCGCGGCTGTTGAGCAGGTCGCGGGCGTAGTCGAGCAGCTCACCGCCCTTCTCCGTCAGCCGGGCGTTGCGCTTGCTGCGGTCGAAAATCTCGACGTCGAAGGTGTCTTCCAGTTCCTGGATGCGCTTGGAGATGGCCGACTGAGACATGTTCAGCTTGTTCGCCGCTGCTTCGAAGCTGCCGAGTTCGGCGATCCAGTACAGCGCATCGATTTGCTTGAAGGTGATCATGGCGACCAAATCATGAAAAAAAGCGATGCTATCACATCATAAAATATCGCTAAAACTCTCCCGTCATCACTCCTAAGATCCGGCCATAGCCCATCGCTATCCAACAATTCTGGAGATTTGCCATGTCCTTGCCCGGTTCACGCATCCTTCCCAACGCGCCCATGGCGCCGGCCGAACTGGTCGAGGCGTTTGCCCATGTCGTCACCCCGCATATCAGCGACAACCTTGGCCGTCATATCGGCGCCCGTGGCCTGACCCGCTACAACCGCAGCGGCAAGCTGGTGGGCACGGCGATCACGGTCAAGACCCGCCCCGGTGACAACCTGCTGATCTACAAGGCCATGAGCCTGCTGCAACCCGGCCATGTGCTGGTGGTGGACGGCCAGGGCGACACCAACAACGCGGTGATCGGCGAGCTGATCAAGCTGTATGCCCAACAGCGCGGTTGCGTGGGGTTTGTGATCGACGGCGCGATTCGCGATGTCGCCAGCTTCGAGGACACCCCGTGCTACGCCCGCGCCGTGGTGCATACCGGCCCGTACAAGACCGGCCCCGGCGAAGTGAACGTGCCGGTGTCCATCGGCGGCATGGTGGTCAACCCCGGCGACCTGCTGGTGGGTGATGAAGACGGCCTGGTCGCGTTCTCCCAGGCCGACGCCGCCGAAGTGCTGCGCCGTGCAGCGCAACATGCCGAGCACGAAGAAGCGGTCAAGGCCGAAATTGCCAGCGGCGCGGTGCGCCAGAGCTGGATCGACAAGGCCCTCAACAACGCCGGCCTGGCGTGAAGGAGTCCGAGATGAGCACTGCATTTTTGTCGGACCGCGTCCTGGGCATCGCCCCCTCCCCCAGCATCGCCGCCAACGCCCTGGTCACCGAGTTGCGTGCCCAGGGCTGCGACATCGTCAACTTCACCGTGGGCGAACCGGACTTCGACACCCCGGCACACATTCTCGAGGCCGCCAGCCTGGCGATGCACAGCGGTGACACCCATTACACGGCCACCACCGGCACCCTCGCGCTGCGCCAGGCCATCTGCCTGAAACTACAGCGCGACAATGATCTGGTGTATGGCCTGGACGAAGTCGTCGCCGGCTGCGGTGGCAAGCACATCATTTATCACGCGCTGGCCGCCACCTTGAATCGCGGCGATGAAGTCATCGTGCACACGCCCTATTGGGTGTCGTACCCGGACATCGCACGGCTCAACGATGCCACGCCGGTGATCATCCCGGGCGATGAAAGCCTGGGTTTCAAGCTGTCGCCCGCCGCCCTCGAAGAAGCGATCACCCCACGCACCAAATGGGTGATCCTCAACAGCCCGAACAACCCCAGCGGCGCGGTCTACAGCGAAGCCGAGCTGCTGGCCCTGGCGCAGGTGTTGCGGGGCCATCCCCACGTGCTGGTCATGGCCGATGAGATCTACGAGCACTTCGTCTACGGCGACGCCCGGCATGTGCCGTTGACACGCCTGGCGCCCGACCTCAAGCCGCGCACGCTGATCGTCAACGGCGCGTCCAAGGGCTATGCGATGACCGGTTGGCGCCTGGGTTTTGGTGCCGGGCCGGCGTGGCTGATCGCGGCCATCGCCAAGTTGCTGTCACAGACCACCACCTGCCCCAGCTCAGTGAGCCAGGCCGCCGCCGTGGCTGCATTCGCCGGTGACCAGGCGCCTATTGCCGCGATGCGCGAAGAATACCGGCAGCGTCGCGCCCTGATGCTGGAGCGACTGGCGGGCATTCCCGGCCTGGGCCTCATCCCGCCCGATGGCGCGTTCTATGTGTTCGCCAACGTCAGCGGCCTGATGGGCAAGCTCACCCCCCAGGGTGATCGCCTCGACAGCGACACCCAACTGGTGGACTACCTGCTGCGCGACTACGGCCTGGCCACGGTCAGCGGCGCGGCCTACGGCATGTCGCCGTATGTGCGCCTGTCGTTCGCAAGCGCCCTGGACGTGATCGAAGAAGGGTGCCGTCGCCTCAAAGACGCATGCCACGACCTGCGCTGACGGCCACCCGCAACACCCGGCGACCAGCGGACGGCCGCCTTTTGACTGCCTAGAACAACAACTTAAAAATCATTGATCTCAAATGAGGCATTCCCATGCACACGCCCCGTATCGCGTTGGTCTGGCAAATCATGATCGGCTTGCTCGCCGGTATCGCCATTGGTGCCCTGCTGCACCGCTTTCCCGAATCCCGGCCGTGGCTGGTGGACAATCTCCTGCAACCGGCGGGCGATATCTTTATCAAGCTGATGAAAATGATCGTGGTGCCCATCGTGTTTGCCTGCATGGTGGTGGGCATTGCCGGGCACGGTGACGGCAAATCCCTGGGGCGTATCGGGGTGAAATCCCTTAGCTATTTTTTCTGCATCACCACCCTGGCGATCATCATCGGCCTGGTCATGGGTAACCTGCTCAAGCCCGGCGCCGGCACTGAACTGTCCAGCCTGCACGCGGCGAATATCACCCTGCCCACCAGCAACGGCGCCGGTCATAGCCTGGGGCAAATCATTGTCGGCATCATCCCCGACAACGTGGTCAACGCCATGGCCCAGGGCAGCCTGTTGTCGGTGCTGTTTTTTGCAGTGATGTTCGGCCTGGGCGTGGCGCGCTTGCCCGCCGAGCGCAAGGACCCGGTCATCGCGCTGTTGCGCGGCGTCAGCGACGCGATGTTCAAGGTCACCTCGATGATCATGGCCTACTCGCCCATCGGCGTGTTCGGCATGATCGCCGTGACCGTGGCCAACTTCGGCTTCAGCTCATTGCTGCCGCTGGCCAAGCTGATCATGGTCAGCTATGTGGCCATCGCGTTCTTTGTGCTGGTGGTGCTCAACCTGGTGGCGCGCGTGTGCGGGATCAACTTGTTCGCGCTGATACGCCATATCAAGGATGAACTGGTGCTGGCCTTCTCCACCGCCAGCTCGGCGGCGGTGATGCCGCAACTGATGAAAAAACTCGAAACCTACGGCGTACCCCCTTCGCTGGTGAGCTTTGTGGTGCCGGTGGGTTACTCGTTCAACCTCGACGGCGCTTCCCTGTTCCTCGGCATCGGCACCCTGTTCGTCGCGCAGTTGTACGGCATCGACCTGAGCCTGGGCGATCAGGCCTTGCTGGTGGTGACCATGGTGCTCACCTCCAAGGGCGCGGCCGGAGTACCGGGATTCATGTTCGTGATCCTCTCGGCCACCCTGGCCAGCGCGGGTTTGCCGCTGGAAGGCATCGCGTTTATCGCCGGGGTGTATCGCCTGATGGAGATGCCGACCACGGCGCTGAATGTGCTGGGCAATGCCTTGGCGCCGTTGGTGATTGCCAAGTGGGAGGGGCGTGAGAGGCGGGCGGGGCATGAGTCGAGTGGGAGAAATCTTCCCACGCTGTAATGTGAACGCTACGAATAAAGGCGCTCCGAAGAGCGCCTTTATTCATTCCAGCCTTACTGCTCGCTGATGGATTTCACCTCGGCCTTGGCTGCACCGCCAATCGCAATGCGCTTAGGCTTGGCTTCCTCCGGTACCACCCTGAGCAGGTCGATGCTCAGCAACCCGTTGGCGAGTTGTGCGCCCTGCACTTCAATGTGGTCGACCAGGCGGAACGACAAACGGAACGCGCGCTGGGCGATGCCCTGGTGCAGGTAGGTGATGCCCTCATCGTGTTCGCGCTTGCCGCCGGCGACGGTCAACACGCCTTTTTCCACCTGGATTTCCAGGTCATCCTCCACCAGGCCTGCCGCCGCGATGACGATCCGGTAGTGATCTTCACCGTGCTTTTCGACGTTGTGAGGTGGGTAGGTGGTACCGGCCTCGCTGCGAAGCGCCGATTCAAAAAGGTCATTGAAGCGGTCAAAGCCGACGGAATGACGGAACAGTGGGGCCAACGAAAGAGTAGTAGCCATTGCAAAATCTCCTGAGTTTTCTCCAAGTGATTTGACACGCGACCCGCATTCGGCATCGCGTAAAACCTAAGTAGGTTCAGGGGTAAAAATTTCAAGCGTCATCACAAAAAAATTTATCCAGTGCGCTGATCACCTGAAGACAGGCTGGCGCGACAGGGCCCACGCCCCCTCGATCAAGTAATCACTTGATGCCACATAGCTAAACGGCAATTGCTGACTAGACTTACGGTCGCACCGCACTGGCTATGGGAATCGCTGCATGAGTGAAACAAATGCACGAGCGGGGATGTTTTCCAGCCCGTGGCGACATAGAGAGTTGTTGTTTTCCATGGTCCAGCGGGAAGTGATTGGGCGTTATCGAGGCTCCATCATGGGGCTGTTGTGGTCGTTCCTTAACCCGCTATTCATGTTGCTGGTCTACACCTTTGTGTTCAGCGTGATGTTCAAGCTGCGCTGGCCCGCGGGCGACGGTTCGCGCACCGAGTTTGCGCTGCTGGTGTTTGCCGGCCTGCTGGTGTTCAACGTGTTCGCCGAATGCGTGGGACGTGCGCCGGGCCTGATCATCGCCAATGCCAACTACGTCAAGAAAGTCGTGTTCCCCCTGGAGATCCTGCCGTGGGTGGTGCTGGGCGCCGTGTTGTTCCATACCCTGGCCAGCCTGGTGATCTGGCTGGCCTTCCACCTGGTATTTTTCGGCTGGCCGCCCCTGACCAGTGTGTTGCTGCCCCTGGTGTTATTACCGCTGGCGCTCTTCACACTGGGAGTCACCTGGCTATTGGCAGCGCTGGGGGTTTACCTGCGTGATGTCGGCCAGGTGGTGGGCGTGCTGACCACGGCATTGATGTTTGTCTCGGCGATTTTTTACCCGACCAGCGCATTTCCGCCAGCCTACCAGGACATCCTTCACCTCAACCCGCTCACCCTGGTGGTCGAACAGGCCCGGGACGTGCTGTTCTGGGGCGTGGTACCGGACCCTTTCACCTGGGCCTGCGGCCTGCTGGTGGCCGGGGGTATCGCCTGGCTGGGGTTCACCTGGTTCCAGAAAACCCGCAAAGGATTTGCCGATGTGCTCTGACATCGCCGTACAAACGGCCCACCTGAGTAAGAGCTATCACATCTATGACACGCCCAGGGATCGCCTGTGGCAGCTGTTGTCTCGCGGGCAAAAGCAGTTCTATCGCGAGTTCTGGGCACTGCGTGACGTGTCGCTGCAACTGTGCAAGGGTGAAACGGTAGGGATCATCGGCCGCAACGGCAGCGGCAAATCTACGCTGCTGCAACTGATCTGCGGCACGCTCAGTGCCACCTCCGGCAGCATTCACAGCCATGGCCGCGTGGCGGCGTTGCTGGAGCTGGGCTCGGGGTTCAATCACGATTTCACCGGGCGTGAAAACGTCTATATGAACGGTGCCGTATTGGGGCTCAGTCACGCGGAAATCGACGCTCGTTTTGCCCAGATCACCGACTTTGCCAATATTGGCGACTTCATCGACCAACCCACCAAGACCTACTCGAGCGGGATGCTGGTACGCCTGGCCTTTGCCGTCGCGGTGTGCGTGGACCCCGACATCCTGATCGTCGATGAAGCCCTGGCAGTGGGCGACGCGTCCTTCCAGTTCAAGTGCCTCAATCGGCTGGAAGCACTCACACAGCAAGGCACGACGCTGCTGTTCGTGTCCCATGACATGGGCATGGTCAAACGCTTTTGCAATCGGGTGATTTACCTGCGCGAAGGCCAGGTGCGCGCCAGTGGCTCTCCCGAAGAAATGGCCGAACTCTACCTGCTGGAGATGCGTGACGAACAGCGTCGCTGGGCCAGCGGCGGCGCGGTGGCGGTCGCCCCCAAGGCGTTCCTTGCCCAACAGGCTGGCATCGCCTTTGGCACCGATGAGGGGCATATCGTTGCGGCCTGCTTTACCAACACGGACAGCCTGTATTCGAGTTTTGTGTATGGCGAGACCATCCAACTGCGCATCGAAACCCGGGTACGCGACAGCATCGAGCTGCCGACCCTCAGCGTGACGATCCAGGAGGCGCGGCTGCTGGTGATCGGCGGTGCCAACCTGCCGCTGCACCTGGAGGCAGCGCACGACGGCTGGCGCAAGGCGACGCTCAACGTCCGATTCCCCGCCAGCCTTGCGGCGGGCAAGTACCACATCACGCTGAAACTGATGAACGGCCACCTCGAAGAGACCGCGCAGCTCATCGAGAAGCAGGTCGCGCTGCTGGCGTTCGACACCTTGCCGGGCACCCGGGAATTCCTTGGGTTCGTCGATCTGGGAATAGAGGCCGGTCCTGCCCCTCACACGAGTGAACCGGGGGGGGTGCAATGAGCCGAGAGTGGCAGGTCGGGATCTTCGGCACATTCGATGTCGCCAACTATGGCGACTTGCTGTTTCCCATCCTCGCTGAGGCGGAATTGACCCGGCGCCTGGGCACGATAACGCTGCACCGGTTTTCCTATCACGGGAAAACGCCGCCCGAATGGCCGTACGAGGTCACCTCGCTGACCCGTTTGCCGGACATCGCCGGTCAGTTGGATGGGGTGTTGATCGGCGGTGGTTTCATTGTGCGTTTCGACAAGCTGGTGGCCAGCGGTTATTACCCCCCGGATGCCGCCATTCACCACCCTACCGGCTACTGGCTGACGCCCGCGCTGATTGCGCTGCAACATGGCATCCCGTTGATCTGGAATGCGCCGGGCATGCATTGCAACGACATCCCGTCGTGGGCCGCACCGCTGGTGCAACTGACCCTCGAACACAGCCCGCACATCAGGGTACGCGATGCGCTGTCCCAAGCGGCCCTGGCCCAACTGTCGCCGACGGCCCAGGTCGAGGTGCTTCCCGACACGGCCTTTGGCCTGCCACGCCTGCTCGATCCTCAATCGCCTTCTGCCCCGTTCCTGGAGCTGTGCAGCAGCGCCGGCCTGAGCCAACCCTATCTGGTGGTGCATGCAATGTGGGGGTTGGACAGCTTCCTGCAGCTGTGGCGAACCCATGCCGGGCAGTTCGAGGACGTGCAACTGCTGCTGCTGCCCATAGGGCCGGTACTGGGTGATCATGAATCCGTACTGGGCGACGGCCTTGCGCGCGCGCGTTGCCTGCCCTTCTGGCCAGAGCCCCTGCTGCTGGCAGAACTGCTCGCCCATGCCGAAGGGGTGATCGGGCACAGCTACCACCTGGCGATCAGTGCACTGGCCTTTGGTGTGCCGATCTTCTGCTCGGCGGACCTGGGCACCGGCAAATACACCGCGCTGCCGAGCCACGGGCGAATATTCCAATTACGCCGGGACCAGCCGATTGATCCGCAGTGGTTTCGCGCACAGTTGGGCAAGCAGCCGGTGTCCCAGGTGACCGCCAACGCGATGGTACAGATCGACGCACACTGGGACCGCGTGGCCGAGTTGATACGCGCAGGTCGCAGGCCCACGCAGCCCGCGCTCAATCGCTACTGGCAAGCCTTGCCGGGTGTTCTCGAAGACCTGCACTCACACCTCGAAAGCCAGGCCGCCGAGCGCCAACACGAACGCGAGCAACATCAACAGGCACTGGAAACGCTGTACCGCTCCAACTCGTTCAAGCTGACGGCGCCGTTGCGCCATCTGCGCCGAACCCTGAACAAATGGCTGGGAGCCCTTCGACATGATTGACCTGAACAAACTGACGGCCCACCGCCTGCAGACCGTGCCTTTTTCCTGGGCGCAAATCGGTGCGCTCTACACCCCCGACGATGCCAAGGCGCTGGCCGAAACCTACCCGCACGACCACTTCAAGACGGTCTCCGGCTACGGCGGGGCCAAGGACTACGAATACGAGGCGCGGCAATTGATCGCCATGGGCAGCCACGAGGTGGTCAACCCACAAGCCTTGAGCCCACGATGGCTGGCACTGGCCCACAGCCTCTGTTCACCGCAATACCGCCAGGCCATCTCCGCGCTGACCGGGGTGGACGTGACTAAGGTTCCCATGGAAGCCAACCTGTTCCACTACGGCCCGGGGGCCAACCTCGGGCCGCACCCGGACCTGGATGACAAACTGGTCACGCACATTTTGTACTTCAATCAGACCTGGGACCCTGCCGACGGCGGCTGCCTGCAGATCCTCGGTTCTGCCAGGCCCACCGATATCGTCGCGCAAGTGACACCCGAGGTCGGAAACTCGGCGATTCTGGTGCGCGCCGACAACTCCTGGCATGCGGTTTCACGGGTTGTCGAGGGTTGCCGTTCTTCCAGGCGCAGCGTGACAGTGACGTTCTACCGCCCCGGCGCTACCAGCTCGATGTGGCCGCCCAACGACCCGACACCTCTGCACACTTACGGCGAACAGCACAACACCACGTTTTCGTGAAGGACCGCACCATGGACAAGGACAATCCGGCCACGCTGGAGCGCGATGCGGCCATCAGGGAACGAGACGCGGCGCTGGCTTACATCGCCATGTTGAAAAATACCCGTTCGTGGCGGATCACCAAGCCCTTACGGGCGCTGCTGCATTGGTTGAGGTATCGGTCATCCCACACCGACGCCGACATCCCCGACTTTCTGCACGGGCAATATCTGCCGTTGCGCACGGCGTTGAAAAACCCGCTGTCGCCATCGGCGGATTTATCGCCACCAGAGGCGCGCTTCGACATTCTCTGCTTCGCCAATATCGACTGGGCCGCCCGCTTCCAGCGCCCCCAGCAGTTGATGAGCCAGTTCGCCCGTCACGGCTACCGCGTGTTCTACATCGTGCCTTCCCGCAGCGCCGAGCCTGGCCTGGCTTACAGCACCTTGGAAGTGGCGCCCGGGGTATTCGAGGTGACATTGCAGCGCGACGAGTTCGTGGACTGCTACACCCAGCGCATGTCGGAAAAACACCTGCAAACCTACGCCAAGGCAATTGATGCGCTGGCCAAGGATTGGCGCATAAAAACCGCAGTCAGTGTGGTGCACCTGGCGTTCTGGGCGGCGCTCGCGCATCGCTTGCGCGACGCCCACGGCTGGAAAATCCAGTACGACTGCATGGATGACTGGGTGGGCTTTCCGGGGATCGGCGAGACGTTGCTGGAGGAAGAACACACCCTGGTCCGAGACGCCGACCTGGTGACGGTCACCGCCGCGCTGCTGCAGGAAAAATGGGCCGCGATGAGCCGCAATTGCCTGTTGCTGCGCAATGGCGTGGATGTCGAGTTCTTCGAGCAAAATTGTGTGCCCAACCCCTTGATGGCGGAGATCGAGCGGCCGCTGATCGGCTTCTACGGAGCCCTGGCCGAATGGGTCGATCTGCCCTTGATCGCGAGCATCGCCCGGCTGCGGCCGGACTGGAACGTTGTGTTGATCGGCGACATTTTCGTCAAGGACCTGGCCGGGCTGGACCGCCTGCCCAATGTGCATCTACTCGGCAGGAAGCCCTATGCACAGATGCCGTTGTACCTCTACCACTTCAATGTCTGCCTGATCCCGTTTCGCCTGTATAACGTGACCCATGCGGTCGACCCGGTGAAGTTCTACGAATTCATCAGCGCGGGCAAACCGGTAGTGTCGGTGCCACTGGAAGAAATGCAGATCTACGCGGATTTCGTGTATTTCGCCAGTGAACCGCAGGCCTTCATCGAGCAGATCGAGCGCGCCCTGAACGAAACCGATACCCAGGCCGCTACCCGGCGCGTGGCACTCGCCAGCGCCAATGACTGGCGTCACCGCTTCGACGCCAACCTCAGTGCGCTGAAGTCCTTGCACCCGAAAGTGTCGATCGTGATCGTTACCTACAACAACGTCGAACTGACCCAGGGCTGTATCCAAAGTCTGTTGCGCAACACCACATACCCCGACTACGAGCTGATCATTGTCGACAATGCGTCCTCGGACGACACGCGCAATTACCTGCGTTACCTGGGCCGCACCCAAGCAAACGTCACCCTGGTGCTCAATGACCGCAACCTGGGCTTCGCCGCCGCGAATAACCAGGGGCTGCGCCTGGCGACCGGGGAATACCTGGTGCTGCTCAACAACGATACGGTGGTGCCCAAGGGCTGGGTCGATCCGTTGCTGCGCCACCTGCAAGACCCACAGATCGGCCTCGTCGGCCCGATGACCAACTCGGTAGGCAACGAAGCGAAAGTGCTCGTCGACTACGTCGGCCTCGAACACATGGAAGCCTTCGCCGATCAGCACGTCGCGCGGCATCGTGGTCGCAGCTTCGATATCAGCATGCTCGCCATGTTCTGCGTGGCCATGCGCCGCGAGGTGCTGGAACGCATCGGTTGGCTGGATGAGGCGTTCGGCATCGGCATGTTCGAAGACGATGACTATAGCCGGCGCATCCAGGCGGCCGGCCTGAGGACCGTGTGCGCCGAGGATGCCTTCATCCACCACTACGGGCAGGCGTCCTTCAAGAAGCTGATCGCCAGCGGCGAGTATCAAGCGCTGTGGGACAAGAACCAGGCGTACTTTGAAAGCAAATGGGGCACATGGACGCGCCCTGAACCGCAGCGCAAATCGGGTAGCCCTTGACCAACCAAAGGAAGACACCGTGCTCAAGCGAATCATGAACAAACTCAACGGTAAGCGCGAAGGGATCGGCGCCGACAAGCAAGTCACGGCGGATCACTGGTCAGAAAACATGGCCGGCTCCGACGCCTTTTCTGCGGATGTCTATTGGCTGGCGGTACCGACCGTGCAACGCCGTCATCAGCACAAGGCAACGGCGGGCAGCGGCCATCCGGGCTGGGTGCAGTACTGCCTGAAGGAGTTTCTCGGCAACCCGGCGCCAGGCACACGGATGCTGAGCATCGGCTGCGGCACCGGCACCCTGGAGCGCGAACTCTACAGGCTCAAGGCGTTCGAGCACTGTGACGGAGTGGATATAGCGCCTGCCGCCCTCGAGGTGGCCAGAGCCGAGGCGCTGGCGATGGGCGCGTCGACGATCCAGTACGCCCTGTGTGATATCGAACGCACTGACCTGCCGGGCAATCACTACGACGCGGTCTGGTTCAATGGCTCACTGCACCATATCCGCGAGCTGGAAGTGGTCTGCCAGCGGGTTCGCCATAGCCTGAAACCCGGCGGCTGGCTGTTTTTCAATGAATATGTCGGGGCCAATCACTTTGCCTTTGATGCCCAGCAACGCGCGGCCATCAGCCATGCGTTCGGCTTGATTCCCGCGCATTTGCGCCGCTCATTCGTGAAGGGTTCATACGGCCAGGTTCAACAGGTCGTGCCTCTGCCCGACCCCGCCGAGGTGGTGAAAGTCGATCCCTCGGAAGCCGTGCGTTCGGCAGATATTCTGCAGGTGGTACAGGAGCACTTTGATGTACGTGCGCTGAACCTCTGCGGCGGTTCGCTGCTGCAGTTTCTGCTGCACGGCATCGCCGGCAACTTCACCCCCGACAACCCGCAGTCCCTCAGGGTACTGCAGATGTTGTTCGACATCGAAGACGGGCTGATCGAGTCGGGCACGTTGAAAAGCGACTTTGTGGTGGTCGCCGCATCGCCGAGAACGTCCGGATGAGGTCGCCCCGCCCATGCTGATCGAGCGGCGCCCGTCTGGCCGGCAGCGCTGGCGCGCGGTGTATCACCAGTTGCCGTTGCCGGCCAGCGCGAAAAAACTCCTGGCAGTCATCTACCGACGTGCACTGCTGCCCGCTGTGCGCGCACTGCGCGGCGTCCTGCAACCGATGGAAACCTTCGCCAGCCCATCGTCGGCGCCTCAGCCACAACAGGCCGGTCTGGCGGATTACATTATCTGGGGGGCTATCGATTGGGATTTGCGCCACCAGCGCCCGCAACAACTGGCCCAGGCGCTGAGCGCCACCGGGCGGCGGGTCATCTACGTCTCGGCCTCGTTGATACACGCCCCCCAGGCCGGCTTTGAACTCGAGTCGCTGGACCAGACCCAGCGGTTGTTCCAGGTCAAGCTGTTTGCCTGGGGTGCACCGCTTATCTACGCCGCAGCGCCTGACGCCGCACAGGTTCGGCAGCTGTGCCGCAGTATTGGCGAGGTACTCCTGTGGGCCGGCTCCGCCCGGGTGATTTCACTGGTGCAGCACCCTTTCTGGTGTGACATTGCCGGTGAATTACCCAACAGCCGATTGATCTACGATTGCATGGACCATCATCAAGGCTTCGGCGACAACGCCCCGGGTATCCTGCACCTGGAGCAACGGCTGGTGCGCAACGCCGACGTTCGGCTGTTCACCTCCGACTGGCTGGCCGAGCAATGGCCGGCCCAGGCCAATGAAACCCGCGCCATCCTGCGCAATGCCGCCGACTTTACCCGGTTCTGCACCCCACCTGCCTCGATCTACCGGGATCGCTTGCAACGCGTTGTGATTGGCTACTACGGCGCCATTGCACACTGGTTCGACCAGGCGCTCGTCGCCCGCATCGCCGAGGCGTTTCCACAGCATGTGGTGCTGCTGATCGGCGCCGATACGGTGGGCGCGCAGGCGCAATTGCGTGGCTATGCGAACATAGAATTCATCGGCGAAGTGCCCTATGCCACCCTGCCCTACTACCTGCATGGCTTCGATGTGTGCATTGTGCCGTTTCATATCACGGCACTGACGCTCGCCACCAACCCGGTCAAGGTCTACGAGTACCTGAGTGCCGGAAAACCGGTGGTCTCGGTCGACCTGCCAGAGATGCAACCATTCGGCTCCCTGGTGCAGGTTGGCCGCGACGGCCCGGCGTTCATTGCCGCGATCACGCGGGCATTGCTGCCAGCGACGACCGAACAGATTGCCCAGCGTCAGGCGTTCGCTGCCCGACAAACCTGGACACACCGCGCCGATGCGCTCATCACCCTGGCCGAACGCCGCGACCACGCGGCACGCATCAGCGTGATCGTCGTGACCTACAACAACCTGGCGCTGACGCGGGCGTGCCTGGACAGCCTCGAGCACGACAGCGAGGGGCCTGAACTGGAAATCATCGTGGTGGACAACGCGTCCAGTGACGGCACCGCTGAATTTCTCTCGCAATGGGCGGCCGACAGCGGCCAGACGATCGTACTCAACACCGACAACCGCGGTTTCGCCGCCGCGAACAACCAGGGCCTGGCGATCGCCAACGGTGAGTACCTGGTGCTGCTCAATAACGACACGCAGGTCACCAGCGGCTGGGCGAGTACCTTGCGCCGGCATTTACAACGCAATCCCGAGCTTGGCCTGATTGGCCCGGTGACCAACAACATCGGTAACCAGGCCAGGATCGACATCGACTACGCCGACCTCGCAGGCATGCCACAAGCGGCTCGGCGCTTTACCTGCCGCCACCTTGGCGAGGTGGTCCGGCTGCCGACCCTGGCGTTCTTCTGCGTGATGATGCCGCGCAGCACCTACACGCGAATCGGCCCGCTCGACGAAGTCTACGGCCGTGGTTTCTTCGAGGATGACGACTACTGCCGACGGGTCGAACACGCGGTCCTGGTGAACGCTTGCGCCCGCGATGTGTTTATCCATCACCAGCTTTCGGCATCGTTCGCGCTCATGAACCGGGATGAACGCCAAGCACTGTTCGAGCGCAACAAGGCGATCTATGAAGCCAAGTGGGGCCCGTGGGTGCCCCATGAACATGAGTAACTAAAGCTGGTCGTCTTGTGACAATAAAAATCCCCTGGGCGCGAAGCCAAGATCCCGGGCAGCCTCGGTATGCTCGAACACCAGGTCCTGGTTCATGCGCTGCGCCATCGCCGCCGACCAATGGCGGTAGCGCGGCAGCATTCGCAACAGCAACAGGGTCATCCGGAAGCCCCAGAGCGGCACTGTGAGTAAACGCGGGCGGCGGTTCTGCGCCGTGAATACGCGGGTGACCATCTCTCGATAGGGCAGCGTTTCTGCGCCGCTGAGGTTGTAGGCATGACGGCACACCTGGGGTGCCTGCAACGCACGCACGCAGGCGCTCGCCACATCCTCGGCATGCACGGGTTGACGCAGTCCCATCGCGCCGCCCAACAGCGGAAAAAAGCCGAAGCGGCGAATAAAACGCGCAATCTCGGTGATGTTTTTGTCGCGGCCGGGGTCGTAGATCAAGGTCGGGCGCAGGATGCACCAGTGCACCCCATGGTCCTGCGCCCATTGCTCAACACGTGCTTCGGCGTCGCCCAGCAGGCTGGCGAGACGCCGCTCTGCGGGGTCGACGGAGTGGCTTTTGCTAAAGCGACTGGTGGAAGACAGGGCCACGACTTTACGCGCGCCACAGGCCTGCAACAACCCAAAATGCTGCTGCAGCGCCCAAATCGGTGCCACACAGATCCAGTAGGGAATGGGCTCGGCATACTCGCTTACACCCGGTTCAGGAAGCTGTTGCCAACTGACCGTGTCACTGTCACCCCCGTACTGTGGCTGCCGGGAAAAAGCGACGACCTTAAACTGTTCGCGCGCAAGCACCGCAAGCAGACAGTGGCCTACCAGGCTGCTGGCTCCCAGCACACCGACCGTGACCTCAGACATACCCACGGATCTCATTCTGGTAAGCCAGGCTGCCGGCGCACGAGCCGCTGTCCACCACAATCACGTGTAGAACGCCTTCCCCGAGGGCCGACGCCACGCACTCGCCGATCAGCTTGCCGACGTTGTAGTTAACGACGCTTACGTCGCAGCTATGGATGAAGCGTGGCAGCATCAAAACGCGCCTCCCATGAGTGTTGCAATGCAAATGCACGGGCTTCGTTCGCATTGCGCTCACACTGCAAGGCGGCCTCGGCCAGCTCGGAAATATCGCTGTGCGAGTGACTGATAAAAACCCCGGGCAGCCCTGAACGGCCGTGCATCTCGCCGAAATCCGTCGAGATCACTGGCAATGCCAGGCCACGGTATTCGTAGTACTTGATCGGATCGACCGACGCGGTGAGCCGGGTCTTTTTGAAAGGAATCAAGCCCACATCGAACTCGGCCATGGCGGCCAACGCCGCGCCATGATTACCGGGGGGTAACAACACAACGTTGCTCGGCAAGCGCCCGGGCGCGTCGCCGAAGACCGGCCCCATCAAACGAATTTCATCGTTGGGCCTGGCTTCAGCCAAAGCCGCCACCCAGGCCCAGTCAAACCAGGTGGCCAAGGTACCCACGTAGCCAAAAATCTTTCGACTTGATGACGTCGGCGCCCACCTTACCGCTGAGATCGCCGACAAGTCCAGGCCGTTCAGCACCAGGCATACCTCATTGCGATAACGCCGCCACTGCGTATCAAGCGTCGAACTCGATGTCCATATGACGTCCACGCGCTGGGCAATCAGCCGCTCACGGTGCGCCAGGGCCCACCTCGAGAGGCCGGTATAAAACGCCGGAAAATCGTCCATCGCGTCATACAAGGACGAGCAGTGACGAAGCCGCTGCAACAACAGATATGCCAGGACCGAGGGCTTGCCGACCACGAGCAAGGCTGGGGAGGCGTGAGTGAATTGATCAATCCGCCTCAATGCATGCCGCCAGCAAAACCGGTTCACCCAGCCCGAGCCAGGTAGAGGTTCTATCGGTAGACCGCCAGGCTTGATCAGCGTGAGCCATGGCGGCGTGCCACTGGATGGACTGGGTTGCGCGCAGGGCGCAGCCGCCTTGAGATCGCTCCACCTGGGCAGCCGCGTGGGATAAGGATCAACCCAGAGCACCGACGCCCCTGTGCGGCTGTGCACCCAATCGACAAACTTGTGCGGCCGCTGGGCGAAGCTGTGCCAGGGCAACGGCGAGAGAAATACCAGGCGCGTCAAGAAAAGTGCTCGTGCAGAACCTTCACGATACGCCCGGCAGCCTGCCCATCGCCGTAGGGCGAAACACCTCGCACCATGCCACGGTAGGCCGATTCATCGTCAAGCAGGCGCTGTGCCTGCTCGATGATGCGTTCATAGTTGGCGCCCACCAGCTTGACGCTGCCCTGCGCCACCGCCTCAGGGCGCTCGGTTTCATCACGCATGACCAGCACCGGCTTACCCAGCGCCGGTGCCTCTTCCTGGACACCTCCTGAGTCGGTCAGGATGAAATACGCAGCTTTCATGGCGGCAATGAACGCCGCGTAACCCAGCGGCGCGCACAGCCTGAAGTTCGGCATGCCTGCCAGACACACCTGGGCGACGTCCTGGATCTTCGGGTTCGGGTGCACAGGGTAAAGAAACTGAACCTCAGGATTGTTCTCGGCAAGGGTGCGCAACGCTCGGCAGATGCCGAGAAACGGCGCGCCAAAATGCTCCCTACGATGGGCCGTCACCAGCACCAGGCGCTTGCTCGGATCCAGATCAAGGCCGATCTCCACCTCACTGGCGGCTGTCGCGAGCAGGGCATCGATCACCGTGTTGCCCGTGACGAAAACATCCGCACTGGCTACATCCTCTTTGAGCAGGTTTTGCCTGGCGCTTTGCGTCGGCGCAAAGTGCCAACGCACTAATTTACTGGTAATGATCCGGTTGGCTTCCTCGGGAAATGGATGCTGCAGATCCCACGTACGCAGGCCAGCTTCAATATGCCCCACCGGTATGCGCCGGTAAAAGCAGGCCAGGGCACAGGCCATCACGGTCGTGGTATCGCCTTGTACCAGAACAGCATCGGGCCGTTCTTCGAGGAGGACAACATCCAACTTGAGCAATAACTGCCCGGTGAGAGTGGCCAAGGCCTGATTGGGTCGCATGACGTCCAGGTCGATGTCGGGCTCAATGCCGAAAAACGCCAGGACCTGATCCAGCATACCGCGATGTTGTGCCGTGGCGACGACACGCACATCGGCCCAACGTTGTTGTTTCAAGGCCAGAATGACGGGAGCCATTTTGATAGCTTCGGGACGTGTCCCGACCACGCAAAGAATTTTTTTTACCGACACATCAAGCCTATTTCCCTATCCGATAAATGGCTGAAACGCTCAGGCGTTCAATGCCCACGCTCACGCACATTCCGCTGTGCTGTTTTGAGGCTGTGATGGTTTAAATGCGGACTGCCGGACATCGAGATGTGCCACGCCGAGACAGGTTCGTTCCGGCTTTCAACACCGATACCGCAGCATAGACACAGACTGCAATACTTGCTCGGCGGATGGACTAAAGGACGATCTGGTCCTGAGAAATTCCCGCAAATCTACGCGAGAGAATGAGCGCACCGGTTCATGCCTGATGCGGTTGCTCTGGAAATGACGTGACCGAGCTGTCGTTCGAGCCTGAAGACCGGCCAGATACAGTGCATAGCAGGCCAGCGCGGCTATCGGTTTTTTTGGCCGCGTATGTGAAAACGTCTGCTCAGGCCTGGCTGATATCCAGCAATCGAGGCATGGCAATCGCCAGATAGTCCTGCGTATCGAGCACCATCGACGCATCCAGCCGCCCCGCGTTGAAGGCTATTTCGGCGTAGCCTGTGGTCAAGGCCGGATCGACGATCAATTGAATCCGCTCATCGAAAACAAACGGAGGGATGGCGCCGATCCGACACCCGGTCAGTTCCATGGCGGTTTCGGCCTTCACCAGCTCGGCTTTTTTCCCGCCCAGGGCCGCTCCGACTTTCTTCATGTCCAGCTTCTGGTCGCCCGGCAGTATCACCAGCGCATAGGGGCCGGCCTGGCCCTTGAGGGCGCAAAGCATGGCCTTCGCGCCTTGGCCGGGCTCGGTGCCACGGATTTCGGCGACGCGCGCCGACTGGCCCTCGGCATCGTGCATCAACACCCGGTAAGAGGCTGAGCGGGCATCGAGTAATGCCACGAGGCGATCGAACATGGGATGCATGTAGTTTTCCTCTGGTTTACAGGAGGTCGTAGGACAGCTTGCTGATCAGAATCACCAGCAACACCAGGAATAGAGCCCGGACAAAGGGCACGCCTTTGTGAACCGCCAGCCAGGTGCCGGTGAGCGCGCCCAGGATGTTGAATGCCGCCATGGGGATTGCGATCAGGTAGAGCACGTTACCCGTCGGAATGAAGAATATCAGTGCCGCTACGTTGGTCGCGATGTTCACTAGCTTGGCCGATGCCGAGGCATGAAGAAAGTCGAAGGCGAAGCAGCGGATAAACAGGAAGATCAGGAAGCTGCCAGTGCCGGGACCGAACAGACCATCGTAGAAACCGATGGCGCCGCCTATGACGATCGCCAGCAGTTTTTCCTTGGTACCGATGCGCATGGGTTTGTGCAGGGCGCCGAAGTCTTTTTTCCAGAAGGTGTAGATCGCCATCAGCACAATCAACACCAGCACCGCCGGCCGGATCATCGACTGGGGCACGAACGACACGGTGGCGGCTCCGAAGAAGGCCATGACAAAGGCCGCGCAGGCGGCGGGGATCACAAGACCCCAGTCGATCACCACCTTGCGCACGAAGGACCGGGCCGCGAATGCGGTGCCGCAGGCGGCCGCGACCTTATTGGTCCCCAGCAGCGCCGCCGGTTGAGCGGTGGGTAGCACGTTGAACAGCGCGGGAATCTGGATCAGTCCGCCGCCGCCCACCGCCGCATCGATCAGGCCGGCGGCGAAGGCGAACACGCAAAGGATGACAATATCGACCATGAAATCAGGCTCTGACTATGTAGGGTTGATGAGGGTCCAGCGGCACCACGCGTGCAGGATCATTGACCCCGAAGACACGCAACATCCAGCGATCACGGCCGTCGTAGCGGGGGGTAAAACCATCCCGGGCATGCAGGGTTTGCTGGTTCTTGAAGATCAGCATGTCCCCCGGTTGCAGCATGATGTGGTGCACGACATCGGGATGATTGGCGGCGGCGGCAAACAGCTGGAGGGCAAACTGCGCAGGGGCGCAGGTCGCTTCGACACTCGCTTTGTTGTAGCGGCAATACAGGCCATCGGTTGCGCTTCTGTAGAGCAGGGGGACGTTTTCCAGCACATTCCCCTGTTTGCCGAAGGAGGCCGGTCGGCGAACGGTAAAGTTCGGTCGTGACAGTTCTTCTTCGACGTAGGCCGGCAGAATGGCCAGCACCTCGTCAATGGCGACGATGCGCGTCGGCACGTCGAGCTCGCAGCGCAGGCCGGTCAGGGACAGGTACTCCGGACAGGCCGACAACTGCGAGATGGGTTCGCAGGTCAAAGGCAGGTGAGGGTTGTCGACATGCATGTCCAGATCCGCCCGCGAGCCATAGGAGCTCTTTTCGGTCTCCCGCTTGCGCTTGGGCGATACGTGACGGAACACGGAGTCGGTGCTTTCACCCTCGTACGCCAGCGGACGGGTTTGCAGAGTGTGCAGCACGGACAAAATAGCCCCGGCCAGAATCGACAGGTTCTCGATACCCGGCTCCAGGTCATAGGGCGTGGCGGGCAGTTGCGGGTCCAGAGGCAGCCCCCTGACGATCATCGCCACGTCACGGGCCTGTGGAAAATTGCGCAGCTGTTGGATTTTCTCGGTGCCCAGGACACTTTCCAGCAACCGCCCCAGGACCGGCATGCGGCGGATACCCGAGGCGCTATCGGTCACGTCCAGCGACGCCAGCCCGGCCTGAAGTGTGCGTTGCTCTTCCAGCGACAGATGAATTTGCGGTATCTCCCGTCGGGTCGAAGTCACTGATTTTTTTTCCAGCCTTTCATGAATGACTTCATCAATACACGCTGCGGCTTTCCCGATTACTTCATCCAGCTTCGACACGTCCTTGCGCTCCTGTTTGCACCATCCTTGTGGGTTGAACGGGAAGGTTAACGGAAGGGCCTTTTTTGTGTTGCAATGCCGCGTTGTGAAAAATGCAATGAGGTGGAAAGTGGCATTGAATATGTTGGGGGAACTTGAAGCCTTCGCGACCGTGGCTCGCAAGCGCAGCTTCGTCGCCGCGGCACGGACGCTGGGGCGCTCCCCCAGCGCACTGACCCGTGCCGTTCAAGCCCTGGAGGAAAGTGTGGGGCTCAAGTTGTTCAATCGCTCGTCCAATGCCGTGAGCTTGACCGAAGCGGGCGAATGCTTATTGCCCCACGCGTACAAAATGCTCGATCTGCAACGTGAGGTGGATGAAGACCTGGCCGGTCTCAGCGGCCTGGCCTCCGGCTGGATCCGTTTTTCCGCCCCCGAGGTGCTCGGACACGGGGTATTGCCCCGGTTGATCGCGCAATACTGCGAGCGTTATCCAGACGTTAACATCGATGTGATTTTCACCGATGAGATCATCGACCCGGCCAAGAGCAAGCTGGACTTCTCGATTCGCGGTGCGTTTCCACAATCCAGCGACTTGATCGGCTTTGCGCTGTGGAGTTACTCACGTTACCTGTATGCCAGCCCCGGCTACCTGGAGCGCAACGGCATGCCCGACTCCATCGAGGCACTGGAGGCGCATTCGTTGATCCTGCATACGGCGCCGCGGATTCTCAAGGAGTGGAATTTTCGCAGTGAGGAGCAGGCCATCAGCTTTCGGGTTCATCCAAAATTTCGCTTCAGCTCCGGCCTGGCGGTATTCCAGGCAGCCCTGGCGGGCGTCGGGATCGCCCGCCTGGCGGATTGGATGGCGGAACCCGAAGTGGAAACTGGGCGCCTGCTCCGGGTGTGTCCTGAATACAAGCTCACCTCCAGCAGCGGTGAGAGCCCACAGATGCACGCGGTATACCCGGCCGGAAACTTGCCACTGCGGGTGAAGGCATTGATGGAGATGATCCGTGGCTTAGGTGAAAGCCTCGAATGTAAACGCGGCTCAGCACCTCTATGAAGTCGGCCCTCGAGTCGCTGTGAGGGGGATTCATTCAAGCATTCTGAATCGCCCCGGCACCATAGACATCTCCAGCCTGCCAGGCTACGTTCATTAATGAGGCGTCATGGGAGGAAGGTAAAGGGTGTAGGCGCTGACCTTAGACTCCTTGTTCAAACGCTATATTGGGCTCCACTCTAAGTGCTCCCGCGGGCAAGCAAAGCGTGTGTTACTCGGCGATTCAGCCATCCAACTTGGTCATGCCAAAATCACAATGTAAGTCACGGAGCAACTGAGTGACTGGCTCTCCCATCGAGCTCACACCCATGCAGTTGCAATCTTTCTGGAACGCCAGGCAAATCCCAGCACCATCAGCAGCCCTAGCCCCGCCACTGCCGCTCCAGCCAGGGAAATCGCCGGATAACCTAGCCCTGCATTGATCACCGCACCGCCCAGTGCCGCACCAATCGCATTGCCGAAGTTAAACGCACCGATGTTCACCGCCGAGGCCAGATTGGGCGCGTCCTTGGCAGCTTCCATGACGCGCATCTGTAGCGGCGGCACGAGGGCGAAACTGGCGATACCCCATATCAGAATGGCAACGGCCGCCGGCAGCGGCCAACGCATCAGTACCGTAAACGCCAGCAACACGAGAATCAGTACGCTCAGCGAAACGATCAGTGTGCGATCTATCGAGCGGTCGGCGGCCTTGCCGCCCCACATGTTGCCCAGTGTCAGGCCCACACCGAACAGAACCAGCATGGCGGTTATGTAGGCGGTGGACGCGTGGGTCTCGCTGCTAAGGATCGGCGCGATGTAGGTGAAGACGGTAAACATTGCGCCCGAACCGACTACCGTGAGGGCCAACGCGCCCAGCACCGGGCCACGGCCCAGTACACGAATTTCGGCCATTACACCAACGCCTGGCGGCGCCTTCAGGTTGGGCAGGGCGAACCATAACGCGGCCATGGCGACCACGCCGAGGCCGGTAATGCCCCAGAATGCAGTGCGCCAACCGAACATTTCGCCAAACCAGGCGGCCAGCGGCACACCGCCAATGGTCGCCAGGGTGAGGCCCATAAACATTGCCGCGACCGCTCCGGCACGTTTCTCAGGGGCGACCACGCTGGCAGCAACGATGGAGCCAACGCCAAAGAACGCACCGTGGTTCAGTGAGGTCACCACCCTGGCGATCATGAGGCTGTAGTAATCGGTCGCCAGGGCTGACATCAGATTACCCAGGGTGAAAATCGCCATGAGTCCGATCAGCAGAGAGCGCCGGGGAATCCTGCCGGTAGTCAGGGTCATCAGCGGCGCGCCGAGCAGTACACCCAGGGCGTAAGCACTGACCAACAAGCCCGCGGCGGGAATAGAAACACCGAGATCCGCAGCGATGCCCGGCAACATACCCATGGGGGCGAACTCGGTAACACCGATGCCAAAGGCACCTATGGCAAGTGCGACAAGTGGTGGATTGATACGCATGGAAGGCTCCTTATCTATGCCGCCAATGCTACGATCCAGCGTTTTAAGGCGGTAGATAGCATTTCTGGCAATCACCTATGCGTAAGGAGCACAAATGGACTTCAACGGCAGATCCGGTGACATGCTCGTGTTCGCCACCGTGGCGCAGGAAGGCAGCCTATCGGCTGCCGCGCGTGCATTAGGGCTCACACCCTCGGCGGTCAGTCGGATCATCGCGCGTACCGAACAGCGCCTTGGCACCCGGCTGCTGTTGCGCACCACCCGAGCGATCAGCTTCACTGCCGAGGGCGAGGCTTTCCTGCGCGGCGCCCGGCGTATCCTGGCCGATATGGCCGAGGTGGAAGGAGCCATCGCCGACCAGGGCGTACCCAGGGGCCGATTGCGGGTCAGTGCCGCCCTTGGCCACGGGCGGCTGGCCATCGTCCCCTTGGTGGCGGCATTCAGCGCCCGCCATCCGAACATCTTGGTCGACCTCACCCTCGGCGACGAAGTGGTCGATATTCTCGGCGGCCAGGCCGATGTGGCGGTACGTTTTGGCCATCTGCCGGACAGCCCGCTGACCGCGCGCAGGATCGGCGACACCGGCCAGGTAGTGGTGGCATCGCCCGAGTATCTGCAACGCCACGGCATCCCTCGCGAACCGGAAGACCTGCTACGGCATAACTGCCTGCGCTTCAACTTCCGGCGTGCCGAACCCAACTGGCCGTTCATCCGCGACGCAAGAGAGTTCTCCCTGAAGGTCTGCGGCAACATCGAATGCAGCAGTGGTGAAGCGCTGGCACAACTTGCGCGAGTAGGTGCGGGCATTGCGCGTATCGGCGAGTTCAGCGTGAGCGAGGATCTGCAGCGCGGTGACCTGATACCGCTGCTGGAAGCCTGGAACCCCGGCGACCGGGAACCGATTCATGCGGTGTTCGTAGGCGGCTCGGCAATGCCGGCGCGGGTGCGATTGTTCGTAGACTTCTTGCTGGAGCATCACCGGATGTAAGCGGTGGCGTCAGCTGATTGAACGGACCATTGGAATGGATCAGTGAGAGATTAGGAATGCTGGTGTGCGAAATGACCTCGGCGGCCCGGGTCTCGTTGTTCGCCAGGTTCCACCGGGCGCCTCATGCGATAGCGCATAGAACGACGACAGTGACGGCTGATTATCCAGATCGATGAGCAGGGTACGGATCCCTGCATCGGCGCAGAACGCGCCCAGATTGACGCCAACCGTAGTTTTACCCGGCCCGCCTTTGGTTGAAACGACCGCAGTGACTTTCATGATATTGACCTCGAAATCGTAGGATTTGAGATGCATTCCTGTGGGTTAGGCTGTGCGCTTTGATCCCCCCCGGAAAAATCCAATCGTCCGAAAATCCGTTGGCAAGGCAAGCGGCGGCATCCGGCCAAAAGCGGACATAACGTGAACCATTCTGTGCCAGTAACGTTGGGACTGAGGTAACCGTCCGGCAAAGTCACCTACCAAATCGATTTGAGTTAAACCTACGGGTGACAAAAACTAAACCCAATCACACCCCCAACTGGATATCAAACTCGCTCGCCAGACGCTTGCGGCCTTTGGCAGTGACTATCAATGCACGCGAATCCAGGGTATGTACGAGCCACTTGTCCCGCACCATATGGCCCAGCAACGCCGCGCCGAGGGTGCCGCCTACATGGGCGCAGCGCTGGCTCCAGTCGAGACAGGGAAAGGCAAACCGGCGCCGCGCCTGGGTGTCGGAAGTGAGATTCATGCCCATTTGGGTCAGGTGCTCAATGCCCTTGGGGGTCAGTCCATAGTCGCCCTGTTCTTGGCACATCCACTCGCCCACCAGCAAGGCATCGTGCAACATGACACCCACCTCCCCGGCCAAATGGTCGTAGCAGGTGCGGGCATGGCGCAGA
Source organism: Pseudomonas sp. S3E12 (assembly GCF_001702295.1). Taxonomy (NCBI): domain Bacteria; kingdom Pseudomonadati; phylum Pseudomonadota; class Gammaproteobacteria; order Pseudomonadales; family Pseudomonadaceae; genus Pseudomonas; species Pseudomonas sp. S3E12. The sequence continues at coordinate 40,122 of NZ_MBDT01000022.1, forward strand.
TGGCAGGGCGTGGAGGGTTTGAACGCCGGCACCTCGAATGAGGTAATGGACAACAGCCCTTCCAATGCCTTGGCGACATCGGCACTTGCGAGTTGGAAGTACCGATGCTTCCCTTGGGAAACCAACGTCACCAGCCCTTGCTCCAGCAGTTTCTGAAAATGGCTGGACGCCGTGGAAGGACTCTTCTGCGCGACTACAGCCAACTCGGTGGCTGTACGGGCCCGGCCATCTAGCAAGCAGCACAACATGCGCGCCCTGGCAGGATCGGCAATCGCCGAGGCGACATTGGCCAGGCGCAATTCCGATTGCTCAACATCCATTGTTCGATGCTCCTCGAAGTGAAACCGTCATCGCAAGCATAACCTACGAGCCAACATGGAGGAGATGGCGATGAAGAACACCCGTTTTTTTGGAAAAACTGTACTGACGTGTACGTTCATCCTGGCAGTGGTCGGCTGGGGCATAGGTTTTTACGGGCCACCCATTTACATGCAGGCCGTCATGGAACGCACCGGTTGGCCGATCGCCCAGGTATCGGCGGCCGTCACCCTTCACTTTCTCAGCGGCACACTGGTCATTGCCAACCTGCCACGGATTTATGCCCGCTTCGGAGTGCCTGCCATTACGGTGCTGGGCAGCATCGTGCTGGGAGTCGGGGTGAATATCTGGGCTCAGGCCAACCAGCTGTGGGTGCTGTACGCCGGCGCAATCTGCTCGGGCATCGGCTGGGTCACGCTGGGTGCCACCGCCGTGAATACGTTGATCGCTCCTTGGTATGTCAAAGAGCGGCCCAGGGCTCTGGGCAAGGCATACAACGGTGCCAGTATGGGCGGGGTAATCTTCTCACCCTTATGGGTGTTTTTGATTGAGCGTTTTGGCTTTGGTGCGGCGGCGCTGGTGATCACTATCACCGCAATGGCGCTGATGGGCAGCTTCGCCTTTCTGGTCTTCAACAAAACCCCGCAAAGCGTGGGCCAGCATCCCGACAACGAAGCACTGCCGGAACCCATCGCAACCAGCGCCATCGTCGCGCCCTGGACTGCCGCGCAGACCCTCAAGTCAGCGAAGTTCCGTACCCTGGCCGCCGGGATGTCGCTGGGGCTGTTCGCGCAGATCGGTTTGATCGCACACCTGTATTCGATCCTGGTGGGACGCATGGGCGCCCATAACGCCTCATTCGCAATGGGCCTTGCCACCGCCAGCGCAATGGGCGGTCGTTACCTCGCCGTACGGCTGATGACCCAGGGCATCGACCGTCGTCAACTGGCTTGCCTGGGCTACGCCATCCAGATGCTCGGGACGCTTATGCTGCTTGTCCTGGACAGTCACCCAGCAGTGGCCTGGATGGCGGTGCTGCTGATCGGTTCAGGCATCGGAAATGCCACCTCCTTGCCACCGCTGATCGCACAGACCGAGTTCAGCCGCGAACAAACCGCCAAGGTAATCGCGTTAATGGTGGCGATCAGTCAAGCCACCTATGCTTTTGCTCCGGCGTCCTTCGGCCTCATACGCTCAAACTTTTCAGATCCGGGCGATGCAATCATCGCCCTTGTGACCGCCGCAGCGGCTGCACAAATACTGGCGATCCTGTCATTTTATCTCGGTTCTACCGCGCGCCCATTCGGTAAAATCGCCTATTGATGCCATCCTTCGGCCAGGTACTTACGCTGCCTGGTTGCCCCTATCCTGCCCTGGACTTAGGCTCTGTATGAAATCCTTTGAAATATCGATTCCGGTAAAAATCAGCCGCCATAAACGCCAGGAGGCCACGATGGCAAAGCGGTATGAACGCCCTGATGCAGCCGCCGATATCTTCACTGAAACCCGCTGCAGCGGAAGCCCGCGAGCGGATGATCGCCTGATGCTCAACGGTGTCCTTTGGGTGCTTTGCTCGGGCGCAGACTGGCGTGACATGCCGGAGCGTTTCGGCCCTTGACTGAAGGAAAATCGCCGCATCATTACGCGCTTCGAAAGTAACCATCCAGCGAAGTCGCCTTCCCTATCCCGGCCAGTGCGGATGAACAACTGTCCGTCCAGGGTCTTTGCCCAGTTTTTCCGTCGTGCGCGACAGCGGCGGCGACTCGATGGGCAGTTTCTCCGTTGCGCGGCCAAAGAAGTTCTTCAGCCTCGGACAGAGAGCAACATAGGTATGGACGTTCTGTACCGATCACTCATTTCCTTTCAAAAGCGTCAATCCCTGTAAGTTGAGCGGATAGTGCCCAAAGGCGTTCGGCTTGTTCAGGGTCGGCGGCATAAGGCCGAACGCCGACAAAGGATGGTGGTTCGCTTGCATCCAGCGAAGCGATCTCACAGTCCTCACAATATAAGCCTCCCATGCCATTCAACTGTGGAGCTGTTGCGGCCCAAACTTGGGTTGCCGCACCTTGCTGCGTCGTCTTGAAAGTCGGATCGGCAAGGTGGCCGTTGACGTCCAGCCAGCCGGCGGCAATCATTTCATCCTGCACCAGATGACGCTGGAGCGGAGTGAGAATCTTGCCGGGGTGAAGGGAGAAAGCCCGGACACCCTCGTGTTGACCAAGCCGATCAAGGTGGACAGCAAACAATGCATTGGCCGTCTTCGACTGCCCATATGCCAACCACTTGTCGTAGCCCTGCGTAAATTGCACATCGTTCCAGCGGATACCCGATTGGTGATGCCCCGCCGATGACACTACTACCACCCTTGCTCGACCCTTGAGCGCAGGCCATAGCAAATTCACGAGGGCGTAGTGCCCCAGATGATTGGTGGCGAACTGTGCCTCCCAACCCGCCCCTACACGGGTTTCCGGGCAAGCCATGATTCCCGCGCTGCCGATCAGGATGTCGATGTGTCGGTCGCTTGCCAAGAAACGCAGTGCGAAGTCATGCACGCTGGCCAGGTCGGAAAGATCAAGTCGCTCGACTTCCACATTGGGGATTCCGTTAGTCTTTGCGCGAGCAGCTTCAACATCACGTGCTGCAACAACGACACGCGCGCCCGCATTGGCCAGTGCTCTTGTCGTCTCCAGGCCCAGGCCGGAATGCCCCCCGGTGACAATGGCGGTGGTGTTGGATAGATCGCACCCTTCAAGTACCTCTGCTGCGGTGGTTACCGCTCCGTAACCCGAGTGGATAGGAGCCTGTTTGCTGGTCATGGCGTGTCCTTGTGAATCTGACATGGAATAGGGGCAAAACCCATGGCCACCATTGTCTAGACTAGACTTGGGACTGTGAATGCAACAAAGTCCAATTATCTGTCGAGATCGTCCTGCACACCTTATGGATCCCCTTTCCGAAACCCTCTCTCTTCTAAATACTCATAGCTCCTTTTTTGCAGGTCTGAAGGCTGGTGGAGATTGGGCCATCGATTTTCCACCACCCGACGGCATCAAGTTCAATGCAATCGTTGAAGGGACTTGTTGGCTAATGGTGGAAGGCGTGGAGCAACCTATCCGATTGACGGCCGGAGACTGCTTTCTTTTGCCACGCAAGCGGGCGTTTTCACTCCGCAGCGACTTGTCATTTCCGGCCATGCACTCGGATGCGATTTATCGCCATGCCGTCAATGGCATCGCCAGTTGTGGGACAGCCGATGAGTTTTTCCTGATCGGGGGACGTTTTGACTTCGGTGAGGAGGCTCGCCTTCTATTTGACGGATTGCCTCCCGTCGCCATCATCAAAAGTGGTTCGGATCAAGCTTGTGTGCTGAATTGGGCCTTGCAGCGTATTGCTCATGAACTTACCAATCCGGCTCTTGGTAACTCGATTGTGGCTCAGCATCTCGGCCACATCATGCTAGTGCAGGTTCTACGAATGTATTTGATCCAAGAAGGAAATACCGCACCGAGCTGGTTGCTTGCTATATCTGATCCACGTATCGGGGCAACCATTCAAGCCATTCATGCCGATCCGGCGCGTTCTTGGTCAGTAGAGAACCTTGCCAAAATCGCGGGTGTTTCTCGCTCGACCTTCGCTTTGCGATTCAAGCAAAAATCTGGTGTCGCCCCTTTAGAGTACGTCTTGCGCTGGCGCATGCAATTAGCGACGAGATTGTTGAAAACAAACCGCACTACCATTTCGTCCATAGCACAAAAGCTGGGCTATGACTCCGACAGTGCTTTTAGCCACGCTTTCAAGCGCATTATGACGTGTTCACCTCGTGAATACAGAGAGAGAGTGGCCCCCTATCCCAGCAGGAGGGCTGATCTTCAGTAGGCTGACGAGGTACATATTTTGATAAGTCAGTCAGGCAAAAAAAGCCTGCATCGCTGCAGGCTTTTCCCTATCTGGCTCCACGACCTGGACTCGAACCAGGGATCCAATGATTAACAGTCATTTGCTAGCTGTTAGTCGCAACGGTGCCACTGAAGAACGTGGTGGATATATAGGGTTACTGCATAGCGTGCGCTGTATGAGCTCAGCACGCCACGAAAGTTAGTCGTGTTGGATTAGCTTGTCAAAGCGTGGCAAAGCAATGACTTGTAGGAAAAGGAGGCGGCCGCAGTCAGCTACCGGATCACCTACAATGCGTGTCTGAGCGGTTCGACCTCCAGATGGCGTTAGTTCGAAGTTGTGGCAATTCGTAGCTACAGTACTAAAGGACAGACTATATTTAAAATTACTAAACCACCAAAGAATGGAATCGTGAGCTGACCTCGTTTGCTGACGCCCTATCCAGCAGCCTTCCCTACCTATAAGGACAGAAGAAAGTCCTTCCAACCGCGTAAAGCCCGTTCAAAGTCATCCAAGCTTATAGTTATTGAGAAGTCCTCATCATAAAGTGAATAAATTTTAACTCCACCTTTCGAAATATGGGTTGCCCAGGCATCGCGGGCCCATTCAGTGGAGACCTCATCCTCTCGCCTCACTGCTCTCAATCTATTCAGGCCCTCGTCTAGCCAAGGAATAGTTTCGACAAAAGGTCCCCCTCCATCGTCGATCAATAGGCAAGCAAGAATATCTACATCATCAGGCCCCAACCCATCCGTGCTACACCAAGGTATTGCGACCCCAGTTGATTCTTCCAAAAAAAACTGAATACTCATCTTACTCCTTACATCAATGGATATAAGGTCGGCTTTAAGACTCACCAACCTCATCTTGACTCCACTAAAACCGGCTACAACTCAAAAACCCATGACTATTTTCTTTAACTTTGACCACAGAAGGCAGCGAACCAGCACACACTTAACTACGAGATAGCCAAATAGTAAAAACGTTGCCTGCCCCCACCACTCACTAAAAACACCACACCCCCACTCTAGTTGACTAGCGGACAGGATTATTTATTGCACTAGCGCTAGCGCTAGCACTAACCCAAAACCCAAAATCATATATTCCACGCACAAAATCTTCGTGCAACCGCCATTGACCAATGTCACTGAAGATGCTTGCATTTTATAACTGATAGACCTTGAGCAAGCACCTCAAACCCCGTACCACCATAGTCTTTCAGACCATATTTAACACCCTTAAGTTGATCAGCCGAGACATCATCCATTTCAATTTCGCTCAAGTAAAAGTTCCCACACACTTCAGGATTTTTTTAGCAGTGAACCCCCGTAAACCCTAAAACAACTTCAAACGCCGACTGTTCAGACTCATAAAGCATCTCAAGGTCAACTTTATAAGTATCAATTATTTGCCCGCCATTTTCACGCTGCACGCTGAGTCCCAACACAAGACTTAGATTATAAAAATCAAAATCAAAATCAGAAATAATGAAAAGCGTTTTCAACGCCTTCAAAACTTTTTTCAAGTGCTCGCATATTTTCTTCCTTAGTAATAAGGATGCACGCCAGGTCTCGTGCCCTTAACGCTCTGATTCCTGTCCACATCTCGCACATGATGGTGAGGATTTGGATGAGCAAATAGGAGAAAATAGGGGCCAGACCAACACTCTCATTTTTAAATGAGTAACTCTGCTGGGCTTTATAAAAACGTGGTCTGCCCCCGATTTCTCACCCCGATTGCTCCACGGCTCGATAGCTCGTTTTTAACCGGATGGTTATTTACTTTTCTGAGCGACCATAAGTGCTCGATCAATCATATCGGAAGTAACGTAAGGCACAAATCCCATCCTATCACCCATCTCAAAACTCTTCTTATACTCATCTAAACGCCCAGTATCACCAGCCATTGCTAGTGCAGCCAAATGTCGGATTGGCATTGCACCTTTAACATCTGTTGGCAGCGCTCTATAAACCCTCAACCCCTCGTCAATATTTTGAGAGCGAGCCCAGGAGATAGCCTTATCAGACAACCTAATAATATCATCACTAGAAAAATTCGAAAATTTCTCCGGAGCTTCATTACTAACTATAATTGGAGCATTGCTACTGCCGTCACCAATTATGAAAGAAACAGCCTCAGAAAATTCTTTGGTCGAAATGGAAGGCATAAGCGAAACTCGAAAATGGTCCGAGCGCTTACCTACAGATGGGATAACCTGAAGTTGAGCCTCTCCGACAGCGGCGAGGCAAAAATAATCACCAACTTCATCCTTGTTACAAACCCAGCCCTGCTCCTTCAAGATGGAAACAATATCTTTTTCTTTCATTATTTGGCACCAGGAAAATTCATAATCTCAATGGGAATTCCGTTAGGATACCCTTGTTCCTTTAACAGCACACCCGACTTCAGGCCAAAGCTTTCAGCCACTTTGCCCCTAGAAATTGAATTCCCATTTTTTATTTGAGGGGAAATCTCGGACTGACGAATACTTATGTCCGCACTCCCTATCTTAACCTCAATAATCCTAATGCAAATAGGGTGCAAAAACACCGGCGCAAGGCCGGTGTAGAAAGTGTCAGATCAAGTGAAACTTCTACAACTCACCAAACTTCATGGGTCTCGGCTCTGTAATTCTTTTCAATACGCTCAACAAGCAATGGCGCGCTGATAATTCCTCTTGTGGAATGCTTCAGCTCTTCCGAGCTAATCTTTCTCTCCAGCCGAAGTGCTTCGCTTCCATTCCACAGCCAAATAGAGCCTCCCGGCCCGCCATTCCTGGAGCGGAACGTAGGAAACATTTGTAACCTTTCGGGAACGGGAACATTTGCCACAACGGATAGAAACCCTTGATTTACCGCACTTTGAACAACAAAGAATGCGGAAAATTGTGGCTCACCATCAACAACAACTGAAAAATCTTTTGGGTGTTCATTATGAAATCCGGGAAAAATAGGAATTAAAAAACCAAATTCCGGATGCTTATGAGTAATTTGCGCATATGCGACACCCTGCGAGGTTAACACCTGCAAAATGTCGCCCAGCTTTATCTTCTTAGCCATTTAAAACCCTTCATATCCAGCTTTTTTCAGCAGCTCAGCGCCGCGAATCAAACCCTGCTCATACTTAGTCGGTTTTTTGACATACGATATAGGGCTGATCATATTAATTAACGTGCCGCCATCTTTACCAAGGCCATGGTAATCGATCAGTGTTTGCTCGACTGCCCGTGCGTCAGCACGTGAAAGGTTCTGTAAACCCTCTATTCTGTCAATCGTGATGCCTTTTTCTATGAGGTGAGCTTGACCGCGCTTAACTATGTCGTCGGTTATTCCAACATAACGAGTCACGCCATCAACAACGCAGCTATAAACACAGGTCTTTCCGCCTATAGAGGCAACCTCACCTGCGCCTTTTGGACCAACTAAATTTTAAGGAAAATAGAAAAATCCGGACCGAGTTCATTCCTCAAGCTTTCAGCTAATCGCTCTCCCTCCTGCTTGAATTCGCGCTCTAATTCCTCACTCTTGAATCCAGAGTTTGGAGGGTAATCCGCATCCAGTGTTTCATCGTATATAGCGGCCCACTTTGATAGACGCAGCTGAAGCTCTTTAGAGATAGGAAGCTCGCAAGGAGCTATGTCCCCATACTCATCAGGGGACATATTCCAAAGCGGATGACACTGATAATCAGCCATCAACTTTATATTTTTCACTTAACGCTCCCTCTTGGATTTGCACCGACGACAAAGCCGTTGTCGCCAACAGTCACAGCAATTCGCTGCTGCTGCCCATTAATAGTTAACTCATAAATTGGACGCCCAGCTCCAGAGCCTTGATAACCAACGAGCTTACCCTCAGAAACCGCCTTCATTACCACACCCGGAATCTGAGCCTCAGACACGCCCATCTGAGCGAATTGGCTACCATGCTCCTCAATAATGTGCTGCAACCCGGCTTTTGAGTTTCCAGTCTCTAGGAATACAACTTTCCCGCTAGAACTGCGAGTCGTTGCAATGACATTCTCTGGGGTAAATTTCACACCATTAGCAGTTAATTCATCAAGCAAAGATGTGTTCAGCGTGCCTTTTGGACCCAAAGCCTCGAGCTCCGACGGGGTCAACCCCCCAGGACCGTTCTCAGCCTTATCCTCCTCGGCTTTCTCCTTCTCAGCTTTCTCCTTCTCAGCCTTCTCCTTCTCAGCCTTCTCCTTCTCGGCTTTCTCCTTCTCAGCTTTCTCCTTCTCAGCTTTCTCCTTCTCAGCTTTCTCCTTCTCAGCTTTCTCCTTCTCAGCTTTCTCCTTCTCAGCTTTCTCCTTCTCAGCCTTCTCCTTCTCGGCTTTCTCCTTCTCGGCTTTCTCCTTCTCGCCCTTGCCAGCCTTCTCTCCACGAGGGTGATCATTCGCCGAACTGCCACCTACAGTGATGTGGCTATCTTTCTTCGCTCGCCCAGGCAGGCCTCCAGTCAAAATACTAGTGATCAGCCTCCCACCGCCGATGAGAGAATCATCGTCTTTGTCGGCCGGATTCAGCTCAACCGTCCCCTCTTTAGTGCTCAGCATAAACTGCGCCAGCTCTGTGGCGGCTTTGGTTTGAAGCGACTCCATCATCTCAGAAAATTTCTGGCCTCCCGTCGTATTACTGACGACACCACCTACCAGTAGAGTCAAAACCCCCTTCGGCCCTTGGGAAAGCGCAAGAACATATCCAACCGCTTCAGCTTTTTCAGGATTAGCCTTGATATATTCATTCAGGTTAGTTGCGAACGTCAGCGTTTCCTGCAGAGCAGTTCTTTTTCCTTCGACGGTTGTCAAATCGAGTTCACGAGACTGCTTGATATAGCGGTCAAGCCCCGGCGTAATACTTTTTTGAGCGTCTTTAAGGTATGAATCATTAACATGCATAATTCCAGCAAGCTGCTTGAGAACACCTTCTTGGAAAGCAGGATCACTCATCATTGCCATTGCCTGAGAACGGCTTTTCCCGGCAGCGATCAACGAGTTCAAGACACTCTCGGCCAACTCTTTCCCTGTTATTGCCTGCGCCCCAGGATCGATTGGGCGTCCCAGTGCCGCTTCCACCTTATTGATGACGACGTTCATGCCCGTCATCGCAGCGTTCCAGTTAGCTAGGCTTCTCTCGCCCCACTCAGCAGCACCATTAGCCCAATCTTTGCCAGTATCAATCGGGTGCAGGACGTCATCAATTGATGAGCTCGTAACATAGAGATCAGTACGCGACTCTTTATCACGAGTAATCTCAGAGGCTTTGGTGACATCACGGTTCAGGCCTGCGGATGAGTCAGCCCCGTTCTTCTCGTCTGCTCGTACAACAATTTCACCCGCTCCAACTGTTGCACGAACGGTTTGCTCTCGCTCCTTGTCATACTTCCAACCGTTAACACTCCAGCTATTCTCTTCACCGTTGCCTTTGCCGACCTGACTTGGGTCCTGAGAGGCTCCCCCACCGTCTTTGTATGAGCCGCCCACATTGAGGTAGTAACCATGCTCCTTGTCTTCTCCAGCAATATCGGAATAGCCAAGCGTTCCAGTGTCGAGCTTCAGCTTTCCGGTATCGGAGGCGACGAGAGCGCCATCAAGCTGGGTGTGCTTCTCCGTACGGATATCGACTACATTCGCGCCGGTAATGCGCGTCTGGTCCTCGATCCATTTCGACTTCCCACTGGTTTGTCCGTAGCCCAAGGAGCCACTCATGCTGAAACCAAAGCCAACAGTTAGTGTTGCACTGATATCAAATTCTTTACCCGTAACCTTTCCAGTATCCGCCACGGAAGAAACATTAAAATCTCTTCCCACGCGCCCTACCACACTGTCACCACGCATTTGGGCACCGGCAACGTTCGTATCTCTGCCGCTCTCAAACCCTAAACGCTCACCCGCATAAAGATAGGCTTCTTGCTGGCTTACGCCCTCACGGTCCAGATTCCCTTTACCAAGGTTCACACTAGCGTAAAAGCCAATCGCACCATCCTGTACTGCAATCCCTGCCTCGCCGCCGCCACTGCTTCTGGTGCTCTCTCGTGTAGAGTTGTTCTGAGCAGCCACGATATTCAGATCTTTTCCTGCACTAAGATCGATATCACGCCCAGCCTTTGCCTGAGTCCCGATTAAATTGAGATCATTGGTGGCTTTCAGGTTTATGTCTCGCCCAGCATCCAACTCAGTCGCCGTAGAAGATTCTGCTTTACGGTCTTCGTCGGCCACTCCGTGACTCCCCCCCGCGCCGATCCTGAATCCGTTGCTGACACTGCCATGAAAACCACTCCAGCTCTGATTTTCCTGGTTGTCGTTTGAGACACCACCTTTGGCAACATCAAATGTAACGTCACGTCCTTTAACGTTAATGTCACGCCCTGCTCCCAACTGGCTTCCGATAACCGTAACGTCATTTCCGGCAGACAGATTGACGTCATTGCCGGCGTTCAAGGTCGAGGATCGATTTGTCAGTTCAACAGTTTGTTCGGTGACACTCTGTGTGCTATTTCCAAACTTGATGTCAGGCGTGGCCCCCGCAAAGAAATGGCTTACTGAATCAACCGCTTTCAGTGTGCTTGAACCCTTGCTGACGCCATCCTCACCTTTCCCCGCACCGTTAACCGCGTCCTTTGTACTTCCAAAGTTATGATTAATAGCGACACTCAATCCATTGCGTTCTTTCTCTCGTTGTTGCTCTACCAACAACCGCTCACGAGCCGCATCAATATTGATATCGCGTCCGGCCTTCAGATCAATATCGTTGTCAGCCGCCAAATCAGAGCCACGTTGATTGATATCCCGCTTGGCAGTGATTGCCAGGTTTTCACCTGCCTTGATTTGGCTCGCGGCCGCAGTCTGTTGCTCTAGCCGGTTCTTCTCGGCACTACGATCGGTACCGGCAAAGAACGTGACGCCGTTAGCATCACTGGATACACCAATCCCCGTCTGTTTGGACTTGGCCCAATCACGCTCGCTTTTCGAGTTTTGCGCAGCGACTACGTTGACGTCGCGCCCTGCATTGAGATTGACGTCACGCCCGGCACTGATGCCGCTGCCCACCAAATTGATATCTCGCTCAGCCTGCAACGTCGCATCGCGATCTGCAGATACCTGGCTCCCCACACTGGTGGAGCTTTGCGCTTCCTGACCCGCTTTCTTGGCCGAAGAAATCGCGATGAACCCGCCTGAGATCGAACCGGTTTTTTTCTCGTACTTCTCACTACGGCTATAGGCCGTGTCATTGGCGGACACCAGGTTGATGTCACCGGTATCCGTCACCAGACCTGCCCGCAACTCTGCATCGTTCTCGGCATTGATCTCACTCGCCCGCAAGCGAATGTCATTACCCGCCGCCACGACTACGTCATTACCCGCCTCAAGCTCACTACTGACCTGACTGGCCGTGGTTTTCAGCTGACTCTTGCCACTCTTGGAAAGCCCCAGGAACCCGGACTTGGTCTTCTTGCTGTAGGAGCCGTGTTCTTCAACACCCGACAACACCGCGATGTCGCCCGTAGCGCCCAGCAGCATGTCGCCACCGGCTTTCAACTGGCTGCCGATCACGGTGACATCACGACCACCTTCGATGTTCATGCCTCCGTCAACTTTCTTGCTGGCATTGACTGTCAGGTCTTTACCCGCCTCTACGACGGACGCCACGTTGGTACTGTCGTAGCTTTCACGCTGCTCGCTTTTGCTGCGTCCGAACGAGCCTTTGCTCTTCTTCGAATAGAACGAAGCGTCTTCGTCCAGTGCCGAAAGAATACTCAGGTCACGCTGCGCCTCCAGGGCCACGTTACCGCCGCCGCTTACTCGACTTGCGGTCAGTTCAAGATCCTTTCCGGCATTGAGTGACACGTCACCGCCCGCCGTCAGCACACTGGAAACCTGGTTGATGTGGTCTTCCGAGCGGCTGACTTTTTTGGACTTGCTGGATGAATGCTGTTCATCGGCTGCCGACGAGATACTCAGGTCTTCATTGGCGGCAATATCCAGATCACGCTTGGCATCAATTCGACTGGCAATAGCGGTGAAGTCGCGGCCTGCCGTGACCTTCACATCACGTCCCGTTTCCACACTGGCGCCGGTTTGCGTCACGGTTTGCGTGCGGTACCTGCTACCCATATCAACTGAGTCGCGTTGCTCTACCGCGTCAATGTGAACATCACGCCCAGCGGTGATTGTGGTGTCGCGTCCGCTGGTCAGGACACTGCCTTTGTTGGAAACGTCGCGACCGGCGTTGAGGCTAAGGTCGTTGGCGGCTTCAATCCTGGCTGCGCTATCGAGGTAATCGCGGCGTATTGAAGTACCGGAGCTGTAACCGGTGGTGGTCACGCTACGCTCGTTGATCACATCGCCACCAACGGCTGTGAGCGTTACATCGCGGCCGGCAATGATCCCGCCAGCCTTGTTGACGATGTTGTTACCCGCCAGCAGGTCCAGACGGTTGCCGGCTTCAATCAACCCGCTGTTGGTCAGGTCGTTTCCGGCCTTGGCCGACAGGTTATGAGTGGCGCGCAGGGTTCCTGCGTTCTCCAGGTTCTCACCCGCCATAAGGCTGATGTCCTGGCCAGCAATCAGGGCGCCGTTGGGGGCCAGGCGATTATCCGCTTGGGCCAGGTACAACACCGGCACCAACACCCTTTCGCCGTTGATCACATTCTCTTCAAGCCAGACGATATCGTGGGTTAGTGCGGCCACTTGCTGACCGGTCAGCGATACGCCCACCGACAGGTCGAGGGCCTGCTTGCTGCGAATGGCGTTATCCATCAGATGACGGAACACCGCCTCGTCCGAGGTCTGGCCATCGATAAAGCGCTGTCCGGTACGCTCGACAATCGCTTGCTGGATCAAGCGTTGTTCATACAGACCATCACCCAAACGCTTGGCGCTTTCATCCGGGTTGTAGCCCAGACCAGCGAGGAGATAATCTGAGCTCATGAACTGTTTGAGGTCAGTCAGAACCGGGTTGGTTTCGATCAGGTATTTGTGCGGCTGAGAGACGGCTGTACGGTCAGGCAAGCCTTGCACACGGCTGAGGGGTTGACCGCTTCCAGGTGTCGCGGTGGCGAGTGGAGTGATACCCGGAACATTCAGCGAGCTTCCTGGGGCGATCATGCCGGTACGTGGATCGCGGTCTGAAGGATTCAGGCTGCCGACGGCGGGAGCCCCCCCGGTGTTTCCGAAGTTGATGCCGTCAACTCGTGTGATATCTGTTCGACCTGGCAGCATGGACCCCGCTCCCACGCTACCCCCACCGGACGCATCGACAACACGGGCATTGGTATTGATGCCTCCAGCCTCACGAGCCACAACGGAGACGGGGCGAGAGTCCGCCGCAACCTGGGCGACGCCGTTCAACTTGATCGTCCGACCTTGATTTTGAGGCAACGCCTGCTGTCGTTGAGCCAGGTCGATGCTTGCCCCGCTCAGGGTCCAACTTTTTGGCTCATTGCTGCGTTGCGCCATCTGGGTATCGCTTACTCCACTGCCACTGAGACGGAACAAACCATTCTGGCCCGTTGGCAAGGCGAAGTTGGGCAGCGTTACCGGATTGACTTGCCGCTGCGCCAGATCCGGAGGCAATTGGGCATTGACGGAGATATCTTTGGTGATGACCGTGGGTTTTGCCACGCCGTTTTGCTGGCCTTGGTTTATAAAAGGGGCCAGGTTTTTGATATCGCCGTTCTGGATAGATTTTGTTGCGTTTATCGAAACAGTTTTACCTGCCTGAATAACGGCAGCCGCCGAGCTACTGGACTGATAGTTCCTGACATCACTCATTAAATTGAGCGCCAAAATAGCGGCTGGAACAGAAACCTCAGGGCCCTGCCCAAAATAGGGGTTTAGATAACCAGTTCTTTGGCCTGCTCCGGTAACCAGATTGGGGGTGCATCCACCGCCGTCACCGACACATGATTCGCCGGCATAATATTCCATCGCATATCTGGAATTACGATTTACATAGTAGTCTACTGGACCATCGCCATTTACATATGCAAAAATTGGTGCAGAAAAACTTCGACCAGGCGTAGACTTGTAAACTCTCGAACGTGTGAATTCGCCTGTACTTACAGAAGTATTCTCAAAGACATCTGCTTTAAAACTTATATTTCCACCTGAGACGATAGTTGATGCAAAGTTATTAAAATTCCCCACATCAGCATTAAAATCACCTCCCACTGATACCGTCGCCGATTGCCCGGAGAAAGTAGCCTCAGATATATACCTCTCCTCCACAAAATAATTCATGTAATAACACTTATTGCCATCACAATCAAAAGTTATATCACCCGATAACAAACGCTCTTTACCTGCAACACCCAGCCTCTTATTTTCAAAGACAGTAGAAGCAAGCGTGAAATCTGCGTCCGACTGTATAGAGGATGAGAAATTTACAACGTTATTAGCCTTACCCCCCTGCTGTCCACCAATACTCAAGTGACCTATACTGTAAATGGCCGCATTATTATTGTTCAGCAGATCACCGACTTTAATGTCAATGTTCGAACCGCTAAAAATCAGTCCACCTTCATTCAACAACGTCGGTGTCTGCAGCAACAGCGCCTGTGTACTGCCCAACGTTGCATAGTTATTAATCGCGCCGGCACCGACACTCAGCTTCGCCGCAGATGTAACCCGACCGTAGTTGTTGAATGCTCCCGCGATATTGAGGGTTGTATCGCCGCCTCCTGCAATGCTCGCAGCGCTGCTCACGTTCAACTGCGCCGCACTCAAGCCCAATGTCCCGACGCTGCTGTAACGACCATTACCACCGTAGTTGCCTGTCAGGGTCAGATCCGCGGAGCCATCACTGGTGATCACCCCATCATTGTTCCAGTTGCCCCCCGTACCGATCAGGCTGTCGGACGCCAGCAACTGCCCACCGGCGGTTTGATTCAAGGTGTTGACGTTGATCCTCAAGCGCCCGGCCTGGATCACGCTGCTGTTGGTCCAATTGTCCGCAGTGAGGGTCAGACCGCCTCTGGTAACCACGTCACCACCGGCCTGAGTGAGGTTGGCAGTGGAGATATCAAAGGTGCCAAAACCTGCATGCAACAAGCTGCCACCCTGGTTCTGAAAGCCACCCACATTCAGGGTCAGATCGGCGTTGGCGGTTTCCAATCGGCCATTGCGGTTATCAAACACGCCGCCAATCTGGAAGTTGGTTTTTCCACCGCTACCCAGCGCCCGAATTTGCCCACCCTGATTATCAACGCTATTGGCCGCCACATTCAGGCTGCCATCGCTTTCAATCACCCCACCACGGTTGGTGAGTAGCCCATTTGCCGCCAGCTCAACCGCGCCACCGGCAATTTGCCCGGCACTGTTATCCACTTGCTGGCCACCCACCCGTACCAAGCCCTTGGCGTACACGCCACCATTGGTATTGGCAAAATAGTTGGCGTTGACCACAGCATCGCCCGCTTGCGCGGCGATGCGTCCACCCTGGTTGTTGATGCTGCTGGCGAGCAGGTTCAGGCGCTGTGCCTGGATAATGCCACCTTGGTTATTCAGGCCTGCGGCCAACTGGGCATCCAGCAGGCCCTTGAGGCTGGCCAACGTACCGCCTTGGTTATCGACATCACCGCGGATGTTCAGGCCGAGGCCGGTTTGGCCCTGCACGACCCCCTTGGCGTTGTTCAGGCCCGCGGCGTTCAGTTGCACATCGGCGTCCTGGCTGTAGATCAGACCATTGGTGTGGTTCTGTACGACGTCCGATGCCGTGATTGCTACCCGTTCCTTGCCTGCAATGGTGCCGCGCTCACTGTTGTTCAGGCCTCCGGTAAACAGGGTCAACAGGCCCTGGCTGGCAATCTGGCCGTCGGCGTCGTTGTAGACCTGGCTGGCACGTTGCAGAAGCAACGGCCCAGCGCTCACCAGCTTGCCGCCGCTGTTGTTGAGGTTGCCGAGCAAGTCGAGGGTCAACTGTCCGTTGCTCGCCAGGGTGCCACCGTTGTTGGTCAGGTCGGTACCGGTGAAGGTGAAGGCTTGTTGCGCGTTGATGGTGGCCTGGTTGGCCAGGGTGGCCGCTTGTACATCCAGCGTGGTGCCGCTCTCGATCAAGCTGCCGTCACCATTAACCAATGCGCCAGTCACCGACAGGTGTTGCCCGGCGCCGCTGGAAAGCACGGCCTTGCCACGGTTATCCAGGCTGGCAGCGCTGACGTCCAGCCGCCCTTGGCTGACCAGCGCACCTTCGTTGTTGTTCTGCAGGGCACCGCTGAGGCGAACATCGATCGCACCATTGCGGCTCGACAGAGTGCCGTGGTTGCGATTATCGAGGCTTCCACCGCTGACGTTCAGGCCTTGCCAACCGGACATCAAGCCATTCGCGCTGTTATTCAGGCTATCCGCGTTGAGGGTCAGTACCTGACTGCTGATCAGCTTGCCGGCACTGTTATCCAGCACGCGCGCCGCTAGGGTAAAGCTTCGCTGGCTGGAGATTTCACCGCCCTGGTTACTGAGTTCGCGCAGGTTTTTCAGCGTCAACGGTCCATTGGCGAGGATCAGGCCGTTACGGTTGTCCAGGTCACTGTTGTTGAAGTCGACAGTTACGCCCTGCTCACCGACGATCCTCCCCCCCGCCAGCACCAATCCGTCGAGGTCAATAGCGATGGCACCTTTGGCAGAGACTTCACCGCCGCTACCGGAATTGAGGCTGGCGGCCTTGAGGTTCAAGGTGCTCCGGCTATTGATCAGGCCGCTGGCTGTATTGTTCAGGGCCATGGCGTTGAGCGTTACGGCAGCACCCAGCAGGGTACCGTTCTGATTGTTCAAGTCAGCGCTGTGCACAGTGACCGCTTGCGCTGCGCTGATAAGGCCCTGGTCGCTGTTGTTCAGCAGACCGGCGCTGGTCAGTTGCAGGTCGCCGCGACTGGTCAGGCTGCCGCCACGGTTGTCCATGGCAGTGGCTTGCGCATTGAGACTCGCCCCGCCGATCAGCCCCTTGATGTTGGTCAGAGCCTGGTCGATGCGTAGGGTCAGGCCCTGATTGCTCAGCAGCTTGCCGTTGCTGTTATCGAGGTTTTGGGCGGTCAGGCTGAAGGCTTGGCCGCTGGAGATTTCGCCACCGTTGTTGGTGACGTTGGTGAGGTTATTAAGAAGCAATGGGCCGACGGCATTAATCAGACCGCCTTGGTTGTTAAGTTGACCATTGTTCATATCCAAGGACAGGCCGGCATTGCTGAACAGTTTGCCGCCTTGCTGCTCCAGCCCGGTTACGCTGGCGGTCATGGCGCTGGTGCTGCCGATGCTGCCACCGTTGTTCAACTGCGCGGTGGTCAAAGACAAAGTATCGCCGCTGTTGAGACGACCGCCTTGGTTGTTTACCTCGCCAGAAGTAACCAAGACAGGCCCTTTGCCGCTGATGTTGCCCTGTTCGTTACCGAGGTTGGCACTGCGCAGGATCAGGTTGCCATCAGTCAACAGCTCGCCGCTTTTGTTATTCAGCATGCTCGTGACAGAAACGTTCAAGCCTTGGGCGCTGGATAGGCTGCCCTTGGTGTTATTGAGACTGTGCGCTTTGACGTCCAGCGTACCTTCACTGCTCAGTAGACCTTCGCTGTTATCCAAGTCGCCCGCCAGCGCCAACACCAACGGCTGCTGGCTGAACAATCTGCCACCGGCGTTATCCAGCGAAGTGCCGGTCAGCGTGAGGCGCTGGCCGTTCAATTGACCCTGGGTGCGGTTGATCACCTGATCTACCGCGAGTTTCAGCCCCTGACCCGCGAACACTAAGCCCTTATCGCTGTTGTCCAGTTGCACTCCGGTAACGGTGACATCGGCATTGCCGGTCACTTCACCGGCACGGTTATCGAGATGGCCAACGTCGAGTTTCAGCGCTTTTGTGGCGCCTACCAGTCCCTCACGGTTATCGAGATTCGCACTGCTGATGTGCAGGCCTTCGGTGCTGATAAGTTGGCCTTTCTGGTTATTGAGAGCGTCGGTATTGATGGTGATCTGCGCCTTACCGGCGATCTCTCCGTTACGGTTATCCAGAGTGGCGCCGCCCAGCAACAAGGTACCGTCGGCAATCACGCTACCGTGCTGGTTATCCAAGAGTTTGGACGCACTGATAGCTACGTCGCCTCGTCCGCTGATCAGGCCTTTGACGTTGGCCAGCACTTGGTCAACGCGCAAGGTCAACGCTTGGTTGCTGATGAGTTTTCCGTTGGTGTTGTCGAGGTTCTGCGTGGCCAGGGTGAAAGCGTTCTGGCTGGAAATTTCACCGTTCTGGTTGTCGATACTGGCAAGGTTGTCGAGCACCAGAATCGGGGCGTTGATCACACCGGCGTTGATCAACTTGCCGTTGTGAAGGTCGAGAGTGAGCTGCGTAGTGCTCACGAGTTCGGCGCCGCCCAGTTGGGTGAGACCGTCGAGGTTGGCGTTCAGAGTACCGACGCTGGCGATACGACCACTGTTGGTCACTTGGGTAGCAGTGAGGTCAAGACGCTCGGCACTGAGCACGCGACCGTTAAGGCCGTTAGTGAACTGCCCGGTGACGAGGCTCGTTTCTCGCTGGCTTTTAATCAGCCCCTGGATGTTCTCAAGGCTCCGACTAGTCATCTTGAGACCTTGTGCGCTTTCTACGGTGCCACCGTTGTTCAGCACGTCAGCAGCGGTGTTAATGCTCAACAGAGCGGCACTGGAAATACTCCCGCTGCTGTTATCGATGCGCTGCCCAGCCAGGTCCATTGAACCTTCGCTGCTGAGTGTGCCGCGAGTGTTGTCCAGGGCGGCAGATAATTTCAGGACCAATGAGCGCTGCCCACCCAAGG
The DNA here is from genome assembly GCF_001702295.1 of Pseudomonas sp. S3E12. Lineage (NCBI taxonomy): Bacteria > Pseudomonadati > Pseudomonadota > Gammaproteobacteria > Pseudomonadales > Pseudomonadaceae > Pseudomonas > Pseudomonas sp. S3E12. The sequence goes on from NZ_MBDT01000022.1 coordinate 59,105, forward strand.
TGCCGTCGGTGTTATCCAGTCGCGTACCGGTCACGCGTACGTCCTTGGCAAACACAAGGCCCTTGGTCTGGTTGATAACCTCAGATACCGCCAGCGCCAGTGTGGTACCGGCCAACAGCTTGCCGCCGCTGTTGTCGAAGCGTTCGCCGCTAAGTTCAAGGTTTTGCTGGCTGGAAATTTCGCCGGCGCGGTTATCGATGCTGTCGACCTTGAGTTTCAGCGCTTTTGTCGCCGCAACTAGGCCGCCGTTCCGGTTATCCAGAGTGTCAGCGTTGAGGGTCAGGCCACCCTGGGCAACCAGTTCACCACCCTGCTGGTTCAATACGCCAATGGTAGCGTCCAGTTCATCTTCGCTGGCAATGCGGCCCTTGGTGTTATTCACGGTGTCCACCGTCAGGCGCACCGGCCCGATAGCGCTGACCAGACCGCCTTGGTTGCTCAGAGATTGGCCGGTGATTGCCAGTGCCTGTTTGCTGTTCAGCACACCTTCTCGGTTATCGACTTGGCCGACGTGCAAATTCAGGTTCTGGTTGGCACTAACGACGCCGCCACGGTTATCCAGGCGCCCCGCCTGGATCTCCATCACACCCTTGGCCAATACGCTGCCTTTGGCCTGGTTATCGAGCAGACCATCAACCTTCACGGTGAGATCACCATCGCTGACCAGATGACCGGTCTGGCTATTGTCCAGGCTGCCTGAGGTGACGTTCAAACGCTGGCCACTGCCCAGGGTTCCGCCTTGGTTGCTCAGTGCTCCGGTCGTGGTCAGATCGAGGCTGATATCGCCCATGACCTGGCCATTGCTGTTGTCCAGACGGGCCGCCTGGACGTTGAGCGCTGAAGCGGCGATTAGGCCCTTTAGGTTGGTCAGCGCTTGCTCGACCTTAAGGGTCAACACCTGATCGCTAAGCAACTGACCGTCGTTGTTATCCAGGCTTTGCGCGGCCAAGGTAAACGCATGCTCGCTGGAGATTTCACCGTTGTGGTTAACGACGGTGGACAGGTTTTTGAACAGCAGTTGGCCCGGCGCATTGATCAGACCATCGGTGTTGTCGAGGTGGCCTTGGTTCATGTTCAGGGTCAGGTCGGTGAGACTATAAAGCTCGCCACCGCTTCGTTGGTCCAGGCCGGTAACACTGGCAATGAGTGCCTTGTTACTGGCAATGCGGCCGTCGAAGCGGTTGTCCACCCGCCCAGCTGTCAGGTCAAGGCGATCTGCGCTGGTGAGGCGCCCGCTGTTCTGATTATCCAAGGTCCCTGTGGTGACACGCACGGCGCCGTCACCAATCAGCTTGCCGCCTCGGTTATCGAGGCTGGCGCTGTTCAGAATCAGTGCCATCGCGCTGAGCAATTCACCGCTGCGGTTGCTGACGGCACCGGTAGTGGTCAATTGCTGCGCCGCACCGCTGCTGATGCGACCGCCGTCGTTGTTCAGCGTGGTGCCTTGCAGCGTCAAGTTACGATCGCTGCGCAAGGCGCCTTTGCGATTATCCAAATGGTCGAGGGTCAGATTGATCGCGCCGTTGGCTAACAAACGGCCGCCGTCACTGTTATCGAGCAGGGAACCGGTGAAGGACAGGTCGTTTACGCTGGATACCTCGCCGCCCTGATTATTGAATTGATCGATGTTGAGGCTCATCCGTTGGCCACTGACAAAGCGGCCGCCACGGTTGATTGCAACGCCTGAATTGTTGACGGTCAGTAACGTGTCGCCTTGAAGCAGCCCTTGGCTGTTATCCAGCGTCATGCTGTTCAAGGTCGTCGTCGCACCAAGAATTTTGCCTTGGCGATTATCCAGCGTCGTGGTCACGAACAGCGTTGCGTCATCACGTATCTTGAGCTCGCCTTCGGCATTGATCAGGCTGTTGGCCCGAAGGTCCAGACCGGTCGCGGCAATCAAGCCCTTGGTGTTGTCCAGCGCCTGGGCAATACGCACCAGCAAACCTTCTTCGCTGAGGAGCTTGGCGTTGCGGTTGTTCAGGGAATTGGCGGATAGAGTAAAGGTCCGGCTGCTGGAGATTTCACCAACCTGGTTGTCAACACTATTGAGGTTGCTCAACAGTAAACGTCCTGGAGCATTGATGATTCCGCCCCGGTTATCCAGATGGCCTCCATTCAGATCGAGGCTGACATCGCCCTGGCCAAAGAGTCGGCCGTCATTGTGCTGATCAAGACGGGTGACAGTGGCGTTGAGTACCTCACCACTGCTGATCCGCCCACCCTCACTGTTGTCCACCTGACCGGCTTTCAAATCCAGGCGAGCCTCACCGCGCAAGGTGCCATGCTGGTTGTTCAACGAGCCGTTCAACTGCAAACCAAGATTGTTGGCGACGACAGTGCCTTGGCGATTATCGAGGTTGCCCAGGCTGAGGCGCGCATTGCCCTTGGCGGAAAACAAGCCGGTTTGGTTAAGCAACTGACCAGCGATAGCGGTGGCCAACGTGCCGTCAGTGGTCAGCTTGCCTTCGGTGTTATCCAAACTGGTTGCTATCAGATCAAGCGCAGTACCTGCCGCTAACGTGCCGCGTTGGTTATTCAGCGCAGCACTGGTGATAGTCAGGGAACGGTCGCCCTGAATCTTTCCACTGCTGTTGTCCAGCCCCCCAGTACTGGAGACGAGATCGGTGGCAACAACCTCACCATTGCGGTTATCCAGACTGCCTGCCGTCACCTGTGCCGATTGACGCGTTGCGATGCGCCCGTTCTGATTATTGATCAGCCCCTTTGCATCCAGGCTCAACGACTGCCCGGCCGAGATCAGGCCTGCTACGTTGTCCAACTCATTCAGTTGCAGCGTAACGTGAGCAACACCCGACAACTCGCCATCTCGGTTGATCAACTGGTTGGCATTGATCCCAACGCTGCCTGTACTAAGGATGCGCCCGTGATTCTGGTTATCCACACGCGTAGCGGTCAGTTGCGCAGTGCGCTGAGCACTCAGCGTGCCGCCCTGATTCGCCAGTTCACCGGTGCCGATGGTCAGGTCACGGCTGGCGATCACGGTCTTGCCGCTGTTATCGATAGCCTGTGCGGTCAAGCGCACGTCGCCTTGGGTATTGCGGCTGTTATCCGCGTTGACGCCCGCTTCGATAATCCCGTTATTGGTCAACCGCCCAGCGGCGTCCAGGGTGATGCTGTCCTTGGCAGCGAGGGTTTGTTGGTTGGTCAGGGCACCTTGGGTTTTCACCGACAAATCGGTACCGGCGTAGACCGCGCCTTTGGCTTCCAGGTTGGCGGCCTTGACTGCCAACGCCGAACCGGCCGAGGTCTGGCCCATGACCACATTGCCTGCGGCATCAATCTGGATGTCACCGCCAGCGACCATGTCCCCGGACAGTTTCACCCCCACGCCCGCTTCGGTGCCCACCAGCTTGACCGCGCCTACGTACATGCCACCCAGCGCTGAAGAATCAATCGCCAAATCCGGCGCCTTGCTGCCGTCCGATGCACGCGCCGTGGCGTTCAAGGTGCGTGCGTCCACATCGTTGCGACCCGCGACAATGGTTAGTTTTTTTGCCTGGATCTGCGCGTTAATGGTGGTGGCGCGGGTGATGATTTCGAACTGGTCGACGTTGCTGGCATTCAAACCGGTGCCGTCAATGGCGACGCTGCCTTGATCGACTTGATAGCGGCTGATCTGGCCGTTCTCGATCACTGCTTTGCCGGTGGTCAACGTGGCTTGCGGCGTGTTGATAAAGCCGCAACCGTTGCAGCTGATGCCATACGGGTTGGCAACGATCACATGGGCCGATTGCCCCGCCACTTCGGTGTAGCCGCGCAACTGACTCGGACTGCCGCCGTTGACCTCATTGAGGATCACGCTGGCTGCTGTACCGTTGAAGTTCTGGTTGCCGAGGATGATCCCGCCCAACTGGGTCGATTGGGTGCGGCTGGTGGCGTTGTTGAGGATGACGCCCTGCTGGCCGACGTTGTAATCCTGGAACTGGTTATGGGACAACCCGCTGCCATTGGGCGCCGCGATATTGACGATGGGTACGCCGTTACCCGCCTGGCCCAGCGTTGTGCCCGGTGCGCTCACCACTATGCCATCCGCCTGCGCCAGCAACGGCTGCCAGAACATCGCGTTGGCCAGAATCAACGCCAAGCCACGCTTGGGCAGTCCCAGGAAAGTGGAGCGCGTTTTCAAGGCCGCAGAAGGTTGGCGCGCAAGAAAGGCGAACTGACGAACGTCCATGTCATGTCTCGATGCCCAGGGGGCGGTAAAGATTTAAAGGAAGAAATCCATACGGAAATAAACCGGCGCTTCACGTTCAGTGATCGGCCCCGGGCGTTCCAAAGAGTGTGCAAAGGTCACCGTGGCGGCGACGTTCTGGCCACGTGCGAACAGCTCCACGGAGTTGCTGCTCATGCGTCCGTGTTGTTCGGCGTTGTAGCGGCCATGGCTGATCACGCCTTGGTCATAACCAAGGCTGGTGCCGTATTCATTGAATACCGGCTGCAACCACGCGATGGTCACCGGGCGACTCCAGCGCAGGTCGTTGCGCCAGTAGCCGCCGCTGTCGCCGGCCAGGCTTTGATCCTTGTAACCACGTATCGATGACTGCCCGCCCAGGCTCATGCGCTGGGGGCTGAACAGCACGTCTTCGCTGCGCTGGCCGGTCATCAGGCTGCTGAAACTGAATGACTCGCCCCATAGTTTGAAGGGGTACAGGTAGCTCACGGTCGCGGTGTATTTGCGGTAGCGCGCATCGGCCTGCCCGGGGCGCGGGTTGTGATTGGCCTGGGCGTCGAACGCGCCAATGCCGTCCTGCATACCCAGGTCGATGTTGAGGAATGAGCCGCCGATACGTCGTCCATGATTGATGCCGAACTGGGCTTCGCTGAGGCGGTTACTGCTCAACGCGAGCTTGCTGTCTTCGATGAAGTTGTTGGTGCGCAGGTAGGCCACGCCGGTGCTGAGTGAGGTTTTGCTCAGGGCGTCGCGATGGATTACCCGTTCCAGGCGCAGTTGATGGCTCTGACTGTCTCCGGACTGTTTGAAGTTGAAATTATTGGCTTGGGCCAGCGAGCGGTATTCGGTTTCGCTGTAGCTGTAATTGAGGTTCCACCAGCCAAAGGGCAGGCTGTAATTGAGCATCGAATTGCGTGAGGTTTTCTGGTGGTCGCTGACGGCATCGTGGCTGCCGCGCAGCGACAATTGATCCGCCAGGCCCAGCGGATTGTCCCAATCCAGGCTGGCGCCCCATTGCTGTTCACCGGTGCTGCGCTGGCCGCCATTGTGACGAGACAGGCCGACGCGCCAGGGTTTCTGAAGGGTGTTCTTGACCAGCACATCGCTGCCGCCTACTTCTTTGCCAGGGGCCAATTCCATCTGCGCCTGGTTGGACGGCAGACGGTTCAGTTGGTCGACCATCTGCTCGATCTCGCGCAGGTTAAGCAACTCGCCCGTCTTGCCCGGAAAGCTCATAAACAGTTGGCGGTCGGTGATGCCGCTGCCTTCTGCGCCCTTCAAACTTTCCAGCTTGCCCTCGACGACTTGGATTTTGAGGACGCCGCTGGAGAGGTCTTGTTGTGGCAAGTACGCGCGGCTGGTGACCAAGCCTTTGGCCAAGTAGCGGTCGGTGATGACCTTGAGCAGTTCATTGAGTTGGGGCACGCCAAGGCATTGGCCAATATAGGGTTTGATCAGACTGGCGCGCTCGCCTTCGGACAAGGCATCGGCGCCGGCAAGTTCGATGGTTTTGATCGTAAAGCAGCGCGTGTCGACGGGCGCTGTCGGCTTGGTAGGCGTAGCAGCTTTGCCGGGCAGGTCCTTGAGTTCTTCGAGGCGGCGTTGTTGCTCTTCGAGCAGGCGATCCTGGCGGTCACGGATCAGGTCAGTAACGCCCGGCGTGTTCTGCGGGGTAGCGCCTTGAGCTGTCCCAGCAAAGCCCAGGCAAAAAAAAGCGGACAGCAGACTGAGCCTGGTCCGGTGTGCCGAACGCCACATTTCTAGATCCCTCTACATGGCTTTGTGCCATCAATTGGCGGCGATCTTATGGTGGCGTTTTAGTGGCGTCAATTAAATGTACAACTTTGTTTCAGTGGTGACACGCGATCACCTGCAGTCTGAAAAATTAAGGTCTTTAACATCAATCACTTAACAGAAATCGCGAATATCTATCCCAGGTCGGTACCTGGCAAAGCAAGTAGCAGGTAAGTTCGCGCCTTTGGCATAGCCGACAGTTTTTTCATGGCAGAAAACCGCTCAATCGTGATGCTACTGTCTGATTGCCTTTTTTAGAGGGGTGCGGCCAGTGAGGTAGACCCCATCATCGGCGCAGAACGCGCCCAGATTGACGCCAACCGTGGTTTTACCCGGCCCGCCTTTGGTTGAAACGACCGCAGTGACTTTCATGATATTGACCTCTGAATCGTAGGATTTGAGATGCATTCATGCTGGCCACGCTGTGCGCTTTGATCACCCCGGAAAAATCCAAGGCAAAAAAAAGCCTGCATCGCTGCAGGCTTTTCCCTATCTGGCTCCACGACCTGGACTCGAACCAGGGACCCAATGATTAACAGTCATTTGCTCTACCAACTGAGCTATCGCGGAATGCGCCGTATGTTACTGATTGAAAAGGAGAAGTCAAGCTTTCCCTGACGGCCTGGACGATTAATCCGGATGACCGGCTGAAAGCTGCTGCTCCTTGGCCAGGTCCAGCCAGGCGCGCACGGCGGGTGGCAGGTGGGCGCTGGCGCGCCAGGCCAGGGCGATGTGCCAGTCGGTGTGGGGTTCGTCGAGAGGGATCAGGGCGATGCCTGCGTGTTGATGCTTGTGCGCCAGCATGCGGGGCAGGAAGGCGACGCCGAGGCCGGCGGTGACCAGGTCGACGATGAAGTCGATCTGCCCGCTGCGCGCCGCCACGCGGGGTATCACGCCTTTGCGCTCGCAGGCGGCGAGGATCTTGGCGTTCAGGGCGAAGCCGGCTTCGAACAGGATGAACGGCGAATCCGCCAGGTCGGCGAAGTCGATGCGTTGACGCTGGGCCAGGGCATGGCTCCTGGGCAGCACGGCCATCAGCGGTTCGTTGCGCACGGGCTGATAATCGAAGCCCGCATCCACCGGCAGCAGCAACGCAGCGAGGTCGACCTCCCCCGCTTCCAGGCACTCGCGCAATCTCTTGCTGCCGTATTCGGTGAGTTCGATGTCGATGTCCGGGTAACGGCTGCGATAGGTGGTAAACATCGTCGCGAACAACACCCCACACCCCACCGGTGGCAGGCCGATGCGCAACACGCCGCGCTTGAGGCCGCGCAGGTCGTTGATCTCGGCGACCAGGTCATGGTGTTCGGCGAGCAGCACCAGGGCGCGACGGTAGGCGATTTCACCAGCAGCGGTCAGTTCATTGCGGTGGCCGAGGCGGTCGAGCAGCGGCATGCCGAGTTCTTCCTCCAGGGTCTTGACCGCCTTGCTCACCGTGGATTGGGTCAAGGCCACCACATCGGCGGCCTGGGAAAATCCGCCCTGGCGCACCACTTCGACGAACGTGCGCAACGTTCTCAAGTTCATGGGTATTCCTTTAGCGACTGGTATCTAGCGATAAAAGTTGTTTTTATCATGACAGATATTTGCCTATCCTGACCCGCCCAGCCTTGTGGAGACACGCTTAATGATCATCTCGTCCGCCTCCGACTACCGCGCAGCGGCCAAACGCAAGCTGCCGCGCTTCCTGTTCGACTACATCGACGGCGGTGCCTACGCCGAGCACACGATGCGCGCGAACAGTTCGGACCTGGCCGAGATCAGCCTACGCCAACGCGTGCTGCGCAATGTCGATAACCTGAGCCTCAAGACCACGCTGTTCGGCCAGACCCTGGACATGCCGGTCATCCTCAGCCCAGTCGGCTTGACCGGCATGTATGCGCGGCGCGGCGAAGTCCAGGCGGCAAAGGCGGCGGCGAACAAGGGCATCCCCTTCTGCCTGTCGACGGTGTCGGTATGTTCGATTGAAGAAGTGGCGTCGCAGAGCCCGCAGTCAATCTGGTTCCAGCTGTATGTGCTCAAGGACCGGGGCTTTATGCGCAATGCCCTGGAGCGGGCCCAGGCGGCGGGGGTCACCACCCTGGTGTTCACCGTGGACATGCCCACACCGGGAGCGCGCTACCGCGATGCCCACTCGGGCATGTCCGGGCCGTTCGCGGCGCAGCGACGCATGTTGCAGGCAGTCACCAAGCCGCAATGGGCGTTCGACGTCGGGCTCATGGGCCGCCCCCACGACCTGGGCAATATCTCCAGGTACCTCGGCAAACCCACTCACCTGGAAGATTACATCGGTTGGCTGGCCAATAACTTCGACCCCTCCATCAGTTGGAAAGACCTGGAGTGGATCCGCGACTTCTGGAAAGGCCCGATGATTATCAAGGGCATCCTCGACCCTCAAGACGCCAGGGACGCAGTCAGTTTCGGCGCCGATGGCATCGTGGTTTCCAACCATGGCGGCCGTCAGTTGGACGGTGTGCTGTCCACCGCCAAGGCCTTGCCACCGATTGCCGATGTCGTGGGCGATGACCTGACGGTGCTGGTGGACTCCGGTATTCGTTCCGGGCTGGACGTGGTGCGCATGCTTGCCCTGGGCGCCAAGGCGTGCCTGCTCGGACGCGCCACCGCCTATGCACTGGCCGCCGATGGGCAGCACGGGGTAGAGAACCTGCTGGAGATCTTCGCCAAGGAGATGCGCGTGGCCATGACGCTGACGGGGGTCACGTCCATCGACCAGATTGACCACAACACGCTGGTGCAATCAGCCAAATAACTGACGTCAGTACTGAAGGACCGTTTTTTTACTGTAAAAACGGTCCTTGATTTGTAAGGACTTTTATTTATTTAAACGAAATGGCACGAATCTCGCTCTAACACCTTCCAAGCAGGTCAAGCGATGACAAGACGTGCGGCAGTGCCCAGGGGTTATAACCCCTGGTAAAGCGGTCTAAACTGTTTCCAATGTTTTACGGAACTGAAGGAACGGTAAGACGCCTGGCATTCGCCACTCTCATCCAGCCTGTAAGACAGCTAAGTGCTTAGAGGCCGTTTGCTTATGAAAACACCAACCCAGACCAACGCAGTTGACTTCGACAGTGCCAAATTGCAACGCCTGGGGTTTGGTCAGCCATCACTCGTACCTCGACGCCCGACGACCGTCGCACAACTTCGCCAGCAGCTGGGGATGCAATTGCAGACCAGCCTGGAACCGCAGCGTATCCTCGCGGTGTTTTTCCGTGAGATCCAACGCCTGGTCCCCCTGGACGCCCTGCAATATCGCCACGAAACCAGCGACCTGCGCCTGGAGTTCGGCCACCGCGGCCACCACTCGGTGAGCTACAGCCTGAGCCACGAAGGCGAGCACCTCGGCGAGCTGATCTTTCGCCGCAACCAGCGCCTGCTGGAAGAGGAACTGGGCCAGCTCGAATCACTGCTGTCGACCCTGCTCTACCCGATGCGCAACGCCCTGCTCTACCGAGCCGCCACCCGCAGCGCCCTGCGCGACCCGTTGACCGAAACGGGCAACCGCATTGCCATGGACCAGACCCTGCAACGGGAAATCGACATGGCGCGCCGGCACTTGAACCCGCTGTCCTTGCTGATGCTGGACATCGACCACTTCAAGATCATCAACGACACCCACGGCCATGCAGCCGGCGATAACGTTTTGCGCGCCGTCGCCGGGGCGATCAAGAGCCAGTTGCGTAACGTGGACATGGTGTTTCGGTTTGGCGGGGAAGAGTTTCTGATCCTGCTGTCCAACACCAGCCGGGATGCAGCGGCCATGGTCGGTGAACGCCTGCGCCAGGCGGCACAGGCCCAGGATTATTGGGCGGACGGGACACGGATCGAATTGACGGTGAGCCTCGGTTGTTCGACCTTGCTGGCCGCCGAGTCGGCCGAGAGCCTGTTGCGTCGCGCCGACAGCGCCTTGTACGTGGCCAAGCGCAAAGGTCGCAATCGCCTGGCAATGGCGGGGTAAAACCCCGCCATCCCCGTTACATCACGCTTCGCTGGCGACGCGCAACGGGCGCTCGCGCACGGCAGCGCTCGCCGGTTTGTCTTTCTCCAGGCGCATGCAACTTTCCAGGAACAGGTACATGTAGTCGTAGCTCTTGCACACGGCCTGGCGCAGCTCTGCCTGCAGTTCCCTGGTAGGGTTCATCCCGGCCAGGGTGCAGATGATTTCCAGGGCTTCCCAAGGATGGGCGTCGTCGTACTGGGCGTGCATCTTCAGCCACTTCATCGCACGCTTGCGGTCTTCCTCGGGAAAGGCTGCCGCATACACACCGGTGGAACATACCACCGCCGACCACTCCCCCGTCGCGCCCTCGATCGCATAGTTGGTCGCGGCAACGGCCACGATCAACGAATCGGACGAGCTGGTGTGCCAGCACCAGTGGCTCAGCGCATGCAACTCCGGCGGCACGTTCTGGGCCTGCAGCTCTTCAAGGCTGACGCCATGGGCACGCGCCCAATGCACCCAATAGTCCGCGTGGTTCAGCTCCACACGGATATTGCGCATCAGCCAACGGCGCGCCATGTCTTCTCCTGGATGGCGGGCAAACTTGGTCTTGGTGAGGTTCTGTGCCATGTACAAGGCAAACTGTTCCACCACGGGCCAGCCACCGATCAGGTAGTGACGCATGGTCTTGGCGCTGAGCGTGTTGTCACGCATGCGTTGGTACAGTTCGTGTTCGACAACCCGGCGCTTGCTCTCGCTGCAGTCCTGGATCAATTGCTGAGCCCAGGCGGGGTAACTTGAGGCTTCCATAAGCGGGCCGGTTCTGCTGAATGTGTCGATCACTATTAAGGCTCCTTTTTAAGTGTGATTTACAGACCGGCAAATGTTTCAGCGGAATGTGCCGGGCGCCCTGAATAACAGAGGCTGCGGCCGCACGGGTCGACGCAAGCTATCAAAGGTAAACAATTGCGGTCGTTCAATCAGGTAGCCCTGAGCGTAATCCACACCGATGTCGAGCAAAGCCTGTTCGATCTGCGGGGTTTCAACAAATTCGGCAATTGTGCGCTTTCCCATGACATGGCCGATGTGGTTGATCACTTCGACCATCGCGCGGTTAATCGGGTCGTCCAGCATATCCTTTACGAAACTTCCATCGATCTTCAGGAAGTCTACAGGTAAATGTTTCAGATACGCGAATGAGGACATTCCGGCGCAGAAGTCATCGAGGGAAAAGAAGCAACCTAAGGCTTTGAGTTCGTTAATAAAGCGAATGGCACTGCCCAGGTTCGCAATAGCGCTTGTTTCAGTTATTTCAAAACAAATCATTTCTGGCGGAATGCGGTAAGCCTCGAATTTCTCACGTAAAAAACCGAGGAAATCATCGTCGCCAATCGTAATGCCTGACAGATTGATCGCACACATCGCCATAGGCCGGCCGGGGTGCTCGTGCATGCAACGGGCAATGATCCTGAATACGTTCTCCACCACCCAACGGTCCAGGGAGGTCATCAAACCATAACGCTCAGCTGCGGGGATGAAGCTGTCGGGCAGGATGATCCGACCCGCCTCGTCGTGCAGGCGCAGCAGGATTTCAATATGTCCACTGCCGCCGTCGGCACTTCCCAAGGGCGAGATTTCCTGGGCGTACAGGCAAAACCGGTTCTCCTCCAGCGCCATGTGCAAACGCTGCACCCAGGCCATTTCGCCAAAGCGCAGGGACAGCTCCGAGTCATCGGCGTGGTACACCTGCACTCGGTTGCGGCCTTTTTCCTTGGCCATGTAGCAGGCCATGTCGGCGGCGCGCAACGAGGTTTCCAGGGTGGTCGGGGTTTGGGAGATCTGCACCAGGCCGATGCTCACGGTGGTCATGAACGGCCGCCCCTTCCACACAAAATGCAGGCTCTGCACGGTGTGGCGCAGGCTCTCGGCGACTTTTTCCGCCACCGCCGCCGGGCAGTTCTCCAGCAGGATGCCGAATTCATCGCCCCCCAGGCGCGCCAGGGTGTCACCTTCGCGTAAATCCGATTGCAGCAGCGCGCAGATATGCCGTAGCAACTCGTCGCCCGCCGCATGGCCGCAGGTGTCGTTGACCAGCTTGAACTGGTCGAGGTCGAGGAACATCAATGCATGTCGCCCGCCCTGGGGCTGCCCTGCCCTGTGCAGCACCTGCTCAAGGCGGTACTCGAACTCGCGACGGTTGGCCAGGCCGGTCAAGGCGTCGTGTGTGGCCTGCCACGACAGGTTGGCGATGTACTGACGCTCCTGGGTCATGTCGTGCAGGACCAGCACGGCACCACTGACCTGGCCGCCGCTGAGGATCGGCGCTCCCACCAGAGTGACGGAGACCGTGCTGCCGTCCAGGCGCTGGATGGTTTTCGAATGCTCGCTGCCGCCCTTGAACCGGCCCTTGACGATGTGTTCGATCAGGGTAAAACCATCCGGCTGCGCATTGTCATCGAGCAGATTGAACAGTGCCGCCAGGGGCAGGCCTTGGGCCTGCGCCGAGTTCCAGTGAGTCATCGCCTCGGCTGCCGGGTTCATATAGGTAATGGTCCCGTCCACAGTGGTGGTGATTACCCCGTCGCCAATCGACTCCAGGGTGATCTGCGCACGCTCCTTCTCGGCCTGCAGGGCATTGGCGAACGCATGACGCTGGGCCAGTAGCTTATGGGTACGCAACAGCGCCAGCACAATCAGGCCCAGGGCCGTCGCCAGGTTGGTGATCAGCAACAACCGCAGAATCATCCGCGAGCCTTCGCCCAGGGCGTCGCTGAAGGCTTTGGCGGCGGGGGTCACGCCCTCATTGATCGCGGTGATACGGGCTTTCCACTGCCGGACTTCATTGGGATTGACCTGCTGGTCGGCATTGATCGCTCGGTGCATCTCGCGGGCCAGCTCATCCAACTCAACCAAGTAGCCATCGCCTACGGTCCACAGCTCAATGGCTTTTTCCAGGTAGCTGAAATGCCGAAAATTCAGGTACAGCCAGATCAGGCTGGACACATCGTCCGGGTGGTTGCCGCCCTTGAGGATGCCCAGGCGCGCCGCGGCCAGGTCAGGGCTGGGACGGTCCAGGGCAATGCGCAACTCATGGCCGCCCTGAGGCACGGCAATGGCCTGCTGATATTTGAGATAGGTGGTTTCGGCGCGGTTATCGGCATACAGCGTCAGGTAATAGATCGCGTCCTTCTGGCCCTTGGACCACAGGCTCTCGCCGCCCACATAACCACGCACCGCTGAAAGCACGTAGAGACTGACGCAACCCAACAATGCCTGGAACAGCACGACGGCGATAAAGGGCCAGACAATGCCCAATAGCCGAGGCGTTCCGAAAGTCCGCTTTTGCTTCATGAAGTCCCTTGCATATGCACTGCTGGAAACGCACGCAAACACCCACTTCCGATAGCACAGCCTAGGCTAAATCAACGTATTTGCTGCAAGTGCCCATAGAGTTTGGCGTAAAGACCGCCATCGGCGATCAATTGCTGATGATCGCCATCCTCAGCAATATGACCACCGTCAAACACTAACACTCGATCAGCTTGTTTCACCGCCGACAGACGGTGGGCGATGATCAGTGTAGTACGGCCACTGAGGAACCGCGCCAGCGCCTGGTGCAGGTTGTATTCGGTGGCGGCGTCCAGGGCCGAGGTTGCTTCGTCGAGTATCACCACCTTGGGTTCGGCCAGGACCATGCGCGCAATCGCCAGGCGCTGGCGCTGGCCCCCGGAAAAGCGCACGCCGGAACGCCCGACCACACTGTCCAGGCCCTGGGGCAAGGCCTTGACCGTCGCCTCCAGCTGGGCGATTTCCAGCGCCTGCCAGCACGCCTGGTCACTGCGTTCACGGCCCATGGTCAAGTTGGCGCGCACGGTATCGTTGAACAGCGCCGGGTGTTGCAGCACCACCGCAACATGCTCGCGAAGGGTCTCCAGGCCAATCTCCTGCTGAGTGGCACCGCCAAACCGGATACTGCCCGCCTGGGGTGTGTAGAGCCCGAGCAACAATTGCACCAGGGTGCTTTTGCCACCGCCGCTGGCGCCGACGATTGCTACCTTCTCACCGGGCGCGATGGCCAGGTTCAACTGGTCGAGTACCAGCTCTTCGCCGTAGCCGAAGTCCAGGCCGCGCACTTCGATGCCCACGGTGTCGTGCCCGGTGAACGGATCAGCACCGCCGGCATATTGCGGCTCATCGGCACGCGCCAGCAGTTCGTTGATCCGCGTCAGCGCCCCGCCTGCCGCGTAGTAGGCGTATTGCAGGTTCAGCAACTGCTCCACCGGGCCGATCATGAACCACAGGTAGCTGAACACCGCGAGCATCTGGCCGATGGACAGGTCGGAAAACAGCACGGTGAGCATCGCCGCCGCACGGAAGATGTCGATACCGAACTGGAACAGCAACCCACTGGCGCGGCTCGAAGCGTCGGTTTTCCATTGCGAATGAATGGCGTAGTCACGCACTTCCTGGGCTCGCTGGCCGAGGCGCCCGAGGAAAAAGCCCTGGCGGTTGCCGGCGCGCACTTCCTGGATGGCATCCAGGGTTTCGGTCAGGGCCTGGGTAAAACGCGAGGTGCTATCGTTTTCCAGCTTCTTCAGGTGCTTGACGCGCTTGCCCAACTGCACCGTGGCGTAGATCACCAACGGGTTGAACAGCAGGATCAACAGCGCCAGCTGCCAATGCATCCACACCAGGATCGCCGAGGTACCCACCAGGGTCAGCATGGCCACCAGGAAACGGCTGAGGGTTTCACCGACAAACTTGTCCAGCGTATCCAGGTCGGTGACCAGGTGGGTGGTGACGGTCCCGCTGCCCAGGCTTTCGTATTCGCCCAGGGAGATGCGCTTGAGCCGCTCGATCAGGCGCACGCGGATGCGGTACACGATGTCCTTGGCCAAGCGCGCAAACAACCGCGCCTGCACCACGTTGAACAGCAGCGCGCCACAACGCAGAAACAGCGTCACCAGCAGCATCAGGCCGATATAGCCGGCCGCCTTCTGCCAACCCAGGGGCAGTACGTGGTTCATCACCTTGAGCGCGGCATCGCCGTGTCCCAACAGCACTTCATCCACCAGCAACGGCAACAGCAAGGGAATCGGCACGCTGCACAAGGTCGCCAGCACGGCGACGCCATTGGCGATCCACAGGGACTTCTTGTGCCGCAGGGCCAGGCGGCGAATTTCCGCCCAGGTCAGTCGGTCGGAACGGGGTGACTGGTCATGCACAGGTCGCTCGCTCCAGCCATCGCCCCAACAACGGTGACAGCTCGGACAGCGGCTGGTAGCCGTTGGTCAGCAACGCCAACTGGCCGTTACGCTCGGCGAGCAAGGTCGGAAACCCGGCGATCCCCAGGTCCTGGACCCAGGTGAAGTCAGCGGCGGTCGCGGCATGCTGCTCGGCACGGTCGAATGCGCCGGCAAACTCGATGCGCGGGATGCCTGCCTTTTCAGCCAGTTCCACCAGCACGCTGGCGAGGGTCACGTCGCGGCCCTCGACATAAAACGCGCGCTGAATCAGCCCCAACAGTGTCCAGGCGCAATCAGGCGCCAGGCTGCGCGCGGTGACGATGGCACGGCAGGCAGGCTCGGTGTCATAGACAAAGCCGTCGGGCAACGCGCCATCGCGCTTGAACGGCTGGCCGGTGGCGTCGGTGACCGCCTGCCAGTGCTCGAGGATGTAGCGCCGCGTGGTCGGCTCCAGTGCCGCGCCGCTGCCGGTGCGCAAGCCGCCCACCACCAGGTGCACATCCACGCCGGCCGCCTGGGCCTGCTCGACCAGCGCCTGCGCCACCGGGGCAAAGCCCCAGCACCAGGAACACATCGGGTCCATCACATAGAGCAGGCGCGCGGGCATGGGTCAGGCCTCGGAAGGGGTTTGCTTGTAGTTGAAGCCAATCGGGTGCGGCATATTGCGGGCCTTGGCCAGCTCAATCTGCTTTTGCCGGTCGATCGCGCTACGACGGGTTTTCTCCGGCAGCTTATCCCAGCAATGGGGACAACTGATGCCAGCCACATAGTGTTCGGATGCGCGGTCGGAGGCGCTCACCGGTGTGCGACAGGCGTGACATTGATCGTAGTCGCCTTCGCTCAGGTCGTGGCGCACAGTGACGCGATTGTCGAACACAAAGCAGTCGCCCTGCCATTTGGTTTCTGCCTGCGGCACCTCTTCGAGGTACTTCAGGATGCCGCCCTTGAGGTGGTAGACCTCATCGAAACCTTCGCTGAGCATGTAGCTCGACGCCTTCTCGCAACGAATGCCGCCAGTACAGAACATGGCGACCTTCTTGTGCCTGGCCGGGTCGAAGTTGGCTTTGATATAGGCGGGAAATTCGCGAAAACTGGTGGTTTTCGGGTCGATTGCGCCTTCGAAGGTGCCGATCGATACTTCGTAGTCGTTGCGGGTGTCGATCAACAGCACTTCGGGGTCGCTGATCAGCGCGTTCCAGTCCTGCGGGTCGACATAGGTGCCGACTTTCTTGTTCGGGTCGACGCCTTCGACGCCCAGGGTCACGATCTCTTTCTTGAGCTTGACCTTGGTGCGGTAGAACGGCTGCTCATCGCAGTACGACTCTTTATGGTCGATGTCATCCATGCGCGGGTCGTTCTTCAGCCAGGCCATCAGGCCATCAATGCCTTCGCGGCTGCCGGAAACCGTGCCATTGATGCCTTCTTCGGCGATCAGCAAGGTGCCTTTGATGCCGTTGTCGACCATCGCTTGCAGCAGTGGCTCGCGCAGGGCGACGTAATCTTCGAGGGTGACGAACTTATACAGTGCCGCCACGACAATCGGTTGAGTCATGGGTGTTCTCTCCAGGTGGCTACCCTCGTAAGGGGTGAACCGGATGCAAAAAAAACGCGCCGGCTGAGCGGCGCGCTGCGGATTCTAGCAAATGCAGGGTGTCAGAGACACCCGCGTATCAGCCATGCCCGCCGGCGCAGGTCGGCGAGGCCGGGGCTGCGTCGATTTTCGCCCATTCTTCGGGCGTGTAGGTATGCAGCGCCAGCGCATGAAATTCGCTCATCAGATCCCCCAGAGTGGCGTAGACCTTCTGGTGGCGCTTGACGCGGTTAAGCCCCTCGAACTGCTGGCTGACCAGCACGGCCTTGAAGTGGGTCTGCAACCCACGGCTGTGCATATGGCTTTCATCCAGCACGCTCAAGTGCTCCGGGGCCAGGGCGGCGAGCGCCATTTCGATACGCTGTTGCATGGTCATTCCTGCTTACTTCTTCTTGGCCGGTGCGGCGGCTTTTGGCGTCAACTCGTTGGTCATGTCTTCCAACAGCTTGTTCACCACCGGCACGGCGCTTTCCAGCTTGGCCTGGGTCATCTGGGCCGATTGCTGGGTCAGCTGCGGCATTTTTTCCAGGACTTTCTTGCCCAGTGGCGACTGGTAGAAAGCAACCAGGTCCTTGAGCTCGGATTCACTGAAGTTGGTGGTGTAGAGCTTGACCATGTCCGGTTTCAGCTTCGGCCAGCCGATGGCCTGGTCCAGGGCGGCGTTGGCCTTGGCCTGGTAGCTGTCCAGTACGGACTGCTTGGCGGCAGGCGCCTTGGTCTGTTCGAAACGCTGGGCGAACATTTGCTGCACTTGCATGTACACCGGGGTACCCAGCTTGTCGGCATGGGCCAGGGTAAGGAAGGCTTCGGCACTGGCGTTGTGGCTGGCGGTATCGGCAAAAACCTGGCCGCTGGCGCAAACCAGAGCAACCGCGGTACAGATGGCACGAAGACGAGTCATCGAGTTTCCTTTTCTAGCAGGCGAGGTAAGACCCCAAGGGCGCCCATTCTGCGCCTAAAAAACGCTGCGGCTCAACCCCGAGCCTTACCGGGCGCGGATTGCGGTGAATGAATCCGATGAAAAGTCTTTTAGGGAACCCCCCAGGCCGATCAGGGCCTAAACTGCGCAAACGAACCTGAAGGAGAGTGCCCGATGAGCCGTATCGAAACCGACAGCCTGGGAGAAGTGGAAGTCCCGGATGACGCTTACTGGGGCGCCCAGACCCAACGTTCGCTGGTGAATTTCGCCATCGGCGAACAGCGCATGCCCCTCGCGGTACTGCACGCACTGGCCCTGATCAAGAAGGCCGCCGCCCGGATCAACGACCGCAACGGCGACCTGCCCGCCGACATTGCCCGCCTGATCGAACAGGCCGCCGACGAAGTGCTCGATGGCCAACATGATGACCAGTTCCCCCTGGTCGTCTGGCAAACCGGCAGCGGCACCCAGAGCAACATGAACGCCAACGAGGTCATCGCCGGCCGCGCCAACGAGCTGTCGGGCAAGCCCCGTGGCGGCAAGAGCCCGGTGCACCCCAACGATCATGTGAACCGCTCCCAAAGCTCCAACGACTGCTTCCCTACGGCCATGAGCATTGCGGCGGTGCAAGCGGTGCACCAGCAGTTGTTGCCGGCGATCAATACGCTGTCCGGCGGCCTCGCGGAATTGTCGGCGCGGCATGCAAAACTGGTGAAGACGGGCCGCACCCACATGATGGACGCCACGCCGATCACCTTCGGCCAGGAGATCTCGGCGTTTATCGCCCAGCTCGACTACGCCGAACGGGCGATCCGCAGCGCCCTGCCCCAGGTATGCGAGCTGGCCCAGGGTGGCACGGCGGTGGGCACCGGGCTCAATGCGCCCCATGGCTTCAGCGAGGCAATTGCTTCGGAATTGGCGGCGTTGTCGGGCCTGCCCTTCGTCACCGCGCCGAACAAATTCGCCGCATTGGCCGGCCATGAACCGATCGTGACCTTGCACGGCGCCCTGAAAACCCTGGCCGTGGCCCTGATGAAAATCGCCAACGACCTGCGCCTGCTGGGCTCCGGCCCGCGTGCCGGCCTTGCCGAGGTGAAACTGCCGGCCAACGAGCCCGGCAGCTCGATCATGCCCGGCAAGGTCAACCCGACCCAGTGCGAGGCGCTGTCGATGCTGGCCTGCCAGGTGCTGGGCAATGACGTGACCATCGGCATCGCGGCGAGCCAGGGGCATTTGCAGTTGAACGTGTACAAGCCGGTGATCATCCACAACCTGCTGGAATCGATCCGCCTGCTGGCCGATGGCTGCAATAACTTCCAGGAGCACTGCATCGCCGGCCTCGAACCCGACGCCGGGAAAATGGCCGAGCACCTGGAGCGCGGGCTGATGCTGGTCACGGCGCTCAACCCGCACATCGGCTATGACAAGTCGGCAGAGATCGCCAAGAAGGCCTACGCCGAAGGCTTGACCCTTCGGGAAGCGGCGTTGGACCTGGGCTACCTCACCGACGCAGAGTTCGACCAGTGGGTACGCCCGGAAAACATGCTGGGTGCCTAGGACGCCATGCGTAGCCGCCGGGCCTTGAGCCCGGCGAGCAACGACGGCGCCAGCGCCACCGCCGCCGACCCCAGCACCACCACCAACGCGCCGAAATAGCCCAGGGCATTGATCTCTTCGGCCTGCACATAGTCCGGCCACAGCCACGCCGCCAACGCCACCGCGACAAAGGTCACCAATGGCGTCAGGGCCAGGGTCGCGCTCACCCGCGAGGCTTCCCAGTGGGCCAGGGCTTCGGCAAATGCACCGTAGGCCACCAGTGTGTTCATGCAGCACGCCAGCAACAGCCAGCCTTGCAGCGGGCTCAGTTGCAGGGCCTCCAGCGGATGCGCCCACGGCGTCAGCAGCACGGCGCACGACAGGTAGATCACCATCATCACTTGCAGCGAATTCCACACAGTCAGCAACTGCTTCTGGCCCAGGGCATAGAACACCCAGACCGACGTCGCCAGCAGGACCGTCAGCACGCCGGCGGTGTAGGCGCCAAGGGACGTCAGCAACTCTTCCAGGCGTTGGTTGAAGAACAGCCCGAAGCCGATGATCAGCACCACCAGGCCCACGCACTGCCCGACGCTGAAACGCTCCTTGAACACAAACACGCTGGCGATCATCAGGAAGATCGGGCCCATCTGCACCACCAGTTGCGCGGTGCCGGGGCTGAGCAGTTTCAGGCCCACCAGGTACAACACGTAGTTACCCACCAGGCCGCACACCGCCATCGCCACCAACCAGCCGCCCCTGGGGCCGAGCACTTTACGGCTGGGCAGGCGCCTGGTCGCGGCGAGGTACACGAACAGGCAACTGCCGGCCACCATCAGGCGAAACCAGGTGACGGTGATCGGGTCCATCACCTGCAACACTTGCTTGAGCTTGATCGGCAGAATGCCCCAGAGCAGCGCGGTCAGCAGGGTCAGGAGAAAACCGTAGACCCAGCGGCCGGAAGAGATGTGCATGAGTGCCCCAGAAGCCAGAGGAAGTGGAGCGGGCATTCTAGGGGGAAGTGAGCGAATTGGGATACGCCGCAGTTCAAATGTGGGAGGGGCAAGTCGAATCGTCGCACTCCCCCTCCCACACTTATCAGCGCACGGCTTCGAACAGCCCCGTGGCGCCCATGCCGCCGCCCACGCACATAGTGACGATGCCATAACGCACATTGCGCCGTTGCAGCTCACGCACCAGGTGCCCCACCTGGCGCGAGCCGGTCATGCCGAACGGGTGGCCGATGGAAATCGAGCCGCCGTTGACGTTGTACCTGGCGTTATCGATGCCCAGGCGATTGCGCGCATACAGGCACTGCGACGCAAAGGCCTCGTTGAGTTCCCACAGGTCGATGTCCGCCACCTGCAAGCCCCGCGCCTTGAGCAGCTTGGGCACCGAGAACACCGGGCCGATACCCATCTCATCCGGCTCGCAGCCGGCCACGGTGAAACCGCGGAAAAACGCCTTGGGCTTGAGCCCCAGTGCCAGGGCTTTTTCCAGGCTCATCACCAGGGTCATCGAGGCGCCGTCGGAGAGCTGCGAGGAGTTACCCGCCGTCACCGAGCCGTCTTCGGCGAACACCGGCTTCAAACCGGACAGGCTGGCCAACGTGGTGTCCGGGCGGTTGCAGTCATCGCGATCAACCACGCCGTCGAGGATCTGCACGGCGCCGGTGTTCTTGTCCTCGACCTTGTACTTGACCGCCATCGGCACGATTTCATCATCAAACAAACCCTCCGCCTGGGCCTGGGCGGTGCGCTGCTGGCTTTGCAGGGCGTAGAGGTCCTGTTCTTCGCGGCTGACGTCATAGCGGCGGGCGACGATTTCCGCAGTCTGGCCCATGGGGAAGTAGATGCCCGGCACCTGCTCCTTGAGCAGCGGGTTGATCAGGTTATCGGTGTTGACGCTTTTCATGGTCAGGCTGATGGACTCGACGCCACCGGCAACGATGATGTCGCTGCAACCCGACGCGATCTGGTTGGCCGCAATCGCAATCGCCTGCAAGCCCGACGAGCAGAACCGGTTGAGGGTCATGCCCGCCGTACCGGTGCCCAATTGCGACAGCACGGCCACGTTGCGCCCGATGTTGTAGCCCTGGGCGCCTTCATTGGAACCGGCGCCGACGATGCAATCCTCGACGCTGGCCGGGTCGATGCCGTTGCGGGTCAGCAGTGCGTTGACGCAATGGGCCGCCATGTCATCCGGGCGGGTCTGGTTGAACTTGCCGCGAAAGGATTTGGCCAGGCCGGTTCGCACGCTGTCGACGATCACTACTTCACGCATGGGCTACCTCGATCTTGTCGTTGTGGGGAGATGGATCGAGGATAGATCCAGGCCTGGCCCACCGCGACGATCATTCATCCGGCGTATACAAAAGCATGGTGACGAACATAAACCTGTGGCTGGGCCGGCCTGTTGTGGCAAGCGGGCCGGTTGTGGTGAGCAGGCTTGTTGTAGTCAGCAGGGTTGTTGTGGTGAGGGGGCTTGTTGTGGTGAGCGGGCTTGCCCCGCGCTGGGCTGCGAAGCGGCCCCAAAACCAGCCAATGAGGTCTGCCTGAAAGAACGCGGCGCCTTGGTCAGGGCCGCTTCGCGCCCCAGCGCGGGGCAAGCCCGCTCACCACAACAAGCCCACTCACCACAACACGCCCGCTCACCACAGAGGGCTGCATCCTGAACAACACCAGGCCAGTGGTTATTTCTTTTTCTTCTTGTCGTGCTTGTCGGACTTGGCGAACGCTTCCTCCAGGGCAATGTTGAGGGTGCGCAACACCTTGACCCGCGCCCAGCGCTTGTCATTGGCCTCCACCAGCGTCCACGGCGAGACCTCGGTGCTGGTGCGGTCGACCATATCGCCCACGGCGGCGCGGTAGTCGTCCCATTTTTCGCGGTTGCGCCAGTCGTCTTCGGTGATCTTGAAGCGCTTGAAGGGGATTTCCTCGCGGGCCTGGAAGCGTTCCAGTTGGGTCTGCTTGTCGATGGCCAGCCAGAACTTGACCACGATCACACCGGCGTCGCGCAGTTGCTCTTCGAAGTCATTGATCTCGCCATAGGCGCGCATCCAGTCGGCCGTGGTACAGAAGCCCTCGATACGCTCCACCAGCACGCGGCCGTACCACGAGCGGTCAAACACGGTGAACTTGCCCCGCGCCGGGATCTTCTGCCAGAACCGCCACAGGTACGGCTGGGCCCGTTCATCCTCGGTGGGCGCGGCAATCGGCACGATGTGGTACTGGCGCGGGTCGAGCGCGGCCGCCACCCGCCGGATCGCCCCGCCCTTGCCCGCTGCGTCGTTACCTTCGAAGACCGTCACCAGCGCGTGCTTGCGCATGCGTTTGTCGCGCATCAAGCCGGAGAAGCGCGCCTGCTCGGTAATCAGCTGTTCTTCGTAATCGTCCTTGTCCAGGCTCAAGGTCATGTCGAGGCTGTTGAGCAGGCTCATCTGGTCGATGGCCGAGGGCAAGGGTGCCGGGTTCATGCCGCTGGCCTTGCCCTTGGGCAGCTTCAGGGCATTCTGCAGGCCTTCGAGCAGGATCTTGCCCACGGTGAGGCTGCGGTAGTTGGCGTCGACGCCTTCAATCACATGCCAGGGCGCGTAATCGCGGCTGGTACGGCGCAGGATGCGCTCACCGAAATGCACGAACTTGTCGTAGGTCTCGGACTGCTGCCAGTCCAGCGGGCTGATGCGCCAACTGTGCAACGGGTCGTCGGCCAGGGCCTTGAGCCGTGCCTTCATTTGCTTCTTGGACAGGTGGAACCAGAACTTGAAGATCAGCGCGCCTTCATCGCAGAGCATCTTCTCCAGGCGCTCGGCGCCGGCGATGGCCTGGTCGAGCCGCGCATCCTTGATCTCGCCGTGCACCCGGCCTTGCAGCATCTGGCTGTACCAGTTGCCGAAAAAAATGCCCATGCGGCCTTTGGCAGGCAGTTGGCGCCAGTAGCGCCAGGCCGGGGGGCGGGCCAGTTCTTCGTCGGTCTGCTGGTCGAAGGTGCGCACCTCGATCAGGCGCGGGTCCATCCATTCATTCAGCAGTTTGACCGTCTCACCTTTACCGGCGCCTTCGATGCCGTTGATCAGGATGATCACCGGGAAGCGCTTTTGCTGTTGCAACTCGTACTGCACCTCCAGCAAAGCCTCGCGCAGGGCGGGCACTTCGGCCTCAAAGGTGTCTTTGTCGATGGCGTGACCGATTTCGGCAGATTCGAACATGGGCGGCTCCGTTCCAGAAGTGAGCAAGACTAGCGGATTGGGCAACAACGCGCGGGAGGAAATTCCACCTGGGCTTGCCGTGGGTCAATTCAAAGCCTGTTGATCGGCTAGAATGGCCGCCTTGCCTTTACCGAGCCGCCCATGAACCCCGTAACCCACGCCCAGCTCGACTGGGATGATCAAGGTCGCCCGCACTCGCGGGTGTTCGACGACGTGTATTTCTCCGACCAATCGGGCCTGGATGAAACCCGCTATGTGTTCCTGCAACAGAACCGCTTGCAGGAGCGCTTCGCCGCACTGCCGGCGGGCGGGCGGTTGGTGATTGGCGAAACCGGCTTCGGTACCGGCCTGAATTTTCTCTGTGCCTGGCAGTTGTTCGAGCAACACGCCGTGGCCGGTGCGCGCCTGCATTTTGTCAGCGTGGAAAAATACCCCCTGAGCCACGCCGACCTGCAACGCGCCCTCGCCCTCTGGCCCGAGCTCGCGCCGTTCGCCGAGCAATTGCTGGCGCACTACATCGCCATTCACCAAGGCTTCCAGCGCCTGGTGCTGGACAACGGCCGCGTCACCCTCACGCTGCTGATCGGCGATGCCCTGGAACAGTTGCCGCAACTGGATGCGCAGATCGACGCGTGGTTTCTCGACGGCTTCGCCCCGGCGAAAAACCCCGAGATGTGGAGCGCCGAACTGTTTGCCGAGCTGGCACGCCTGGCGGCGCCGGGCTCGACCATCAGCACCTTCACCAGCACCGGCTGGGTGCGCCGGCTGATCAACGCCGCCGGTTTCAAGATGAAGCGTACGCCGGGCATCGGCCACAAGTGGGAAATCCTGCGCGGGGAGTTTCTCGGCTGGCCGACCGACACGTCGGCACCGGCCAGCGCCAAACCCTGGTTCGCCCGCCCCTCCATGCCCAATGGCGAGCGCCGTGCCCTGGTGATCGGCGGCGGCCTGGCCGGCTGCGCCAGTGCGGCCAGCCTGGCGGCGCGGGGCTGGCAGGTCAGCCTGTTGGAGCGCCATGGCGGCCTCGCCCAGGAGGCCTCCGGCAATCCGCAAGGGGTGCTTTATCTCAAGCTGTCGGCACACGGCACGGCGTTGTCGCAGATGATCGTCAGCGGGTTCGGGTACACCCGGCGCCTGCTGGAGCACCTGCAACGCGGCGTGGAGTGGGACGGCTGCGGTGTGCTGCAACTGGCCTTCAATGCCAAGGAGGCCGAACGCCAGGCGCAACTGGCCCAGGCATTCGCACCGCAGTTATTGCATCTGCTGGACAAGGCTCAAGCCCAGGCTCGCGCCGGGGTGGGCCTGGAACAGGGCGGGCTGTTTTTCCCCGAAGGCGGCTGGGTGCATCCCCCCGCGCTGTGCCAATGGCAGGCGCGCCAGACCGGTATCGAGGTGCTGGCCCATCATGAGGTGCTGGACCTGCGCAAAGTCGACGGCCACTGGCAGGCCTGGGACGGTGATCGACTGCTGGCCAGCGCCCCCGTGGTGGTGCTGGCCGGGGCCGCGGAGGTCAAACGGTTTGCCGCCAGCGCCGAGTTGCCCCTCAAACGGATTCGCGGGCAGATCACCCGCCTGCCCCAGACCGCCGCCAGCCAGGCCCTGGCCACGGTGGTGTGTGCCGAGGGGTACGTGGCGCCGGCTCGCCTGGGCGAACACACCCTGGGGGCCAGCTTTGATTTCAACAACGATGACCTCACCCCTACCGCCGCCGAGCACGCCGGTAACCTTGAGCTGCTGCAGGAGATTTCCCCGGACCTGGCCCAGCGCCTGCACGCCGCCGACCTTGCCGCAGAGACCCTGGAAGGCCGCGCCGCCTTCCGCTGCACCAGCCCGGACTACTTGCCGATTGTCGGGCCGCTGGCCGACAGCCTGGCATTCGCCCAGGCCTACGACGCGCTGCGCAAAGATGCCCGCCACACGCCACAGGCCACTTGCCCGTGGCTGGACGGCCTGTACATCAACAGCGGCCACGGTTCCCGGGGCCTGATCACCGCGCCGCTGTCCGGCGAGTTGCTGGCGGCATGGCTGGACAACGAACCGCTGCCCCTGCCCCGCAGCGTGGCCGAGGCCTGTCACCCGAATCGCTTTGCAGTGCGCGGGTTGATTCGCAGCAACGCTGCAAAAACGGCCCCGTAGGCCGCGCTTCAACCTGCCGGTGGCAATTCGCAGGCGCCCAGTTCATCGAGCCTCAACGCCTCCTGGGTCAGGCGTTTGAGCTCGACGAGTTCGGCACTTTCCCGCGCGCGCTGGATCGCGCCCATCTGGGTGTGATAGTCAGCGTCACCCAAGGCTTCCCTTTGCGCCCACACCGCTTCCATGCGATCGCCAAAAGGCTGGGTCAGGGTGTCGAACGAACCGCCATGGGTGCGCCTCAGGTAACTGCTCCAGAATGGCAGCTTCACCATATAGTTCAGCAGTTGCGGGGAAAGCTCGGCCTCTTTCAACTGCGCTTCGGCAACCTCCAGCATGTGCTCGGTCACCCCGGCCAGGCTGGCAAAGCGCATATGCCGGGGCTGCCCGGGCAAATGAAAGCGCTCCACCAGCCCGGTGCGATAAGCCAGGCTGACCTCCAGCGGATCGAGCATCGGATGCTCGGCGCTGTGTCGGCTGGCCATGGACTCCAGGCGGTCGAGACGAAACAAGCCCCTCGCCAACCTGAGCAGCGGCTTGGCCGTGACCCTGCCGCCCTCCACCCGTTGCGCGGCCTCGTGGATTTCAACCAGCACCTCCAGGTTACTGAAGCTCACGGCAGCGGCGTCATCACAGTTCAACGGCGTGGCCGCGCGCTCGAAGACCTCGGCACGCAGTCGGGTATCGGCAGCGGCCGCCTCCAGCACGCGCCAGATGCGGCGGTTCATGTCCTCGCGCACGTGGGTGGTGTCGGCGGCTCCGCCCAGGCCGGCCAATAATTTGAACAGGCCGTCGGAGCCGGGTTCGTCCTTGAGCCCCAGCCAGGTCTCGGCCTTTTCGGCGAAGTGTGTCGCGTGTTCATCGCCCAGCCACAGCTCCCGTGCGGTCTGCTCGTTGAGTCGCGCAATGTCATCCTCCACGAAGCCCATGCCCACGCCGATGGTGTCCCGGTAACGGTTCAAGGCCTGACGAGTGCTGGCGTCCAGAGGGTTATGCCGCACGTTGATGACTTCGGTGTGCTCGCGCGGCGCATTGAACAACCATGCCGGCAAACTGGCGATGTCATTGTCCCGCAGGTCGAGTTGCTCCAGGTACGGAACGCGGGTAAAGCCGGTGGGCAGACTGGTCAGCCGGCAGTTGCGCAGCATCAGGTTGCGCAACTCGAACATCTTATTGACGACGGGCGGGTCCACCAGGGGATTGTTGCTCAGGTCGAGCACGACCAGGCTCTTCAGGTCCGCAAGTTTGGTGCGGGTGTACTCGGTCAGTTGCAGGTGGTTATCGGCCATGTACAGCTGCCTGAGCAACGGCATGTGCTGGAGCACTTCCGGCAGCCGCGTCAGCCGGTTACCGTTCAACGCCAGGCTGCGCAGCCCCTTGAAGTGCTTGAGGAAATACGCAACGTCATCGTTGAGTCCCATGCGTTTCAATGACAATTGCCGGACATGCTCGAACTGCACGTGCGCCGGCAAGGTCGGCAATGCCCCGATGGCCATGCCGTCCAGGGACAGGCTCGGCACTTGCTGATGGTATTCATCCGGCGCCAGCGACACATATTGCCAACAACGCTCGATGGCCCGTGCGGCCTGGTGTCGAGCCAGGCGGTAGTCTTGCAGCGCGATATCCGAGTAGGGCTGCGCCGGTTTCTCCTTGACCCACAGCCTCAACGCCCGCTGCAGTGCCTCATAGTGCTGCTCAAGGGTGCGCACGGCTTTGGCCCGGGACAGGCGATCGGTGCCCAAGTCCTGCAGGAAGGTCGACAGGCGCCGGTCATCGAATAACGGGAAGAGTTTGCGAGCCTTGCGCATCAAGCCCGCAGGCTGTGGAGGCAGCGCAGGCGGCGAGCCTTGCACACACGACAGGGCCGGCTCCTCGGGTATCGCGCGCTCGGGCCACAAATAACGGCCGATGCGATTGCGTTCGTCCTGGGCCTTGCCAATCAATGCATGCCGCAACTGGCTGGCCCTGCCGCTCGCGGTCAGGCGCAGCGCGTCGAGTTGGGCGGCAGACAAACTGTTGAGCAACGCCTCGTAGAAACCTTCCGACCCGCCGGCCAGCGCGCCCAACGCCCCACCTTGCTGATCATGGGCGCGAAAGCCCTTGGCCGACTGCACCACGATGCGTCTCATATCAGCGTCTGCGTGGCCCACCTGGCCCAGGACAGTGCCCTGTACGCTTTCGCGGCGTACCTGCAAGAACAGATCCTCGGGCCAGCCCGGAACCCGTTGCAGCAACCCGGTGGCCACGCGCCGTGTCGCATCGGTGGCCAGCTCCGGCAAGTACAGGCCGGCCAGGGCGTCGTCTTCCTCCAACGCTTCCAGGGCTTCCCGGGCCCACTGGCTGATCCGCAGCGGCACACGCCCGGTATGGCGCAAGTGCCAGCGCTCCGCCGTGGAGGCCTGGGTCATGACCTCCCAGGCCACCCGGATCGGCAATTGCGGCAAGCGCTGCTTGAGCTGGCCGTGATCGGTCTGATCGATGAAATCGGCATCCATGCGCAGCCGCTCATAGACCGCCTGATGGGTGGTCTTGAGCGAGGCTGTGAGACGCCGCGCCAGGGCCGCTTGCGCTTCATCGGCGTGGAAGGTGCCGCCGAGCAATTGCGCGGTTTCCTCGGGGTCGAGGGCGGCCAGCAAGGTGGGCAGGATCTGTCCGTTCCGCAGTTGTTGCGTGGTGAGGTGGATGCTCAAGTCCTCGTAATCGAACGGCGCGGTGTCTGGATGGCGCTCAAGCAGGTAGCCCTCGTCGTCAAGCAGTTCGAAAAAACGCCCACGGGGCCACCCGTCCATCAGCGGCAGGGCCAGCATCTGCACACGGGTGGTGGCCGCATTGAGCGGGGCTTGATGCTCCATTTGCCAGATCAGGTCGCGAACCCCCTGGTTCAGCTTGAACCGCAGCGCACAGTCGCGTAGCCGCTCCGGCAGCGGCAGGTTCTGCCTGGCCAGTTGCTGCAAGCGCGGCAAGGTCGAGCCGGTGATAGCGGCGATCTCCTGCAG
Source organism: Pseudomonas sp. S3E12 (assembly GCF_001702295.1). NCBI lineage: Bacteria > Pseudomonadati > Pseudomonadota > Gammaproteobacteria > Pseudomonadales > Pseudomonadaceae > Pseudomonas > Pseudomonas sp. S3E12. The sequence continues at coordinate 87,677 of NZ_MBDT01000022.1, forward strand.
GTGTCCGGCCGGTAAGGCGCTGAGACTGGGGTCCAGCCGCCCCAGGATATAGTCAGGGCTGCGCCACTCATCCGCCTGCTCGAACGAGAACTGCCAGCCGCCCTGGTAGTTGTGGGTCAAGGGCGGCCGATAGGCCGAATCCCGCTGCGGATGCCGGGCTCGCCAGCGCCCGGTGCGGGCGTCAAAGACAATCGAATACAGCGCCCCGTCGACATTCACATAGGACTGGCCATTGAGCTGGTAGACCCCACGGGGGCTGGCCACTGTGCCTTCGAGCGAGACGGTGTGGCGATACGGCTCGGTACGACTGCGCCATAAGCGCGTGGACTTGTCGGGTAGCCGCACGGCTTCGAGACTGTCGTAGAACCCCGCCGCCGACGGCGTGGTTCGCCACAGCCGGCCCACCACGTTCGTACCCGCGGCGAATAACGCCATGGCAGCGAGGTTTTCCGCGATGTTCGTCAAGTGCCTGAGGGCGCCGAGCTTGTCATGGTGCAGCCAGTCATCCACCCCCTCGAACACCTCGCCAAGCAACTGCCCAACGGCCACGCCGGTCATCAATTGGCCCACCACCGGCACCACGAACCCGGCGACGTTGAGCACCGTCAAGCCGACATCCAGGTAATCCTGGATACGCTTGCGACGCGCGTCGTCATCGGCCTGGGCATTGGGAACCGCCAATACCCGCGCATCCAGCTGGATCTTGCCGACGCAGGCATTGAAAAAGAACGTCGACAGCTTACCCGTGACCGGGAGCGGCGCCACCCGCACGAGGATTTTCTCCTGGTCAAAACGCTCGAAAAAACCGAACCGCTCGGACTCATCCAGGTAACCCTTGAAGAAATCGCGATAAGTGCTGACGTGAAGCTTGAGGGTGAGGTAGAGCTTGAAATGCTCCAGTGATTCATAGCGGTACCACGGCCGCACGGGTTCGTTGGGCATATACACCACGATCGGGCCGCTGGAGAACCCTTCGGCCGATGCACTGGAAAACACCAGTACCCCCCACAGGCAGGCGCCGTCGATGTTCAGGCCTTGCCAGGCCAGCGGCTGCTGGTTGAACCACAATTGCCGGATGTCCCTGGCGGGCATATCCGCCTTGACCAGGCCCAGCAGCAACGCGCGGGTCGATGCATCGATATCGCCCTTGGCATGGGCCAGATGCAGGTCGATCTGCATGTCCACGCAACGGGATTGGCCGACCTGCGTCACCGAAGGGTTGAAGTCCTGGTCGGGCGCTACCAGGTTGAACACTTCGCGCACATGGGTCTGATAGGCCTCTCCCAGGTCCAGCTCGCGGCAGTAGCCGATAAAGGCCTGGGCGCTGAGGGTTTGCGCAATTCGGCGCCTGGGGCCGATGCGCACCACGGCAGTGGTCGGCGAGCCGCCAGGCTCGGCAGCCGCCTGGGAGAAATTCTGCATGGCCGCTTGCAGCAGGCTGTGCTTCTCCAGGGTAACGGTCTCGATCATCTGGCCGCCCAGGTCCGGGTTGACACCGCTGAACGAGCGCCGGGGGATTTCCAGGGTGTCGTTTTCGATGTCCAGGCCCCCATGCCCCTTGCCGTCCAGGAAAGCCTTGAGCCGTTCGGCACAGAATTTATCCAGCGGTTGCAGACGGTTCAGCACCCGGTGCAGGGTTTCACGCGGGCGCTCGCTGTCGGCATACGCCTGCTCGATGGCCTCCAGTACGTGAGAGTCGGCCTTGACCAACCAGGCCGGCAGCGTGTCGTGCAAGACCTGCGCTTTATCCAGGTCGCCGGTGATATTCAGCAGCGCCGCCATCAATTGGTCCCCGGCCACAGGCGCGAGCGCCTGGGTCAAATCAGTGGTTTGCGTCATTCGCAATGTTCCTTTATCGCGTTGAACAATGACGCCAGACGATAAGCGCTGCGACCGCGCAAAAGGGTTCAAATAGCTGCAGGTTCAGCCCGCGCAAACGTCGATTTTTTGCATCTCACCTCGACTTAAGTACCGCCCCTTTCACCCACGCCGCACAGGCTGCTGGGGTGTTCCGAATGGGGGGCGGCGGTTTGCCATATAACTTATTGATCTAAAACTCCGCGTATAGCCTCGGGTCAGTCCCTAGGTACCCGCCATTTTGGTGCGGGTCTTTCTATCCCTCCCCAACGGAAAAACCGGTAAGGAACCTATGTGCGGATTAGCTGGCGAGTTACGTTTCGATCTCCAACCTGCGGACCTCGCAGCGGTGGAGCGAATCACCCATCATTTGGCCCCACGCGGCCCTGACGCGTGGGGTTTCCATGCCCAAGGGCCGATTGCCCTGGGCCATCGACGCCTGAAAATCATGGACCTGTCGGACGGCTCCGCCCAGCCGATGGTCGACGCCCAGCTGGGCCTGTCCCTGGCGTTCAACGGCGCAATCTATAACTTTCCGGAATTGCGCCAGGAGCTTGAAGCCCTCGGCTACGCCTTCTATTCCGGCGGCGACACCGAAGTGCTGCTCAAGGGTTACCACGCCTGGGGCGAAGCGCTGCTGCCCAAGCTCAACGGCATGTTTGCCTTTGCCGTCTGGGAGCGCGATGCCCAGCGCCTGTTCATCGCCCGTGACCGCCTCGGCGTGAAGCCGTTGTACCTGTCGCGCACCGGTCAGCGCCTGCGCTTTGCCTCGGCCTTGCCGGCGCTGCTCAAGGGCGGTGATATCAACCCGATCCTCGATCCGGTGGCGCTCAATCACTACTTGAATTTCCATGCCGTCGTGCCCGCTCCGCGCACCCTGCTGGCGGGCATTGAAAAACTGCCGCCGGCCTCCTGGATGCGCATCGATGCCGAAGGCAACACCGAGCAGAAAACCTGGTGGACCCTGCCCTACGGCCCCCATGAAGATGAAAAAAACCTGAGCCTGGAAGACTGGACCGACCGCGTGTTGGACAGCACCCGCGAAGCCGTGGCCATCCGTCAACGGGCTGCCGTGGATGTCGGTGTGCTGCTCTCCGGCGGCGTCGACTCGAGCATGCTCGTCGGCCTGCTGCGTGAAGTCGGCGTACAGGACTTGTCGACCTTCTCCATCGGTTTTGAAGACGCCGGCGGCGAGCGTGGCGACGAGTTCCAGTATTCGGACCTGATCGCCAAGCACTACGGCACCCGTCACCATCAACTGCGCATTGCCGAAAGCGAGATCATCGAACAACTGCCGGCGGCGTTCCGCGCCATGAGCGAGCCGATGGTCAGCCATGACTGCATCGCCTTCTACCTGCTGTCGCGGGAAGTGGCCAAGCATTGCAAGGTGGTGCAGAGCGGCCAGGGCGCCGATGAGTTGTTCGCCGGTTACCACTGGTACCCGCAGGTAGATGGCGCCAGCGACCCGTATGCGGCTTATCGCGAGGCGTTCTTCGACCGCAGCTACGATGACTACGCTGCCACCGTCGCACCGAAATGGCTGACCGCGAACGACGCCGCCGGTGACTTCGTGCGCGAGCACTTCGCCATGCCCGGCGCGGACGCCGCCGTGGACAAGGCCCTGCGCCTGGACAGCACGGTGATGCTGGTGGATGACCCGGTCAAACGCGTCGACAACATGACCATGGCCTGGGGCCTGGAAGCGCGCACGCCCTTCCTCGACTACCGCCTGGTGGAACTGTCGGCCCGTGTACCGGGTAAATTCAAATTGCCCGACGGTGGCAAGCAAGTGTTGAAAGAGGCCGCGCGCCGGGTCATCCCGAGCGAAGTCATCGACCGCAAGAAAGGCTACTTCCCGGTACCGGGCCTCAAGCATTTGCAGGGCGACACCCTGAATTGGGTGCGCGAACTGCTGCTGGACCCAAGCCAGGATCGCGGCCTGTTCAACCCGGCCATGCTCGACCACCTGCTCACTGACCCGCAGGGTCAATTGACCCCGTTGCGCGGCTCGAAGCTGTGGCAACTGGCCGCGCTGAACCTGTGGCTCAGCGAACAAGGAATCTGATTGATGAAACCCCATGCAGCGGCTTACAGCCAACGCTTGTTGAAGGGCCAGGCGCCGACCTACGAGCGCCTGCAAGCGCGCCTGGCCGAAGATGGCAGCCCGCTGGCCGCCGAGCCGATTGCGGTGCATTGCGGCTGGGGCCGGCTACTGATCGGCCATACCTTTCCGGACCCGGCCAGCCTGGCCCAGGAACTGCTCAACGAACAGCCCGGCGAGCGCGATATCGCGCTGTATGTGGCCGCACCCCAGCAGATCCTCGGGATTGATCCGCAGCAGTTGTTCCTCGACCCATCCGACACCCTGCGCCTGTGGTTCAGCGACTATCGCCCGGCCACCCGCGTGTTTCGCGGCTTTCGGATTCGCCGGGTGCAGAGCGAGGTCGATTGGCTGGCGGTCAACCAGTTGTATCAAGGCCGCGGCATGTTGCCGGTCGACGCCGAACGCCTGACACCGCGCCATGAAGGCGGCCCGGTGTACTGGCTGGCCGAGGACGAAGACAGTGGCGCGGTGATCGGCAGCGTGATGGGCCTCAATCACCAGAAAGCCTTCCACGACCCGGAAAACGGCTGCAGCCTGTGGTGCCTGGCGGTCGACCCGCTGTGCACACGCCCCGGCGTGGGCGAAGTGTTGGTACGCCACTTGGTGGAGCACTTTATGAGCCGTGGCCTGAGCTATCTCGACTTGTCGGTGCTGCACGATAATCGCCAGGCCAAGAACCTCTACGCCAAGCTCGGCTTCCGTGCGCTGACCACCTTTGCGATCAAGCGCAAGAACGGTATCAACCAACCGCTGTTCCTCGGCCCCGGCCCCCAGGCGGGGTTCAACCCGTATGCGCGGATCATTGTCGAAGAGGCCCATCGACGCGGCATCGATGTGCAGGTGGATGACGCCGATGCCGGTTTGTTCACCCTCAGCCATGGTGGCCGCCGCGTGCGCTGCCGCGAGTCGCTGAGCGACCTGACCAGCGCGATCAGCATGACCCTGTGCCAGGACAAGAGCCTCACCCACAAGGTGTTGAAAGCCGCGGGGTTGAAACTGCCTGCGCAACAACTGGCGGGCAGCGCCGATGACAACCTGGAGTTCCTCGACGAACACCAGCGCGTCGTGGTCAAGCCCCTGGATGGCGAGCAAGGCCAGGGCGTGGCGGTGGATCTGCAGAGCATCGAAGAGGTGCAGCAGGCAATCGAAGCCGCGCGCCAGTTCGACAGCCGCGTGTTGCTGGAGAGCTTCCACCAAGGCCTGGACCTGCGCATTTTGGTAATCGGCTTCGAGGTGGTCGCCGCTGCGATTCGCCGTCCCGCCGAAGTGACCGGTGACGGCCAGCATTCCATTGGCGCGCTGATCGAAGCCCAGAGCCGACGGCGGCAGGCGGCCACCGACGGCGAAAGCAAAATCCCCGTGGATGCAGAAACCGAACGCACCCTGCACGCCGCCGGCTACGACTACAGCAGCATCCTGACCCGGGGCCAGACCCTGGCCGTGCGCCGCACCGCCAACCTGCACACCGGCGGCTGCCTGGAGGACGTCACCACGATCCTCCATCCCACCCTGGTGGACGCCGCCGTGCGCGCCGCTCGCGCCCTGGATATCCCCATGGTGGGCCTGGACCTGATGGTGGCCGCGGCCGATCAACCCGAGTACGTCTTTATCGAAGCCAACGAACGGGCCGGCCTGGCCAACCATGAACCGCAGCCGACGGCGGAGAAGTTTGTGGACCTGCTATTCCCCCATAGCCAGCCGACAGCTCAATAACCCTGTGGTGAGCGGGCTTGCCACAACAAGCCCCTTGGCCACAACAGCCCTATTGGCCAAAGAATTTCACTTATTTCATCAGGAGTCTTCATGAGCCGAACCATCCCCGAACCGGATCTCAACTACCTGCAAAAAGTCCTGCTGGAAATGCTCGCCATTCCCAGCCCTACCGGGTTTACCGACACCATCGTGCGCTACGTCGCCGAGCGCCTGGAAGAGCTGGGCATCCCGTTTGAAATGACCCGCCGCGGGACCATTCGCGCCACCCTCAAGGGCCAGAAAAACAGCCCCGACCGTGCGGTATCCGCGCACCTGGACACCATCGGCGCCGCCGTGCGCGCGATCAAAGACAACGGCCGCCTGACCCTCGCGCCCGTCGGCTGCTGGTCGAGCCGCTTTGCCGAAGGCAGCCGCGTCAGCCTGTTTACCGACAACGGTGTGATCCGTGGCAGCGTGTTGCCGTTGATGGCCTCCGGGCACGCGTTCAACACCGCCGTGGATGAAATGCCAGTGAGCTGGGACCATGTGGAATTGCGCCTGGATGCCTACTGCGCCACCCGCGCCGATTGCGATTCCCTGGGGATCGGCATCGGCGACTACGTGGCGTTCGACCCATTGCCCGAGTTCACCGAGAGCGGGCATATCAGTGCCCGCCACCTGGACGACAAAGCCGGCGTCGCCGCGCTGTTGGCTGCGCTCAAGGCCATCGTCGACAGCGGCGAACCGTTGCTGATCGACTGCCACCCGCTGTTCACCATCACCGAAGAAACCGGCAGCGGCGCCGCGGCGGCCCTGCCCTGGGATGTGAGTGAATTTGTCGGTATCGATATCGCCCCGGTCGCCCCCGGCCAGCACTCCAGCGAGCACGCGGTCAGTGTGGCCATGCAGGATTCCGGCGGGCCGTATGACTATCACCTCTCCCGCCACCTGCTGCGCCTGGCCTCGGATAACGACTTGCCCGTGCGCCGTGACCTGTTCCGCTATTACTTCAGCGATGCCCACTCGGCGGTGACGGCCGGCCACGACATCCGCACCGCGCTGCTGGCGTTCGGTTGCGATGCGACCCATGGTTATGAGCGCACCCATATCGACAGCCTGGCGGCGCTGAGCCGGCTGTTGGGCGCGTATATCCTCAGCCCGCCGGTGTTCGCCAGTGACGCACAACCGGCCCAGGGCTCACTGGACCGGTTCAGCCATCAGATCGAGCACGAAACGCAGATGGAGAGCGACACGCGTGTGCCATCGGTGGACAGCCTGGTCGGCCAGAAGTCCTGACGCTGGCAACTGCGGTCCCGGCGCAGTAGGATCGCCGGGATCCATCATCTGAGGCTTGTATGCTGATTCCCTACGACGCACTTGAAGTCGACACCCTGACCCGCCTTATCGAAGACTTCGTGACCCGCGACGGCACCGACAATGGTGACGACACGCCCCTGGAAACCCGCGTGCTGCGGGTGCGCCAGGCGCTGACCAAGGGCCAGGCGCTGATTGTGTTCGACCCGGACAGCGAGCAGTGCCAGTTGATGCTCAAGCACGATGTGCCCAAGCATCTGTTCGACTGACTCAGGGATTGGTGGCGGGCTGGGATGGGGAGGTTTGATGCTTGAGGATTTTTTGGTAGACCTCGGCGCGATGGACATGCACCCCGACGGGCGCAACAACACCAAATTTCACCTGATTACCGTTCAGCTCGAGAATGCGCACGGTGATGTCATCACCGATGGCGATGATTTCGCCTACGGCGCGGCTTAAGACCAGCATGGCGGTTGTCCTTATTGAATGACAGGACCCCGACCATGCGCGCTGGGTGTGGGCGCAGCAATGCCTCGCGGCAAAATCAGGCAACACCTACATATGCAGGTAAATTGCCTGACAGACTACTGCCTGATCAGCCCTTAACAGCCTGTGCCTTGGCGCGCATCTTGTCGGCCATGGTGGTCATTTCGTCATAGAGCAACTGCGGGTTCTTCTGCTTCAGGGCCCACGCCATCCGCCCCTGCTCATGGGGCAGGATCATGAATTCGCCCTGCGCCACACGCTGGTAGATGTAGTCGGCAATGTCCGCCGCCGAGATCGGCGAACTCTCCAACAACTTGCCGACCTGCGCCTTCATCGCCGGTGTGGGCCCACGGAACGAGTCCAACAGGTTGGTCTGGAAGAACGACGGGCACACCACGTGTACGCCGACTTCCTGCTGCTTGAGCTCCACCAGCAAACTCTCCGACAGCGCCACCACACCAGCCTTGGCCACGTTGTAGTTGCTCATGGCCGGCCCCTGCATCAGGGCCGCCATCGAGGCGATGTTGATGATGCGGCCCTTGCTCTTTTCCAGCAGCGGCAGGAACGCCTTGCAGCCCTTGACCACGCCCATCAGGTTGATTGCGATCTGCCAGTCCCAGTCCTCCAGCGACAGCTCGGCAAAGAAGCCGCCCGAGGCTACACCGGCGTTGTTGACGATCACATCGATGCCGCCCAGCTTCACTTCGCAGGCCTGGGCAAACGCCGTGAGCTGGCTGTAGTCGCGCACGTCGCAACGCTGGATAAAGCCATCGCCACCGGCTTCACGCACGCGCTTCAGGGTGTCCTGCAAGCCTGGCTCGCTGACGTCCGACAAGGCCAACTGCCAACCCTCACGGGCCCAGCGCAGAGCGATTTCACGACCCAGGCCGGACCCGGCGCCAGTGATCATCATGCGATTTTGCATAGGAAGTAGCCTTGTGGTTCACAGAAGAAGTGATCGGCAGTGTAGCGAAGGTTTTTCCTGCACCCACGCACCATCAGAGTGATGAATGCCCCAGGCAAACCGTGGACCGGGTCGGATACCTGCCGTCCGCCTAAGTTCAATGTTTTTCAACTAATAAGTGCTGGATGAGCGCGAATTAAAAGAAATAAGCGACTGATCGAAATGCTTTAAAAAAACATGGAATTTTCTGCGAAGCGCCAGAGTCAGAGTAGTTAAGGCGTCTGTAATTAACTCTGCAGGCCTATCGTTAAACAACCGGTCTTTGCAGAAAGACAATAAGGAAAAAACCATGAGCCTCATTCTGATCATTATCTTGATCCTCCTGCTGGTCGGCGGCCTGCCGGTATTCCCGCACTCGCGTAATTGGGGTTATGGCCCGTCGGGTATCCTCGGTGTGGTGCTGGTGGTGCTGCTGGTCCTGTTGTTGCTGGGCCGGATATAACCGCCCCGCGGTAATAACGAAGCAAAAAAAGAGGCCTTGAAAAAGGCCTCTTTTTTATTGCCGGTTAATTAGTCCGGCTTACCGTTTACAACGCCTGCGGTGTTATCCAGCAAACTCTTGGTCGCGGTTTGCAGGAACGCTTCGAGTTTCTGCTTGAGTGCAGCCTCGTCCGGCGATTCGGCAATCACTTTACCGCTCGGGTTGGCGCCCAGTTCGTATTGCCACAGCTTCGGTGGCATTTCCTTGGGCAGTACCAGAATGCGGTCTGCGGTGACCAAGGCCACGGTCTGGTCGCTGCCCGATGGCTTGATCACGCCAAAGCCCTTGTCGCCTTCCGGCAGGTTCAGCAGGTCGCGGCCCCAGCATTGGTGCAGGGTGTCGCCACCCAGGCGGCCCATGATGGTCGGCACGATGTCGATCTGGGTGCCCACGGTGTGGTCACGCTCGCCGAATTTCTCCTGCATGCCCGGTGCAATCATCAGCATGGGTACGTTGAAGCGGCCCAGGTCCATCTCGGTGATCTGCTGTTCGTTGCCGAAGCCGTGGTCGCCCACGATCACGAACAGGGTTTCCTTGAAGTACGGCTCCTTGCGGGCCTTTTCAAAGAACTGGCCCAGGGCCCAGTCGGAGTAACGCATGGCCGTCAAATGCTCGTTGAGGCTGCCACGGTCGGTGACTTTCTCCACCGGCAATGGCGTCGGCAACGCATACGGCGTGTGGTTGGACAGGGTTTGCAGGAGTGCGTAGAACGGCTTGCCGCCTTCACGGGCCTTCAACTCTTCCAGGCCACGGTTGAACATGTCCTGGTCGGACACGCCCCACGTCGGGTCGGAGAACACCGGGTCGACGAAGTCGTTGCGGCCGATGAAGTTGGTCATGCCCTGGTTGCTGAAGAAGCCCGACTGGTTGTCCCAGGCGAAGTCGCCGTTATAGACATACACGTCGTTGAAATCACGGGCGCTGAGCAACTGCGGCAGGCCCGACAGCTTGTGGCTGCCTTCCGGGGTCTGCATCAGGTATTCAAAGCCTGGCAGGTTCGGGAAGCAGGCCATGGTGGCGAACATACCCTGGTGGGTATGGGTGCCGTTGGAGAAGAAACGGTCGAACAGCAGGCCTTCCTTGGACAGTTTGTCGAAGGATGGCGTGATGTTGCCGGGACGCCCCAAGGCGCCGACCGAGTGACCGGCGAAGCTTTCCATCAGGATCACGACCACGTTCTTGATCGGCAGGGTCTTCTCGGCCGGCGGTGTGTAGTCGCGGCGCACGGCGGCGATGTCGGTATCGACCAGTTTTTCCTGTGGCAGCACCAGCATGTCCCGCACGGTCTGGGTGGCCAGCGGCTGGTCCAGGGTCGCCTTCCAGATGTTGGAGCGGTCCTCACCGAACCGGGCCTTGGCCGCCGCGATCAGCGACAAGGTGCCATTGAGGCCCAACTGGTTGGCGAAGTTCGAATCGGTGGTGTACACATCGCCCCAACGCAGCGGCGGGCCCTGGCGCAGGGTGCCACGGGCGGCAACCACGGCGATCAGCAGGCACACGACGAACACCGCGATGCGGCTATACCACGGCGCCACCTGGCGCGTGCCGATGCTGCCACCACTGAACGGGCCACGTGGGCGCGTCGCGCGGTCGGCGCCTTTGAACGCGATGCTCAGGATCAGCGTGCCCACGGCCCAGGCCAGCAGGTAGCGCACCACCGGGAAACCGTACCAGAGCATGCTCATCACGGTTTTCGGGTCTTCCTTCACATACTGGAAGACCAAGCCGTTGAGGCGCTGGTGGAACTCGCGGTAGAAGTCCATCTCCATCAAGCCCAGGAACAGGGCGATGCTGGACGCAAGGGTCAGCCAGAAGCGGAATAACCCACGCGCAGCCATGGCCCGTACGCTGAACAGTGCCAGCAGCAGCGGGATCAGCAGGTAGACCACCAGGCGGATGTCAAAACGCAGGCCATTGGCGAACGCTTCAAGGAAGGTCGAGGCCGGCGTGTCGAGGATCATCTCGCGGTTGTAGACCAGCAGCGCCAGGCGCAGCAGGGAGAACATCACCATCATGACCAGTGCGCAGAGCAGCGTGTACGCCAGATGGGATTTGACGGTCGGTTGCAGCAGGCGATTAGAAGCTCGCTGCTGACTCAGGGCGTCCGGGTTTGCCATGTCGTTTCAGGACCCATTGGAAGTTTAAGTGACGAAGTAATGCAGTGGCGCGAATGGTGCCCGATCAATGCCATCAAGGCTATTAATTACTGAACGAGCACCGCTGCGCCGCCTTTAAAAGCACCTGAGGCAGGGCCTTGGCAGGGAGATAGAGCCGGCGGATTGTCTTGGATAAGATGTGAAAATTGTGTGCAGCGAATATTTCGATACACAAATCTCTGGAGCGCGCTGAAGACCAATGTGGGAGGGGCTTGCTCCCTCCCACATTTACTGTGCCCACTCCAAATTGAGTGCGGGGGGGTCAGATCCGCACGTTGCCGCGCGGCCCGGCGATAGCCCAGATGATCAGGCCCAGTACCGGCAGCAGCAGGATCAACAGGATCCACAACACCTTGGCCCCGGTGCTTGCGCCGCTTTTGAACACATTGATGATCGCCCAGATATCCAGCGCCAGGATAATCAGCCCGATCAGACCGTTGAAAGTGGAACCCATGGTGTCGCTCCTAAGTGAGGGCATGCCCTTGTAGGATAGCCAGCCCTGGCCGGGGTTCCGTTTTATTTCAGACGTGCACGGCGACCTTCAGCGCTTCCAGGGATGGCTCGGCCTGGATGCCGACTTCGGCACACAACGCCAGCACGCGCGGCAGGTCATTGCCGAACACCAGCACCGCCTGGATCTCGTCGTCCAGCAACTGGCTGAAGTTGAGCAGCACATAACCGCCGTCTTCCGGACTCAGGGCGCTCATCTGGATCTGGATACGGTTCAGGGCGGTAAGGCCGTCAGTCTTGGCCAATTGCTTGGGCTTGAGGTTGAACACCACACCCGGGCCGAACGACGCGACGATCTGCGCAAACAGATCGCCATAGGTATCGGCCTGGAACAGCACGGTATCCGGCAGGCTGCCGACCACTACCCACTCCCCCAGCGGGATCGGAAAGCTGTCGTCGTAGTTGATATCCGGGTTGGCCGCCAGGAAGGCCGCCGGGTCGGCGTAGGCTTGGGCGGCCTCTTCGGCAATGCGCGCCACCTCGTCCTCGCCCATGACCCCGGCGCTGATTTTACTGATAAGTTCGACGAGGGCGGTTTTCATGGGGTGATCCTGTAGCGGGCTGGTTTTTGAGGGCGCACAGCCTACACCAGTTTCTCCAGCTGCGCCGCCGTGTCCTTCGCGCCCATGGTCTGCGCCGCCGCCAGCGCAGTCGCGCCCTGGGCATCGGTGGCCCTGGGGTTGGCGCCTTGGCTGAGCAGGTAGTCGAGCATCTCGACGCGGTTGAACATGGCGGCCATCATCAGCGCGGTACGCCCGTCGGACGAGGCGGCCTCGATTGGCGTGCCCCCTTCAATCAGCGCCTTGACCACCGGCAAGTGGCCCTTGAACGCCGCGCCGGCGATGGGCAGCTGGTTCTTGTCATTGGCGATCAGCGGGTCGGCCTTGAACTCCAGCAGCACTTTTACCGCTTCGGCATGGCCGTGGTAGGCAGACAGCATCAGCAAGGTATCGCCGTTGTGGTTGCGAAAGTTGGCCGGCAAGCCTTTGGCCAGGAGCGCGGCGAGCATAGCGGCGTCGCCTTTGCGGGCGACGTCGAAGACCTGCTCGGCAAATTCGGCGGCTTCGTCTTCAGTCATTTGTTTGGCTTGGTCTGACATGTGGGGGCTCCTTGTCTGGTGCTTTATAGGCCGCCAGTGTCGCGAGGGAGTTCCCCACTGTCATGCCCTTTTTAGCAAAAGCGGCCATAGACAGAATCAATAGCGGAACTGGCCGCCCTGGATCTGCGCCAACAGTTGCCCGGTGACCGGCACATAGCAGTCCGACCCCGGCAACCAGGCATACACCGGGTCATTGCCAGCCTTGTCCGGATCAAAGGCCTCTTCCTTGAGCTTGACCTTCTGGTATTTGAAGGTACCGGTGGTTTCCATCTTGACCTTGATCCGCAGGAAGAGCGGCACCGCATAGTGGGGCAACTGGCCGTGGGCGAATTGCAGCAGCTCGCGCATGTCCAGCGAGGCCAGGGACTCACTCGGGGTGATGGCGACCATGCCCGCACGGCCATTGGTGTTTTCGATCTCCACGCCATAAGCCACCACTTCGGCGATCTGCGGGTGTTGCAGCAGGACGTTCTCGACCTCGGTGGTGGACACGTTTTCACCTTTCCAGCGATAGGTATCCCCCAGGCGATCCACAAATTGCGCATGGCCAAAGCCGATGCTGCGCAACAAATCGCCGGTATTGAAGTAGCGATCACCTTTTTCAAACACGTCGGTGAGTACCACCCTGCGATTCTTTTCCGGGTCGGTGTAGCCGTCGAAGGGGGATTTTTCATCGATCCTGGCCAGTAACAGGCCCTGCCCGCCCGTGGGGACTTTGCGCATAAAACCATCGCTGCCACGCAGCGGCTCGCCGTTGTCATGGGCGTAGTCCACCAGCGCCCAGTGTTGGAGGCAGAAACCGATGGTGTTGTCGAAGTTCAGCACGTTGGTAAAACCGATATTGCCGTCACTGGCCGCGTACAGCTCGCAGATATGCTCCACGCCATAGCGTGCCTTGAACTGCGCCCACACGCCGGGGCGCAAGCCATTGCCGACCATCTTGGTCACGCGGTTATCAAGGTCGTTTTCACCGGGTGGCTGGTCGAGCAGGTAACGACACAGCTCACCGACGTAGCCGAGGGTGGTCGCCTTGAATCGGCGCGCATCGTCCCAGAACTGGCTGGCGCTGAACTTGCGGCGAATGGCGAAGCCCGACGCCCCGACAATCGCCGAGCCCCAGCACACACACAGCCCGGTGGCGTGGTACAGCGGCAAGGTGCAATACAAGACGTCGTCCGGCCCCATGTCCAGCGCGATGCTGCCGAAGCTGACGGCAGTCTTGGTCCAGCGGCCGTGTTTCATGATGCCGGCCTTGGGCAAGCCGGTGGTGCCGGAGGTGTAGATATAGAAGCAGGGGTCGTTGAAGAAGATCTGCGCAGTGCTGGCCGGGTTGTCCACCGGGCACTCGGCGCTCGCAGCCAACAGGTCGATATACCCCTGCGGCACCAGGCTGGATGGTTGATCGGCGACGAACCAGGTTCGATCAGCCGCGATGGCCACCTGATCGCGCACCGCGTCATAGGGGGCCACCAGTTCCGCGCCAACAATAATGGCTGCCGGGCTCACCAGGTTCAGGCTGTGCACCAACGCCGCCTGGGTTTGCGCGGTATTGAGCATCGCGCAGATGCCACCCAGCTTGGCCACGGCCAGCACGTTCAAGAGCAATTCGGGGCGGTTTTCGATAAACAGCGCCACCACGTCACCCTTGCCGATGCCCTGGGCTTGCAGGTGGTGGGCAATACGGTTGGCGCGCTGGTTGGCGTCGGTGTAGCTGAGCACACGGTCGCCGTACAACAACGCGTTGCCGTCGGGGTTGCGCAGGGTGGCTTGCTCAAAGTGCCAGCCCAGCCCGCAAGGCTGCGCGGGGTCGGTGACATTGGCGGCACGCATGCCGCGCACTACGCGCGGCAGGGCGCGAACGATGGCCGGCACCTTACTCAGCAGCTTGCCCCAGGTGATCATGTCATTGTGCGGGTGGCTCATGGAGAAACGTCCTTTTTCTTATTCTTCGTCTGATCCCGAAGCACCGACACCTCTGTAAGAGGAAGGCCGAATGCATTGCAGGAAAATACGTCAGCCGTTCTTCGGCTGTACACGCAGGATTTGAAAAGTTTTGTATCCCGTCGGGTGAGCGCTCAAAAAGGGAATTTAGCCGCCCGCAGGTAGTCTTTATCGGTACAGGGGCGCCAACCCCATGCCATCGAGTAACGCAAAATGCAGGATGCATGATGGCCATTCATGCAAATTGCACGAAAGCGAAAATTCACTGATTTTTCAAGCCATTGATTTATAAGGATATTTTTTAAATCATAAGCTGGCACAATCACTGCACCTATCACTCCATGCTTGCCAACTTGAGCCAACGGAGCTGATAGACATGAGCCTGATCCAAGATAAATTCGCTTCAGTATTCTCCAACTACGACGTCACCACCCAACCACGTCCCGACGGCGGCATTCTGTTGACCCTGCGCAACAGTGACGGCAAGCAGGTCAAGCGTTCGATCTCTTACCAGCAATTGCACACCGCCGATCAATTGACCTGGGTGATCAGCGCGATTCGTCGCGACCTGGCCGAACAAGCCAGTGAACTGCCGCAAATTTCGATGTTGCAAAGCCAGAACCGCTTTGCCCTGCCGACCTACCATTCGGCGTAAATACCGCAGTCATAACAAGGCCGCGACGCTTTCGAGCGTCGCGGCCTTTTTTGTTTGACGATGATTCCAGCCCGGCACTTCGCCGGACTGCGCCTAAGCCCGATAAAGCTGTTTATAGGCGAGTTCAACATCTGCCGGTGCCGTCTCGTCCTATAGAGTCGGCACAGGGGTGCCGCCGTTCAAGGCTGGAATCTTTGAAAACACCTCAGCCATGAAATCCATGAACACGATAGCCCGCGTGGGGAGCAGTCTATTGGCGACATAAACCATCTGCACGGGGACAGGGGGAGCCCCATGATTGGTGAGAATGAACTGTAATCTCCCGCTGTTCAGCCCGCTCTCAAACAGCCACGCAGGTCCATGCGCCACACCCAGGCCCGCCACGACCGCCGCACTCACAGCGTCGGGCGAGTTGACCCTGAGCCTGCCGGTAATCGGAATCTCCGCGTCCCGGAATCGCCAGGTCGCCCCGGACGACAGTAGGGTGTAGACGATGCAATCGTGGTCGCGTAGATCCTCCGGGGTCTGCGGAACGCCGCGTTTAGCCAAGTAGTCCGTGCTGGCGACGAAGACCCGGTCGTACCATCCAAGAGGCCGGGCGCGCAAGGTGCTGTCCTCCAGCTGTCCTATGCGAATGGCGAGTTCGGTGCCTTCATTGACCAGGTCTACGTATCGATCGTTGAGTTGGAGATCCAAGATCAATTGAGGGTAGCGCTCCAGAAAGGCCGGCACATGCGGCAGCACAAACGCGTGAGCGAGAGCTGTCGGACAGGCTACGCGCAAGAGTCCCGATGGATCGACGTTGTTTCTGAACGACGATTCGGATTCATCCACCGCATCCAGGATGCGCCGGATGTCCGCATAGTAGCGTTCGCCCTCCGGCGTCAACGACAGCTTGCGCGTAGACCGGTGGAGCAAGCGCGTCTGCAAATGATCCTCCAGAGCCGCTACATAGCGGCTTACATTGGGTTGCCCCAGCCCTAGATCACGCCCTGCCGCCGAAAAGCTCCCGGTTTCTACAGCACGCGCGAAGCATGTCATCAACAGAAATCGGTCCACTTCTCCACCTCAATTCATGCTCAATTTGCATGAATTATATGCGAATAAGCAGTCTTATATACCATGGGGCATGAGCGCATATTTCTCCCTGTCGACCGCGGTGGTCGTCCTTCACCGGAGAATTCAAATGTCGCGCTTGCAAGGTAAACGTACGCTCATTACTGGCGGCACCAGTGGCATCGGGCTGGAAACGGCAAAGCAGTTCCTGGCGGAGGGTGCTCGCGTGATCGTAACGGGGGTCAACCCCGATTCGATTGCAAAGGCCCAGGCCGAATTAGGCCCGGAAGTGCCGGTGCTGCGCGCCGACTCGGCCAGCGTTGAGGCACAAAAGGAGCTGGCACACGTCATCAAGGAACACTACGGCCAACTCGACGTTGCCTTCCTCAATGCCGGCGTATCCGTCTGGCAGCCCATTGAGGAATGGACGGAAGATATGTTTGACCGCTCTTTCGACATCAACGTCAAAGGGCCGTACTTCCTGATGCAGGCGCTGTTGCCGGTCTTCGCCAATCCTGCTTCGGTCGTGTTGACGACTTCCGTAAGCGCCCATGCAGGCGCAGATCGCTCGTCCGTGTATGCCGCAACGAAGGCCGCATTACTGAACATGTCGAAGACGCTCTCGACCGAATTGCTGGGCCGTGGCATCCGTGTCAATGCAGTGAGCCCTGGCCCCGTCGAGACTCCGCTTTACGACAAGCTGGGTATTCCACAAGCTTATCGCGAGCAGCTTAACAAAGAGATCGCGGCAACCATTCCGCTTGGGCGCTTCGGTACCTCCGACGAGGTGGCCAAAGCAGTGCTGTATCTGGCATCCGACGAGTCGCGTTGGACGGTCGGCTCCGAAATCGTCCTTGACGGCGGCCGCCTGCTGAATGGCTAAGCGCGCAGCTCAAGAATTGCGCGAATGCCACACCGTCCTGGCTGAGTTAATCAGGTACTGAACGCCGGCCCCAGCACTCAGGGACGAACCAGTCCAATCCAGACTGCGCACACAGCGGTACGCGGGAAACCTCTGCCGCTGTTTGCGCTTGATAAACCATCCAGGGCCACTAAAAGCAATGAACGCTCTTACGCTGATAAGCCACCCACTATGCCCATTCGTACAGCGCGCCGCGATTGTGCTGCTTGAAAAGGGTATCCAATTCGATCGGATAAATGTCGACTTATCAGCCAAGCCAGACTGGTTCCTGGCAGTTTCGCCAACCGGCAAGGTCCCGGTGCTCAAGGTGCGCCGGGACAATGCGGAAGACGCGATCCTATTCGAAAGCATGGTCATCTGCGAGTACCTCGACGAAACCCAAGGCGGCGCGCCGATGTACCCCGTCGATGCGTTAGCTCGCGCACGGAATCGCGCGTGGATCGAGTTCGCGTCGCAGGCGCAAGCTGAAGCCTGGCAGTTTCTCCACGCTCGTGACTCTGCGACCGCAGATGCCAAGCGCACCGCATTTCGCGAACGACTCGGCAAACTGGAGTCAGAAATAGGCGTGGGGCCGTTCTTCAATGGCTCCGCCTTTGGAATGGTTGATGCGGTTTATGCCCCGCTTTTCCGTTACTTCGAGAGTATCGACGCAACTGTCGCACACCAGATTTTCGACAGCCTTCCGCGCATTTCGGCTTGGCGTAAGGCGCTTGAGGCACGCTCCAGCGTAAGGGATGCCGTTGTCGAAGACTATGCCGCTCGTTTCCAGACGCATCTGCGCCAACAAGGAGCGCTGATCGCTGCCGCGTAGCCGACGCGATCAATCAAAAGACTGACGTCGAGCCTAGCGCCACCAATGCGACGTTAGACACCGCCCCCCCGAATGTGAATGGGCGACACGATCATGAGGTCAATTAGGTGCAAGGTCGAGGTCATGGCATTACCGTTATTCCGCGTCAGGTACCGCCTCCGCTACGCGCGTTCATTGACACCCTCCGGAACTGGAGCCGAGTCGGTCGCCGAGGACATTCTGAAGGTGCATCCACGTAAGCACGGCTTGGTTATGGCTGGACGATGACGCTTCAAACCGATTGCTTCGGTGGCCGAAAGTTTGGGTCAGCATAAACCTTGGCGTGCCGCCTCATTCATCGCCTGCACTCGGTTGGTCACGCCAAATTTGCCGTAGATATTGCGCAGGTGGAATTTCACCGTGGCTTCGGACGTGGCGCGAATCTGGCTGATTTCCCAGACGGTCTTGCCTTCGGAGGCCCAACGCAGGATTTCCAGTTCCGTAGGGGTCAGCGGTTTTCCGGACAAACTCAAACGCCTCCTGACGGCGCTGGGCACCGAATGTGGCGGTGGAGACAATTCCCTGGGGCCTCTCATTAGTTTCGCTCCCTTCTGCTGGCTATCGCCCTATCACCTTCGGATTCCTCCTATTGACAGGTGATATAAACGTTGATGCCGCAAAGAGTTACATAACCAATGGCACTAAGGCGCAGGCCCTGCGATAAACAGCCGGGCCTTACAAGAATAAGAGTTTATTCCCACAACAACTTCCAACATGCGGGGGTTGAAGTTTTCGATACGTCGTAATCAGTCATCCAGCCCGGGAAAGCGTCGGGCGATATCGTCACCCGTCAACTCCGGCACCGGGTTTTGCGCCTGATCGAAGAGTCGCAGCGTTATACAGTACGGGCTCTCCCCCATATCAAACCAGTGCGGCATACCGGCCGGCACCACCATCAGGTCGTTTTTCTCACAACGCACGGCATACACATAGTCGCCAACATGCAGGTTGAACAAGCCCTGGCCGGCGATGAAAAAATGCACTTCGTCTTCGCTGTAGCGGCGTTCATCCAGGAACCGGGCACGCCATTCGGCTTTTTGCGGGTGGTCGCTGGTGACACTGAGCACCGCCACCGCACCGTAGCCGAGGGCATCGATCTGCGGCTGATAGGCGGCAATCATGTCAGCGTCGCTGGCGCCCCTCTCGATCAGGGCAGGCTGCCAGCGCTCGAACCGCACACCGTGCTCGGCCAGGGTAGCGGCGATGTCGTCGACATGGGTCAGGACCTTGTTCGGGGTATCCGGTGAAGCGACGGGGTAGACGGCGACATAACTCATTGAAGGGTTCCTTGGTTCTGCTCTTGCAATCGAAAACCGATGATAGCGGCGGCGGCCAGGGCGGCGACGCTGGCAATACTAAAGGTGAAGGTCGGCCCCAGCAGGTTCCAGCTGTAGCCGGAATACAGCGCACCCAGCGCACCACCGGTGCCGGCCAGGGCGGCGTACAGCGCCTGGCCCTGGCCTTGTTGCTTATCGCCAAAGCTGCGCTGCACAAAGGCAATCGCTGCGGCGTGAAAACTGCCGAACGTGGCAGCGTGCATGACCTGCGCCAGCAACAGCACCCACAGGAGTTCGGCAAACGAGCCCAGCAGCAGCCAGCGCAGGGCCGCCAGCAGGAAACTGGCCAGCAGCACCCGGCGTACCGAAAAACGTGTGAGGATGCGGCTCATGCCCAGGAACATCAGCACTTCCGCCACCACCCCCAGGGCCCACAGCATGCCGATCATGCCACGGCTGTAGCCAAGGTGTTCCAGGTGCAGGGTCAGGAAGGTGTAATAGGGGCCATGGCTCATTTGCATCAGCGCCACGCAGGCGTAAAACGCCAGTACGCCGGGGCTGCGCAGCTGTTTGAGGAAACCATCACCGGCCAAGCGATTGCCTTGGCTGGCGGGCTGCGCATTCGGTACCCACAGGCTGGCACCGATGATGCCGGCCATGATCACCACGACCACCACCGGGTAGATGTCCAGGCTCAGCCAGTCGAACAGGCGGCCCATGATCACCACGGTGAGGATAAAACCGATGGAGCCCCACAGGCGCACCTGGCTATAGCGCGCGGTCTGTTTTTGCAGGTGGGCCAGGGTGATCACTTCAAACTGCGGCAGCACCGCGTGCCAGAAGAACGCATGCAGGGCCATCACCAGGGCCAGCCAGGCGTAGGTGTGGCTGACAAAGATCAGGGAAAAACTCAGCAGGGTGCACACCGCGCCGAAGCGCACGATAGCCAGGCGTCGGCCGCTGTAGTCGCCCAGCCAGCCCCACAGGTTGGGCGCCACGCAGCGCATCAGCATGGGGATGGCCACCAGCTCGCCGATGCGCGCGCTGGAGAACCCCAGGTGGTCGAAGTACAGCGCCAGGAACGGCGCCGTCGCCCCGAGCAGGGCGAAGTAGAACAGGTAGAAGCTGGAGAGGCGCCAGTACGGGAGGGCTGTCACCGCCGCGCCGTCACAGCTGGCCCAGCACCGGGGTACTCACGCGCACATCGGCGTTTTGCCCGCGATTGCGCAGCAGGTGGTCCATCAACACGATGGCCATCATCGCTTCGGCAATCGGCGTGGCCCGGATGCCCACGCACGGGTCGTGACGGCCCTTGGTGATCACGTCGACCGGGTTGCCGTGCACATCGATGGAACGGCCGGGGGTGGTGATGCTCGAGGTAGCCTTGAGTGCCAGGTGCGCAACAATCGGCTGGCCGGAGGAAATACCACCGAGGATGCCGCCCGCGTTGTTGCTGAGGAAGCCTTCCGGCGTCAGTTCATCGCGGTGCTCGGTGCCACGCTGGGACACGCAGGCAAAACCGGCGCCGATTTCCACGCCTTTCACCGCATTGATGCTCATCAGCGCATGGGCCAGTTCGGCGTCGAGGCGATCGAAAATCGGCTCGCCCAGGCCCGGCTTGACGCCTTCGGCGACCACGGTGATCTTGGCGCCGACCGAATCCTGGTCGCGGCGCAGCTGGTCCATATAGGCTTCCAGTTCCGGCACTTTGTCCGGGTCAGGGCAGAAAAAGGCGTTGTCTTCCACGCTGTCCCAGGTCTTGAACGGGATTTCAATCGGGCCCAACTGGCTCATGTAGCCACGGATGACGATGCCCTGGGTCGCCAGGTATTTCTTGGCGATGGCGCCGGCTGCCACCCGCATCGCGGTTTCGCGCGCCGAGCTGCGGCCGCCGCCACGGTAGTCGCGTTCGCCGTATTTATGGTGGTAGGTGTAGTCGGCGTGGGCCGGGCGGAACAGATCCTTGATCGCCGAGTAGTCCTTGGACTTCTGGTCGGTGTTGCGAATCAGCAGGCCGATGGCGCACCCAGTGGTGCGGCCTTCGAACACCCCGGAGAGGATCTCGACTTCGTCGGGTTCCTGGCGCTGGGTGGTGTGGCGGCTGGTGCCGGGCTTGCGGCGGTCGAGGTCACGCTGCAGGTCTTCCAGGGACAGCTCGAGGCCGGGCGGGCAGCCGTCGACAATGGCGACCAACGCCGGGCCATGGCTTTCGCCCGCGGTGGTGACAGTGAACAGCTTGCCGAAGGTATTGCCGGACATGCAGGGCGCTCCGTGAAATCAGTTGAATCAAGTCAACCGTAATAACTTAAGGCGGCCAGTATACGCAGGCTAACCGACTAGTTCATCCTCGAAACCTTCCCGGTAGACCTTGGTCCAACCGGCACCTTCCTCATGATGGCGCGATGATGCTGCGAGTTCTTCTGTTTACCCTGACCCTGTTTACCGCCGTGGCCCACGCCGCCTCCCCTGTCGTACTGCAACGCCCGATCAGCCTGGACACCGGCAGCGGCGAACTGTTTGGCTCGCTGCTGCTGCCGCAGTCCGACAAACCGGTGCCGGTGGTGTTGATCATCGCCGGCTCCGGCCCCACCGACCGCAACGGCAACAGCGCCGACGGCGCACGCAATGACAGCCTCAAGCGCCTGGCCTGGGTGCTGGCCCGGCACAACATCGCCAGCGTGCGCTACGACAAGCGCGGTGTGGCCGCCAGCCTCGCCGCCACGCCCGACGAACGCAACCTGACCCTCGACGCCTACGTGGCCGACGCGGTGGCCTGGGGCAAATTACTCAAGGCCGACACACGCATGGGCCCGCTGATTGTGCTGGGCCACAGCGAAGGTGCGCTGGTGGCTGCACTGGCCGCACCGCAACTCGACCCGGCCGGGGTGATTTCCCTGTCCGGCAGCGCCCGTCCGGTCGACCAGGTCATCCGCCAGCAACTGGCCGATCACCTGCCCCCTGCCCTGCTGCTGCGCAGCAATGAAATCCTTGATCACCTCAAGGCCGGTCAGGTGGACGCCGATGTGCCTGGCCCGTTGCAGGGTATTTTCCGACCCAGCGTGCAGCCGTATCTGATCAGCCTGTTTCGCGCCGATCCTTCAGCGGCGTTTGCAAAACTGCGCATGCCGGCGTTGATCATCCAGGGCAGCAACGATATTCAGGTCGGTGTGGGCGACGCCGAGCAACTCAAAAGGGCCAAGCCCGATGCCGAACTGGCGGTGATCGAAGGCATGAACCACGTGATGCGCATCGTGCCCAACGACGTAAAGCAACAATTGGCCTCCTACAATGACCCGCAATTACCCCTCGCCGCCGAGCTGGGCAACCGTTTGGTGCGCTTTATCGACGGACTTCAACCCCGTTAAGCGACAATTTGCCTCCAGTCCTGCAGAAATCGGCCGATAAGCCCAGGGTCGACGGCAAAAAGACGCTCGACTTGCAGGGCTTGGACAGGATCGCACCGCATGACAACCACTGAAGCAACACCGGAACCGACCGCCGACACCCCGGCTGAAAAAACCGAGGCCATCGACACGGCGGCTCCCCTGCCGTGGGCGGATGTTCAGGCCGAGCATTTCAAGATGCTGCGCCTGGCCCCGCTGGCCACCGACCGCGCCACCGGCCTGCGGCCGCTGCGGTTCGTACAGTTCGGCTATGCCGAGCGCCATGACAAACACCACAGCCTGTTGCGCATGGTCATCCAATTGCCGGGGCAGCGGGTGCGCCGTGAGCAGAACCATCTGGATATCTGGGTGGATCACGATAAACACCGCGTGCACTTCGGCCCGGGCAACAGCCTGGAAATCGAACCGGCCAACCGCGGCATCGGTCGTTTCCTGGTGGCCCAGGGCGCCGCGTGGGCGAAGAAGAAATGGTCGCACTACCGCGTCGACGGCGTGGACCTGGCCAACAAGGACGCACTCAACGAAGCCACACGCCTGCGCCGCGATCACTTCCTGCGCGTCCAGGGTTTCGATGTGGCCTACGCCGATGTGCAGCACCTCAAAGGCAACGTGCAGCCGGGCAAGGTCAGCGACGTACTGGACAGTTGGAACACCGAGAAGGTGCAGTTCGTGGAGATCCTTGAAGCCGCGCAGATGCTGCAACAGGCCGAGCACAACCTGTTGGAGCAGGAAGTGAAGCTGCGCAAGGAAGAAGAAAAGGTCACCAAGTTCAAGCGTGAGGACAGCGGGTTGCGGTTTACCATCACCTGCCTGGTGGCGTTCACCGTGTTTCAGGCGGGGCTGTTGATCTGGATCGCCACGCACCGCTAGCCGGCTGGAAAGCCATCGAAATGCGGGAGGGCCTTGCCCCCTCCCACATTTTCTACCCTAAGCTTGGTTAAACCCGAGCGGCGAAGATTGCCTGGTGTTCCCGGCACTGTTCGGCCGTGAGCATGAACACCCCATGCCCACCCCGCTGGAAGTCCAGCCAGGCGAAGTCCACTTCCGGGTACAGCGCGTCAACATGCACCTGGCTGTTGCCCACCTCGACAATCAGCAAACCCTTCTCGGTCAGGTGGTCCGCCGCCTCGGCCAGCATGCGCCGCACCAGGTTCAGGCCATCGTCGCCGCAGGCCAGGCCCAGCTCCGGCTCGTGCTGGTATTCGTCCGGCATGTCGGCAAAGTCTTCGGCATCCACATACGGTGGGTTGGACACGATCAGGTCAAAGCGCTGGCCCGGCAGGCCGTCGAAGCCATCGCCCTGCACGGTGTACACGCGCTCGTCGACACCATGGCGCTCGATATTCTGGTTGGCCACTTCCAGGGCTTCGAAGGACAGGTCGCCGAGTACCACTTCGGCGTCCTGGAACTCGTAGGCGCAGGCAATGCCGATGCAACCGGAGCCGGTGCACAGGTCGAGAATGCGCGCCGGCGGTTGGGCCAGCCAAGGCTCGAAGCGGTTTTCGATCAGTTCGCCGATGGGTGAGCGCGGGATCAGCACGCGCTCGTCAACGATAAACGACATGCCGCAGAACCACGCCTCTTTCAACAGGTAGGCCGTGGGCACCCGCTCATGGATACGGCGATGCAACAAACGCTGTACGTGAGAGATTTCCTCTTCTTCCAGGTTGCAATCGAGGTAGCTGTCGGCAATTTCCCATGGCAGGTGCAAGGCGCCGAGCACCAACTGCCGGGCTTCGTCCCAGGCATTGTCGGTGCCATGGCCAAAAAACAGGTCTTCCCCATGGAAACGGCTGACGGCCCAACGGATGTGGTCGCGCAAGGTGCGCAGGCGGGATGTGATCACGGGGGGGCAGACTCCTGGAAAAAACGACTGGCGATTCTAACAGCCTTCACCTGTACCGACGATGTACGAAAACCTGTTGCCGTACGTCGGATTTCATCCAAATCGCCATCATTCGGTTAAACAAGCTGCCCACTTGACATGGCTGCACGCCAGCAACGGCGTACCTTACGATAGTAGCGATTCACAGAACCGCTCAGCCAGTGGACAATGACGCAAAAGCCCCCCTCACAGGAGCCCCAGAATGTCCGTTCCAAAGACGATGTTTCAACTCAGCGGTCGTGGTTACGCAGCTGCCAACCTTGGCCATGCGACCCTCGTGATCATCGACGCCCAAAAGGAATACCTCAGTGGCCCGCTCGCCCTCTCCGGCATGGACGCGGCGGTCGGCAATATCAAGCAACTGGTCGCCGCCGCGCGCAACGCCGGGCGCCCGATCGTGCACGTGCGCCATTTGGGTACCGTGGGCGGCCTGTTTGACCCCCAGGGCGAGCGTGGTGAGTTCATCTCCGGCCTCGAACCTCAAGGTGACGAAACCATCATCGGCAAGCTGCTGCCCAGCGCCTTCCACGGCACCGGCCTGGAAAAACACCTGCAGGACCTCGGTTCCCTGGACCTGATCGTCTGCGGCTTCATGAGCCACTCCAGCGTCAGCACCACCGTGCGTGCCGCGAAGAACCTGGGGTTTCGCTGCACCCTGGTGGAAGACGCCTGTGCCACCCGCGACCTGCCTTACAAAGGTGGCATCCTGAGCGCCGAGCATGTGCAGCAGACCGAGATGGCCATCATGGCTGACAACTTTGCCACTCTCGCACTGACTAAAGACCTGATCTGATCGCCCTTCGGGTGAGCGGCGCGGCCTATTGCAGGTCCCGCTCATCCGCAAAGCCCTCTCATTTGGCGCATTTACCTCGGGTACAGGAACAACCTGTGTATCTTCCGGTCGAAGGGCCGATACCCTGGAGGAAAGGTCGGAATGAAGATATCCGATGGTTTTGACGCTCGTCGCTTGCGCCCCAAGGGCCCGAGCAACTGGCGTCTGCGCCTGGTGGCCGGCATTGCCGCGCTGCTGGCGGTAGTAGGTTTGCTGTTGACCGGCGCTGGTGGCGCCGGTTTGTTTGGCCACTCGCCGGCCCTTGGCGAACTGAATGCCAGCCCTGGCGGCTCGGCGATTCTGTTGGGGATCGGGCTGCTCGTGCTGTGGCTGGGCGTGTGGCTGTGGCGCCGCAGCCGTCGGAAGATGCGCCAGCCGTTGTCACTGAACATCGCCTCGCACCTGATGAAAAAGCACGACTGATGGCGCTTGGATAGCGTTTCCTGCGCCCCGGCCGCCGCGATTTAGGTAAACTGCCCGCCCTTCGCGGAGGCTGACATGCAAGACGACGATTTTTCCCTGTTCAAAAACGAGCTGCGCGGCGTCAAGCCGATCAAGCACGACCGCGCCGACACCGGCAAACCCAAGGCCGACCGCGCACAGATCGCCAAGCTGCGCCAGGCTGCTACGGTGCGCACCGATGCCACCACCGTGGATGGCCTGTCAGACCAGTTCGTGATCGACGTCGGCCCCGAAGACGAGCTGATGTGGGCCCGCGACGGCGTACAGGAAAGCCAGATGCGCAAGCTCAAGGCCGGTCAGATCCCGTTCGAAGGCAGCCTCGACCTGCACGGCATGAAGGTGGAAAAAGCCCGGGAAACCCTGTGGGCCTTCCTCGCCGAAGCCACCAGGTTCGAAATCCGCTGCGTGCGCGTCACCCATGGCAAGGCGGTGCGCTTGGACGGCAAGCGGCCGATGATCAAGAGCCACGTCAACACCTGGCTGCGCCAGCATGCCCAGGTGCTCGGCTTTACCTCGTGCCAGGCCCGTCATGGGGGCGCGGGTGCGGTGTATGTGATGCTCAAGCGCACGATGATGGAAGGGCGCGACGAATAAGTAATAAAAAGCCCAGCAATTGAGCTGGGCTATTGTGGTATTGCCAGTAACGTCAGTTGTCGAAAAGCTCTTTCGCTTTTTTCTCTTTCGCCAGCGAGATCACTGCCTTTTGCATGGTGATCGCAGTATCGGCTGCGCTTCTGTAAACAGCACGTTTTTCTTCTACCGAACCACTTCGAAAAAAATCTGACATGGTGGTGGATGAATATTTTTCTACAACTTCCGTAATTTCGCCTTTCATAAGGCTACTCCGGTCAAAATTTGCTCAAGTTGATCAGGATGGTAGGGCTGTATAACGAGTTCGTCAATTTCCTCAGCCGATAGGTCGATGCCGATGTACGACGCCCCGCCATCAGTGTCCTTGATGAGCACATCGACTTGAAGACGCCCCAGAAACTCACGTTTCAATCCGCACACCGTCGTTTTTGATGCATAAAACTGGCAAATGAACTCTTTGCAAGGAATGTTTCGCCCCTCAACAGTCTCCCGTGCCAACACAAATTCCCACGCCAGCTCAGGCTTCTGGTAGACGTAGATAACCTGTGCAGACCGGTTTTCCTTATCAAGGGCGCGCTGGATATTTTTCCGAGCCACGGCAAAGTTGGCCAGCGTTCCGTCCAACAGGAAAGACTGACGCTGCTGATAAACCAGATCGACGGTCCTCTCCACCATAGCAGTTACGCCACGTTGAAAAAGACTGGAGTTTGCGCCTGTGTAGTCAGGAAAGTATTCCCTGAAGTCATCGGGGTCGATTCGCAATGCACTGGATCCCCCCTCCTCCATCAAGCGAATAAATGATTTGGACACTTCTGTCTTGCCGGCACCAGGCGAGCCCGCCATAAACACTGAAACCGGATAATTTTCACCTGGGTACTTAGTCAGGCAGGCAAGTTCACGGGCAATGCGGGTCCGATTTGCTTTGGCAAAGATCAGGGCGCGCTCAGAAATACTTCGCTCCAGCGGGGTCATCACGTCCTCCTCAACGGAGGCCGACTCTAACATCGGTATCGTCCGGGAATACAACTGTCGGCGCACCTACGCTACTATGTGCGCCACATCACCCGCCGCTGTCGCGCGCCGGGCAGCGCTTCACATTGGTACAGGCATACACCGTACCGTTCTGAAACCCATACGGAAACAGTCCTGTGACATTGGAACAAAACTACACCGCGATCCTCGGCCAACTCGGCGAGGACGTCTCCCGCGAGGGCCTGCTCGACACGCCCAAGCGTGCCGCCAAGGCGATGCAGTACCTTTGCCGCGGCTATGAACAGACACTCGAAGAAGTCACCAACGGTGCCTTGTTCAGCTCCGACAACAGCGAAATGGTGCTGGTCAAGGACATCGAGTTGTACTCGCTGTGCGAACACCACCTGCTGCCGTTTATCGGCAAGGCGCATGTGGCGTATATCCCGAGCGGCAAGGTGCTGGGCCTGTCGAAGGTCGCGCGGATTGTCGACATGTATGCGCGCCGCCTGCAGATCCAGGAAAACCTCAGCCGCCAGATCGCCGATGCGGTGATGCAAGTGACCGGTGCCCTGGGCGTGGCCGTGGTGATCGAAGCCAAGCACATGTGCATGATGATGCGCGGTGTGGAGAAACAGAATTCGTCGATGATCACCTCGGTGATGCTGGGTGAGTTCCGCGAAAACGCGGCCACCCGCAGTGAATTCCTCAGCCTGATCAAGTAACAGGCTGGGTAGGGAAAAACCGGCGTTCATCGCCGGTTTTTTTTCGCCTGCAAAATTGAGGTAAGCTGCGGCCCCTTCTTCATGGGCAAGAGGTTTCAGCCATGTTCGTCAAAGCACTTCGAGTGGGCCTCGGCCACGTCATCATCGCCGGCGACTTCCTTACCCGCCCGCGCAAAAAGCAGCGCCCTGCCGAACAACAGGCGCAGGTGAACGCAGCGGCCAAGGACCTGACCCTGTATCAATTCCACGCCTGCCCGTTCTGCGTGAAGACCCGCCGCACCCTGCACCGCCTGAATGTGCCGGTGGCGCTGAAGGATGCGAAGAACAACGAGCAGGACCGCCAGACCCTGCTGGAGCAAGGCGGCAAGATCAAGGTGCCGTGCCTGCGTATCGAAGAGAATGGCCAGACCACCTGGATGTATGACTCCAAGGTGATCATCGATTACCTGGACAAGCGTTTCGCCGCGATCTGACCGACCTGGGCATATCCACTGTGGGAGGGGCAAGTCCCTCCCAGAGTTAGTCCAGTAGTGCCAAATCGAGATCGAGCAGTGCCGAGCCGAGGCACTTGCCATGGGCATCCAGTGCCAGCGAGCGGGTTACGCCGCCGCGCAATATCCCCGGCAGTACGAAGTTCAGCGCCTGCACATTCGGCAGTTCATAGCGCCGCACCGGGGCCGCGTCCGGCTCCAGCAGGCCGGCAAAAAAGTCGGCCACGCGCTCGGCGGTAAGCTGTTCACACAACAGCGGAAAATCCTCGGCTCGGTAAGCAATGATCGAAATGTTCGAGGTGTCGCCCTTGTCGCCGGTACGGGAATGGGCCAGCGTGTGCAGTTTCATGCTTCGATCCTCGGGTTGACCGCATCACGGGGCAGCAGCAATGACGCCACCGCCACCACCTGCCGTACGCTCTTGCTGGCACCGCCGCCGCCGGACGGGCCGTTGGTGTAGAGGGTTTCCACTTCATTGCCGACCCGCACCGCTTCGCTGCGTTCTTCACAGCGGGCCGCCACGCGCAGGCGCACTTCCCAGGGCTCTACGCTGCTGCGCGGACCGTGCAGCGAGTCCATGCCGATCAGTTCGGCGCGTAGGTCCTGCATCTTCACACCCATCAGCTCCAAACGCTTGAGTACGACATCCCGCGCCAGCTGCGCCCGTGCGACCGCGCCGGGACCGCCGTAGGACATTTGCCCTTCGCCAATCCAGCCATCCAGGTAACCGACGCTCACCTTCAACTGCTCGGGCCGTGCGCGGCCAGCAGCACCGTGGGCACGTACCCGATCAACGCCCTCCTCGTCAAACCCCACCTGGGAAAAATCGGCAGTCACGTCCGGGGTGAGATACGCCGCGGGATCATGCACTTCGTAGATCAACTGCTCGGTGCAGGTGGCACGACTGACCCGCCCACCGGAGCCTGCCACCTTGGTGATCAGGGCCTCACCCTCGGCATCGATTTCAGCCAACGGAAAGCCCAGGCGTGCGAGGTCATCCACATCCTTGAAACCAGGATCGGCAAAATAGCCGCCGCTGACCTGCCCGGCACACTCCAGCAGATGCCCGACCAACGTGCCGCGCCCCAGGCGCGGCCAATCATCCGCTGCCCAGCCGAACGCAAACATCTGCGGCGCCAGGAACAGCGACGGGTCGGCCACCCGCCCGGTGATCACCACATCGGCGTCGGCGCGCAGGGCATCAAGAATGCCGTCGACGCCCAGGTAGGCATTCGCGGAAATCAGTCGCGCGCCCAGTGAACCCACGCTCTGGCCGTTATCCAGTACCTGCTCGGGGCGCAAGACGTCGAGCACGTCATCACCGACCACCGCCACCACCTTGAGGGCCAGGCCCAGCTCATGGGCAATCCGCCGCACTTCAAGCGCCGCCGACACCGGGTTGGCCGCGCCCATATTGGTGATCACCCGCAGGCGACGGCGCCCTTCATGCTGGCCGACAAAGGGCAACACCCGGCGCATGCGCTCACTGAGCAGCGGGTCATACCCCCCCTGTGGATCGCTGATTCGTGCCTGTTGTGCCAAGGCGATGGTGCGCTCGGCCAGGCACTCGAACACCAGGTAATCCAGGTCGCCCAGCTCGGCCAGTTCCACGGCAGGTTCGATGCGGTCGCCGGAGTAGCCGGCGCCGGAACCTATGCGCAAGGTTTTCATTTCAAATCACTCCCAGGAGCAACGCCGTCAGGGTCATCAACACCGACGCGGCAAACAGAAAAGGGATGGTGAAGCGCTGGTGATCGGCCAATTCGATCTTGCACAGGCCCACCAACAGGAAGGTCGCCGGGGTCAGCGGGCTGACCGGGAAACCGGTGGTGTGCACGCCCAGTAACGACGCCTGGGCCACTTGCAACGGGTCGACGCCCAGGGCCTTGCCGACTTCGGCGATCACCGGCATTACGCCGAAATAATAGGAATCGGGGTCGAACAGCATGCTCAGCGGCATGGACAAGAAGCCCACCACCGCAGGAATCAACTTGCCGTGGCCCGCCGGAATCTGCGCCACCGCCACTTCAGCGATGGCCTTGAGCATGCCGGTGCCTTGCATGATGCCGGTGAACACCCCGGCGGCGAGCAGGATACTGGCCATGGTCAGGGCGGTTTTCGCATGGGCATCGATGCGTGCGCGTTGGGCGTCCACGTTCGGGTAGTTGATGCACAGCGCTGCCACGGTGCCGAGCATGAACATCACCACCGGGTCGACCCAGCCGGCGATCATCACCACCATGACCAGCACGGTCAGGATCAGGTTGACCCAGAACAGGCGTGGGCGGCGCAGCTTGATGTCGTCGTCGCTGAGCACCCGTTGCGGCACGGCGTCCACGCTGGAGCCGGCGCCCAGGCCCAGGCGTTTTTCTTCTCGCCGGCCGAGCCACCAGGCGCAGGCGAAGACGAAGATCAGGCCAACGATCTGCACCGGGATCAGCGGCTGGAACAGGTCCGCCACCGGCACGTGCAAGGCCGCCGAAGAGCGCAGCACCGGGCCGGTCCACGGCAGGAAGTTGACCCCGGCGGCCATCGCGCAGACACAGGCGAGGATGCGTTTGTCGATGCCCAGCCGCGTATACAACGGCAGCATCGCCGGCACCGTCACCAGAAAGGTCACGGCACCGGAACCGTCCAGGTGCACCAACAGGGCGAGGGTCGCAGTCCCAACGACAATCCGTGTAGGACGTGTCCCTACAGTACGCAGGATGCGATCAATGATGGGATCGAGCATGCCGGCATCGGTCATGATCCCGAAAAACAGGATCGCGAACACGAACATGCCCACCACGGGGGCGACGTTCTTGATGCCGGTAATGATGAAGGCACTGGTTTGCAGGCCGAACCCACCGAGCAGCGCGGCAATGATCGGCAAGGCGATCAGGGCCACCAGTGGCGAAAGGCGTTTGCTCATGACGGCAGCGAGCAGGCACAGGATGGTAATGACACCCAGGGTTGCGAGCATGGGTTACTCCAGAGCGGCCTTGGTGGCCGGTTATTGTTTTCCCTGGAGTATTGGAAGCGCGTTACTCTTTGTAAATTGGAATGTTCAGCCAGTCATATTCGTAAAAACAAAACGCTCGAGAACAACAACAATGAAAAATTCGATCCAGCACATTCAGGCGTTCCTTGCGGTGGCACGCACCGGCAGCTTTATCAAGGCCGCCCATGAGCTGCATCTTTCGCCTTCGGCACTCACCGTGCAGGTGCAACAACTGGAAGACTGGCTCGGCGTCGCCCTGCTCGACCGCAGCCCCCGGCATGTGAGCATCACCGCTGCCGGCCAGGACGCGCGCGGGCCGATGGAAAAACTGCTGCTGGACCTGGACAACATCGTCACCGGCTCCCGCGACCTCGCGGCCTTGCGCCGTGGCGTCGTCACCCTCGCGGCCCTGCCGTCGGTCTGCGCCGGTGCCCTGCCGCCGGCCTTGCGCCTGTTTCGCGAGCGTTTTGCCGGGATCGAAGTACGCCTGCAGGACCTGGTGGCCCATCGCATTCATGCCCAGGTGCGCGCAGGCGAAGTGGATTTCGGTATTGGCGTACGGGCGCGGCTAAGCCATGGCCTGGAGTTCACCCCGGTGCTGAATGATCGATTGTGTGCGTTCGTACCGCTGGATCACCCCCTCGCCCACCATCGCCAATTGACCCTGGAGCAACTGGCGGACCAGCCGATCATCCTCACCGGCCGCGACAGCAGCGTACGCGAGCAAGTGGATGGGCTGTTCGATGAGACGCGGTTGACGATGAACGCCGGGATGGAGGCCAACTACATGTCGACGGTGCTGGCACTGGTGCGTCAGGGGCTGGGGATCAGCGTACTGCCGGAGTCGGCGGCGGACAGTCTGGAGGGGTTGAAGCGCATCCACATCGATCATCCCGGGGTGAACCGCGAGATCGGCTTGATCAGTCGTAGCGGGATGGGATTGAGCCCGGCGGCGCAGCGCTGTTTCGACCTGCTGCACGATGAATTATCTGGCACGGCATCGAGCTGAATGTGGGAGGGGGCAAGTCGAATCGTCGCACCGCCCTCCCACCGTTTTTGACCGTGGTGATCAGTCGAGCATGGCCACATGCCTGGGATGGCTGGCCACGCGCTTCAACCAGGCCTGCACCGCCAGGTAAGGCGTCAGGTCAAACCCACCTTCATGGGCCACATGGGTGTAGGCATACAGCGCAATATCGGCAATCGAATACTGCTCGCCCACCAGGTATGGCGTGGTTTGCAGCTGACGCTCCATGACCTTCAGAGCCTTGTAACCGCGCTTGTGGGTGGTCTTGTATTCCTCCAGGCGATCTTCCGGCATGTTCAGGTAGAACTGGATAAACCGCGCCACCGCAATGTACGGCTCATGGCTGTACTGCTCGAAGAACTGCCATTGCAGCACTTGTGTGCGCAGGCGCGGTTCGGTGGGCAGGAATTCGCTGCCATCGGCAAGGAAGTTGAGGATCGCGTTGGACTCCCACAGGCAGGTACCGTCTTCCAGTTCCAGCACCGGGATCTTGCCGTTGGGGTTCTTGGCCAGGAATTCAGGGGTCTCGGTATCGCCGTTGAGGATGTCGATATCCACCCATTGATACGGGATGCCCAGCAGGTTGAGCATCAATTTGACCTTGTAGCAGTTGCCCGACTTGTAATCGCCATAAACCTTGTACATGGGGCTCCCCTTATGCCGCTTGCGCGTGCTGTGCTTGACGGACCACCGCGGCCAGGCGTTTGAGCCCTTCGTCCAGGCGGGCCGGGTCGATATGGCTGAAATTGAGTCGCAGTGAGCCTAAATGCTGGCCCGGCTCGGAAAAGAACGGTTCACCGGGCATGAACGCGACGTCTTGATCGAGCGCAGGTGCCAACAAGGTGCGGGTATCGAGCGGCTGTTTCAAGGTCAGCCAGAAGAATAATCCGCCCTGGGGCACTTGCCAGTCGGCCAGTTCGCTGAAGTGGCGTTGTAATGCAGCCTGGAATGCGTCGCGGCGCTCGCGGTAGAAACTGCGCAGTTCCACCAGGTGTTGCTGGTATTTCTGCGTGCCGATCCACTGCATGGCCTGCCACTGGCCGACGCGATTGGTGTGCAGGTCCGCCGACTGCTTGAGCTTGAGCAGGTGTGGGAACAGGTCCGGGCTGGCGATCAGGTACCCCACGCGCAGGCCGGGCAGCAAGGTCTTGGAGACCGTGCCGGTGTAGATCCAGCTGGCTTTTTTCAAGCGGCCGACGATGGGTTGCGCACTGCCGCCGTCGAAGGTCAGCTCACGGTAGGGTTCGTCTTCGATCAGGGTCACGCCGAACTCATCGAGCAAGGCGGCGACGGCCTCGCGCTTGGCTTCGCTGTAGCGCACGGCCGAAGGGTTCTGGAACGTCGGGATCAGGTAGACGAACGCCGGGCGATGGCGTTCGAGATTGGTGCGCAGGCTGGCCAGGTCGGGGCCATCGGCTTCCAGTTGCACGCTGAGGCAGTCAGCGCCGAACAGCTGGAAGATCTGCAGGGCGGCCAGGTAGGTCGGGCCTTCCAGCAGGATCCTGGTGCCTTTGTCGATATACAGCTTGGCCGCCAGGTCCAGGGTTTGCTGGGAACCGCTGACCACCAGCACCTGGCTGGCCTGGCATGGCACACCCAACGCACGCGCCTCGGCGGCGAGCAGTTCACGCAACTGCGGCTCGCCTTCGCTCATGCCGTATTGGCCGATGTTCAGCGGCATATCATCCCAGTCCAGCGCCGGCAGCATGGCCTCGGCCGGCAGGCCACCGGCGAACGACATCACTTCCGGGCGCTGGGCGGCCGCGAGGATTTCACGGATCAAGGAGCTTTTGAGGCGCGTAACACGTTCAGAGAAGGCCATAAGGTCACCGCTAGCGAAGCCTGTGGAAAATACGTCAAACTGATTGACCGAAATTACGACAGCTTGAATGGATACGTCAATATGCTTGACCTTAAAAACCAAAGCAGCCAGCAACAAGCCATGGAAGCGTTCTTCTTCGGTTACCAGGCGTTCACTGCCAAGGCCGATGAAATGCTTGAGCGCCGTGGGCTGAGCCGCGTGCACCAGCGCATCGTGTTTTTTATCGCGCGCTACCCGGCGCTGAGCGTCAAGGAACTGCTGGAGTTGCTCGGTGTGAGCAAGCAGGCGCTGAACATACCCTTGCGCCAATTGCAGGAAATGCACCTGGTGGACAGCGTCGCGTCCGAGACCGACAAGCGCAAACGCCTGCTGGAGTTGACCGAGGAAGGCCTGCGTTTCGAGCAATCGCTGCGCCGCGAACAGGTGAAGTTGTTGCAGCGCGCCTTCGCCGAAGCGGGCGAAGAAGCGGTAAACGGTTGGCTCGCAGTCAACCAGGCGCTTGCAGGCCAGCCTTGATCCTCGGTGGCGCCCTCGCTTTGCCTTTCATCCTTTTCATGCAGAAAACAGAAAACATTATTTGCTTTATTTGTATACAAAAGCATAATTCGCTTCGTGCGAGTTCCTGACCTATTGGTCAACAAAACCCGCCGGTACCTCACAGCGCCCCGCGCTGGACATAACAATAAAATGCTTGAGGAGTACTCGCTGTGGATAGCCGCAAATCCGAAGCCTCGCCGCTGGACCTTGCCCCCTCACAGAACGGCTGGCTCGAACGCCTGTTCAAACTGCGCCTGCATGGCACCACAGTGAAGACCGAGCTGATCGCCGGGCTCACCACCTTCATCACCATGGCCTACATCATCTTCGTCAACCCCAACATCATGGCCGATGCCGGTATCGATCACGGCGCAGCGTTCGTCGCCACCTGCATCGCCGCCGCCCTGGGTTGCCTGCTGATGGGCCTGTACGCCAACTGGCCGGTGGGCCTGGCGCCGGGCATGGGCCTGAATGCGTTTTTTACCTACACCGTGGTCGGCACCATGGGCTACCACTGGGA
Organism: Pseudomonas sp. S3E12; assembly: GCF_001702295.1. Taxonomy (NCBI): domain Bacteria; kingdom Pseudomonadati; phylum Pseudomonadota; class Gammaproteobacteria; order Pseudomonadales; family Pseudomonadaceae; genus Pseudomonas; species Pseudomonas sp. S3E12. Next base: position 123,289 of record NZ_MBDT01000022.1, read on the forward strand.
AACCGCGCTGGGTGCGGTGTTTATTTCCGGCGTGCTGTTCATGGGCCTGACACTATCGCGGGTGCGTGAATGGCTGCTCAACAGCATTCCGGTGAGCCTGCGCCACGCCATGGGTGCTGGTGTCGGGCTGTTCCTCGGGGTGATCGGCCTGAAAACCGCCGGCATCATCGTCGACAGCCCGGCCACGCTGATCAAACTCGGTTCGCTGCACGAGCCGGCGCCACTGCTGGCGGCGGTGTGTTTCCTGCTGATCGCAATCCTCAGCTACCACCGGGTGTTCGGCGCGATCCTCATCAGCATCATCGCCGTGACCCTGGCCGGCTGGTCCCTCGACCTGGTGCACTACAACGGCATTCTCTCCACGCCACCGAGCCTGGCGCCGACCTGGATGGCCATGGACATAAAAGGTGTATTCAATGTCAGCATGATCAGCGTGGTATTTGCCTTCCTGTTTGTGCACATGTTTGACACTGCGGGTACACTGATGGGCGTTGCGCAACGCGCCGGGCTGGTCAACGCCGACGGCAGGATTGATAACCTGTCCCGCGCCCTCAAGGCTGACAGCGCTTCCAGTGTGTTCGGTGCCATGGTGGGCGTGCCGCCGGTGACCAGCTACGTGGAAAGCGCCGCCGGTGTGGCCGCAGGCGGTCGTACCGGGTTGACGGCGGTCACGGTCGGCGTGTTGTTTGTGGCGGCCATGTTTTTCGCGCCGCTGGCGGGCATGATTCCGGCGTATGCCACCGCCGGCGCGCTGATCTATGTGGCGATGCTGATGATGGCGAGCATGGCCCATATCAATTGGGATGAGGCCACCGACAGCATCCCGGCGATTGTCACCGCGATCATGATGCCCCTGACCTTCTCGGTCGCCGACGGTATCGCCCTGGGCTTTATCACCTATGTGGCGCTCAAGGCCGGCACCGGCAAGTACCGCGAGATTTCCGTAAGCCTGTGGGTGCTGTGCGCGATCTTTATCGCCAAGTTCGTCTTTCTATAAAAGGAGCATGCAATGAGTCTGGAAACCTGGCTGCTGTTCAGCGGCGCTGCGCTGGTGGTGATCCTGATCCCGGGGCCGCTGTCGTTGCTGATGATCAGCAACAGCCTGAACTACGGCCTGCGCCGCTCGTACCCGGCATTTCTCGGTGGGGTGATTGCCTCGATCTGCCTGTTGAGCGCGTCGGCCCTGGGCCTGGGCGCCTTGCTGCTGGCTTCGGAACAACTCTTCAGCGCGTTGAAGATCGTCGGCGCGCTCTACCTGTTCTACCTCGCCTGGCAGAGCTGGCAGCAATCGCGCCAGCCGTCCCACGGCGCGACCGTCCCGGAGGCGGCGCCGGTGCCGCGTTTTCGCGCGCTGTTCGGCCGCGCCTTCGTGCTGGGGGCCAGCAACCCCAAGGACATCCTGTTTTTCGCCGCCTTCCTGCCGCAGTTCCTCAGCAGCCAACAACCGTTCCTGCCGCAATTGCTGATCATGATCGCCACCTGGACGCTCCTCGACCTGCTGTGCAAACTCGCCTACGGTCTCGGCGCCCATGGCGCTGCACGCTACCTGCGCAGCGGCAGCGGCCAACACTGGTTCAACCGCGTCAGTGCCGCGCTGTTCGGCTGCGCCGGCGTCGCCTCGCTGCTCAAGGCACGGGCGGGCTCAGTTTGACGAAGTAAACGCTGGGCGCCAGGTTCCCCAGCACCGGCCACTGGATGCCCGCGACGATCCGAACCAGGCGCTGTTCCTCCATCGCCCCGCTGACCGTGGCGGCGAGGACGGAATCCCGGTGCGAACGGATGGCTGCCTGGAGCCAGCGGTCAGTAAGCCGCTTGTTCAACGCCACCGAACCGCGCTCGAACCACTGATAGGTCACGTAGTACAGGTTGTTCGAATGGGGATGGGTGGCAACCAGTTCAGGCACGAGGATCTTGCCGCGCCGCACACGCCATTCGTGAAGGCTGAAGCCCTGCTGCTCCAGTACCGCCCTGACGGCCTCCCGCTGCAGGGTTTTGCGCGCTTCGGAGACCTGCGCACCACCGGCTTTGAGTGCCGGCGCCAGCGCCACCGGCGAACTGAAATCGACACGGGTGAAACCCGGCGCCTTGCCTTCGTAGCCAATGAACAGATTGGCGCCCCGCGTTTGCGTGGGCCGCAGCAGGTTCAGCAAATCATCGGTCTGGCCCAGCCTTACAGGATTGGGGGTCAACCAGTTGTCCAGGGTGGCCCGCAGGTTGAGCAAATGGCTGGCTGTGACCGAACGCGAGGAGTCGGCCAACTCAATCACCCTGGCAATCGCAGACGCCTGGCTTTGCCGCGTAATGCCCGGAAACGCCCTGCCCACCTCTGGCTCCAGTGGTCCGTCGAACAATGGCGTGTGCAATTGCCACTCCCCCGATGGCAGGCGCGAAACCGGAATCGGCTGCTCCTGCAGCGCGCTGCCGGTCCAGCGCTCGATATCCACCTGGGCCTTTGAAACCAGCGGCTCGTTCCTGGCAATAAAACCGAGCCTGCTTAACGGCACGTGATCCCCCTGGTGAAGCAACCGGTAATAACCCACGCCCGATTGCGTCGCGGTGTCATACCTGGAACCGATGTAGATAGCGTCGTAGGGAAAACCGGGCGGTTCCAGATGCACATGAAACACCCCGGAAGCCGGCGGACTCGTCGCCAGGGCCTCAGGCACCTGGGTACGCCAACTGAACCAGTAGTCCGTCGGCGCGGCGGACTGAAGAATACGGTTGTGGGTGGCCATCGGTGCCGTGGGCGGTCGCCAGCCTGGCGCTCGGGCAGGTGCCGGCCACGGGGTGAGCGTCGCCGAGCTCGGCCCGGCCACGGGTGCATCCGCCCCCAGCAGCCATTCCCGGGGCTCATGGACCGTCAGGATCAACTCATCGACGCCCGGCGCCTGCCGGTTCTTCAGGCGGAAATACGCTTCGTCGCCACGTCGGTAAACCGGGTAGTGGTGCGTGTCGTCCACCATGAAGTACTCGCCATGTTTGACGTAGATGCCCTTTTCGCCCGGTCCCTTCAACGCCACGGCCTCCTGCGGCGTACCCTGGGCTTTGAAGCGCTCCAGGGGCTTGAGCCGCGCGACCCTCGATGGCGACGGCGCCAATGGGGCGACCCGGCCCAACGTCGAGACGCTCGCGCGGTGGATACGATTCAAGCCGGCGCCCATGGAACGGACTGCCGGGTTCGCCACGGCGCCCGGCTTCAGCTTGGGGCCGGGGAAAAACGTCAATAACAGGTCTATCGTCAAAAACACCGTGCCAAACGCCACATCCACCGCATCCCGCGCCTCACCATAGCGGTGATAACGCCGCGAGGTGAGCAGCAACTCGTACAGCTGGTTACCCAGGCTGAAAAACGGCACCACCACCGACAGCAACGCCCGCCGACGCGTGTCACGTTGCGCCTCCAGGCGCTGTTCGCGGTAGCGCTGCAGCGCCTGGCCGGACTGACTGTGCGCCTGGGCCTGGCGGTGCAACTCAAGCACCCGCGCCCGGTACAACAGGGCCTGGGCATCGGCGTGGGACGTCGGGACCCAGGTCAGCCAGTTCAGCGGGTCGCTGGCGATTTGCTCAAGCAGTTGCTGTTCAATCTCCTCGACACGCGCCGCGGGCACCAGGTGCTTGATATTGAATGAACGAACGAAATCAGCCGCGCGCCAGAGCCCCTGCAGCATGATCGCGCCCGGCAGCAGTTTACTCGGCTGAAAAAAGCCGGCTTGCGCGTGCACCGCACCCGGGTGATGGGCAATGGCTTCAAACGCCCAGCCCGGCGCAACATGCCGGGCCAGGGCGCTGACGTAATCGGGCAACGCCCCGACACGATTGAGGTGCTCATGGGCCTCTTGCAGGCTGGCGTACTCATGAATGTGCCGCGCATCCGGCGCACTGGGCCAATAGACCACGCAGCGTTGCGACAATAGGTCGTGAATCAGCAGGATGCCGGCGATATAGCGATCGTGCTGCAGGGTATGGCCCACCAGATGCACCACGTGCAACTGCAATTGATCGCCGTGTGCAAGCAAATCCGCGGGCACACGGGCCGCCATTGCCGTGTTGAAAAAACGTTGGGCACTCGCGGTCAGCCCCTGCTGAATCGCCGAATGGAGATCCGCCTCGATACCCGCCTGCAAGGCTCGCCTGAGCAGCTCCGGGACACGTGCGTCGCTCAGCCGGTGCGCAGCGGCATCGGGGGGATAAAACGCACCATTGATCAAGGCCTCGTAGCGCCCGCCAATATCCAGCGAGGACACCATGCCGATCAGGTAACGCGGGCTCAGTTGCTGCCGCCAGGCCGGTTGCAGGTACTGGGCATAACGGAAGCGCCACCAGGTGGACATCATCTGCGGGTCGAGGTTGTGCAGTGCCAGTTGCAGCAGGCTCAAGCGCGAACGCTCAGCACTGGGCGCCAGGACTTCCTTGCGATCGCCGACCGTACAGCCGCTTTCCCAACCGCAGAAGCGACCATCGACCCGGTCGGGCATTTCAATAAGCGGAGTGTCGATGTCCAGTTGCGGCGGCAGGCCGTCCTCACGCAAGCGCGCAATCAAAAGGCTGCGGGCGAAGCTGAGCAGATCCGGCAAACGCTGCCCGAGGCGCTCTTCATAGGCCAGGACGCTGCCCAGGTAGCGGCTTTGCAGGTACTTGAAACGGTTGCGTTGCGCCACCGTCGCCTCGGCCAGCCAGCTCGGCAATCCGTGTTTGGCTGCCGCCGCCTTGCGCACCAGATCGACCTGGGCCCGTGCTTGAATCAGGGCATCGCTGACCGGCGCGTCGAGGTGCTTCTCCAACTCGACGGCCAACAACGAGCGAGTCAATTGGACATCCCGGATTTCACTGAAAATATTCGCGCGGCCATCAAACCCGCGCTGCAGGCGCAGGTACCCCTTCATCAGCCTTTTGAGCGCAAGCAAGACAGGATTACCCTCGATGACCTCATAGCGCACCGCCAGGGTTTGATCGGCCACCCGTTCACGTATGGCATTGCGCTGCGGCCGCTCGATGTAGCGCCACAGCACAGACCCATCACGGCTGTCGAGGCTGGCCTCGATGCCCTGGGACAAGGCTTCGAGGCTGGCAAACGTCGCCACGCCACCCTCGCGCCCCAACGCGCACAGCACCACCGGCCCCCGTCGCTGCGGATCGTTGAGCGCCGTGCTGCGGGTCACCGCAAATACGCTGTGCAGAGGCTCAAAGGCGTCGGCGCTGCCCACCAGCACGGACAGCACGCGGGTATCGCTGCCGGCGCGCTTGCTGGCCAGCGGCGTATCCAGCACATCCACCAGCAGGTCTCGATGGACTGCGCGGATCAATTGGAGCCGATGCAGCAAGAGGATGTCGGCGCGCAGCACAGCAGTCCACCCGTCGATGAGCGCGTTCAGGCGCCTGGCTTGACCGACGGGGCGCGCCTTCCAGAAAGCGGGGTCGAACAGTTGCAATTGCGCGCCGTGCAGCAGCGTGTGCAGGGTGTCCGCGTGCACCTTGCGCCGCTGCTCCAACACGACGAAATCGTCAAAGGCCTGGGTATCCGCCCCGACGTCCTGCGGGTCGAGCAATCCCATCAGGCCTTTTTCATACCGTTTAAGCTGTTGCAGCGCCGTGTTAACGGGCAGGTGCGCGGCGGTGCTGGCGAACAGGATTTCCTTGCGCCGCCGATGCTGATCCCAGTCCTGCAACGTCCGGCGAAGGCTGCCCAGGCGCGCCTTGCCCACCCAGTGTCGGCGCGCGCGTTCGATATAGGCGAGCAACCGCGCGGCATTCATCTCCAGCGGCTCGCGCCTGGCGGAAAACACCTGCGCAAGGTTGATCGACATCCCACAGGCCAACTCGTTTTCCCATTGCCCCTCCAGCACCGCCTGCGCGCTGTATGCCAGCGCATCGCCCCTCACTGCCACACCGCGTCCGGGCGCCGCCGCGTCTTCTGGCCGGCATACCTCATGCCGGCGCCGCAGCGGCAGGCACTGCCAGAGGTCGTCGAACGAGGCGCCATTGATCAATGCCACCAGGCCACACTGCAAGTGGGCGAACGACGGATATTCGTAGTAGTTGCGGCGGGCACCCGGCAGGTACATCACGTGCGGCCGGCCCGCCGGGTCGCCCTCGCGATAAATATGCAGGGCGCCGGGGATCGGCATCAGCCGCGGCCCCACGCCCGGCCACATCAACTCACTGGCCTGGACGCTGGCCCACAGCTCACCGGCGCGTCGGCGCGCTTCGGCCGTCGGAGCGTCCACCAGCGCCTGGACCATGCCCATCGCCTCCTCCGACAGCTCGTCCAACTGCCGCGCCACAAAGGCCTGGTCGGCGAACTGCTGCTTGTGCAAAGCCGCCCAGCGCTCCTGGCGCGTCAGCCAGGAACCCGGCACCAGCGCCTGCCAATAGGCGCTGTGCACCTGGGCAAGCCGAGCCGAAAGGTTGAGCGCAATCACCCGGCGCAACGCCTCCAGCGGCGTAAACGGCAGCTGGCGTGCCGGCTCGGCCTTGAGGCTCACAGCGGTGAACTGATTGAGGTTGATCGGCACCGCAGGCAGCACCATCAGCCGTAACGCGCGGTCGGTCAGACTGTCGACCTGCTGCGCGGCTGCCGGCGGCTTGGGTTCGGTGAAGAGCAGGCCGTCCGGGTCCAGGTCAAAGGCCTTGCGCAGCTCGGCGCGAATCACCCGCAGCACCTTGGGCGCATGCAGGATCAGGCGGGACTGGTGTTTGGCCGACTGGGCGCAGCGCAGGTCGGCAACGGTCAGCCAATTGATCAACAGGCTGGGATGGGGGCTGCGGTTGATGGACCGGGTCAGTTGGCGACGCATGGCCTGCAACGCATCGTCGTCGGCCATATCGGGATCGGTAGGTGAAGTCACGGCGGTATCTTCGTCGAGGAAAACCCTAGCCTATGCAGCGCAAACGCCCACAGGGCGCTAGATAATTGACGGGTGCCGCGCACAAAAAAAGCCCGCAGTGTGGGCGGGCGAAAAACCAACGAAGAGCTTGGGGGTGTAACCAGGTGACGACTCAGCTACCGCGATAGGTGGAGTAGCTGTAGGGCGAAATTAGCAGGGGCACATGGTAGTGATCCTGTTCGGCACTGATGCCGAAGCGCAATACCACCACATCCAGGAAGGCCGGCTCCGGCAATTGCACACCGCGGGCGCGGTAGTAATCGCCGGCGCTGAATTGCAATTGGTAGACACCGCTGCGGTAGTCATCACCTTGCAGTAACGGCGCGTCGCAGCGGCCATCGCTGTTGGTCAGCGCAGTGGCGACCAGTTCCAGCTGCGTGCCGTCGACGCGGTACAGCTCAACCTGGATGGCGCTGCCGGGGCAGCCGTGGGCTGCGTCGAGTACGTGTGTCGTCAGTCGTCCCATGGGGCGGGCTCCCTTGCATGAAGTGAAATAGGCTGCACCTTTACGGGGCATCAAAAAGCCGCTGATGGGCCGATTAAGACACTTTTAATAAAAATTGTACACAATAAAAATCACAAAGTTTCCCACAGGCTGCGACGCCTCGATCCTCGGCGGGAATTCTCAGCAAGCCTTGCTTTTAAAAGACCTTTTGTCCGTTTACTGACCAATCGGGCAAGTTTCTTGCAGTGCTGAACGGCGGCAACTCCACGGAAAAAATGCGGAAATACAGGCTTACAAAGTGACCATTAAGTTGTATACAATCAGCCCATCGCTGTGACGCCACCCAGTCTTTCCGCTGGCCGCCACACACTTGCTACCACGAACAAGAAGGAAGACTGCAGTGAGCGCTGACTACCCACGCGACCTGATCGGTTACGGCAGTAACCCTCCTCACCCCCACTGGCCGGGCAAGGCACGCATCGCCTTGTCGTTCGTACTCAACTACGAAGAAGGCGGCGAGCGCAACATTTTGCACGGCGACAAAGAGTCCGAAGCCTTCCTCTCGGAAATGGTCTCGGCCCAGCCACTGCAAGGCGAGCGCAACATGAGCATGGAGTCGCTGTACGAATACGGCAGCCGGGCCGGCGTGTGGCGCATCCTCAAGTTGTTCAAGGAATTCGACATTCCTTTGACCATCTTCGCCGTGGCCATGGCTGCCCAGCGCCACCCGGATGTGATCCGCGCCATGGTCGACGCCGGCCACGAGATCTGCAGCCACGGCTACCGCTGGATCGACTACCAATACATAGACGAGGCCCAGGAGCGCGAGCACATGCTCGAAGCCATCCGCATCCTCACCGAACTCACCGGCGAACGCCCGTTGGGCTGGTACACCGGGCGCACCGGCCCGAACACGCGGCGGCTGGTGATGGAGGAAGGCGGCTTCCTCTACGACTGCGACACCTACGACGACGACCTGCCCTACTGGGAACCCAACACTCCCAACGGCAAGCCGCACCTGGTGATCCCCTACACCCTGGACACCAACGATATGCGCTTCACCCAGGTGCAGGGCTTCAACAAGGGAGATGACTTTTTCGAGTACCTCAAGGACGCGTTCGACGTGCTGTATGCCGAAGGCGCCGAGGCTCCGAAGATGTTGTCCATCGGCCTGCACTGCCGCCTGATCGGCCGTCCGGCGCGCCTGGCCGCGCTGAAGCGCTTTATCGAATACGCCAAGGGTCACGAACAGGTCTGGTTCACCCGCCGCGTCGACATTGCCCGCCACTGGCACGCCACCCACCCGTTCCCGGGAGCGGCCAAATGAGCACCTTCCAGACGCTGAAACCCTCGACCTTGAGCCGTGACGCCTTCGTCCAGGCCTTCGCCGACATCTACGAACACTCGCCATGGGTGGCCGAAAAGGCCTTCGACCTGGGCCAGGACGCTTCGATCGACCAGATCGAAACCCTGCACCAGCGCATGAGCGACATCCTGTTGAGCGCCGATCACGCCAGTCAGCTGGCGTTGATCAACGCTCACCCGGACCTGGCCGGCAAAGCGGCCGTCCAGGGCCAACTCACCCAAGCCAGCACCGATGAGCAAGCTGGCGCGGGGATTCACCACTGCACGGCCGAAGAGTTCTCACGCTTCACCGAGCTGAACGATGCCTACAAGGCCAAGTTCAAGTTTCCCTTCATCATGGCGGTAAAAGGCAGCAACCGGCATCAGATCCTGGCCGCGTTCGAAACGCGCATTCACAACTCGGTAGACGCTGAGTTCAAATGCGCACTGGCCGAGATCAACAAGATCGCGTTGTTCCGTTTACTGACCCTCTAAACGACCATCCCCAGCCACTCTATTTAAGGCAGACAAGAAGAATGAAAGCTTACGCCGTACCTTTCGAAAAGTTCGTCAACCTGGCCGACGCCCGCCTGGGCACCAAGATCATCTCCGTGACAGATGACTGGTTCGCCGACGCCAACCGCCTGTTCCAGCCGACCCCGGCCGTGTGGAAGGAGGGCGTTTTCGATGACAACGGCAAGTGGATGGACGGCTGGGAATCACGCCGCAAGCGCTTCGAAGGCTACGACAGCGCAGTGATCCGCCTGGGCGTACCGGGTTCGATCAAGGGCGTGGACATCGACACTTCATTCTTCACCGGCAACTACCCGCCGTCGGCCTCCCTGGAAGCCTGCTTCCTGGCCTCGGGCGAGCCTGACGACAACACCCAGTGGGTAGAAGTCCTGTCGGCCGTCGAGTTGCAAGGCAACAGCCACCACTACCACGAGATCAGCAACGACCAGGCGTTCAGCCACCTGCGCTTCAACATCTACCCGGATGGCGGCGTAGCCCGTCTGCGTGTGTACGGCGTGCCGTTCCGCGACTGGTCGGCAGTGGGCGACAACGAACAGATCGACCTCGCTGCCGCATTGAACGGTGGCCGCGCACTGGCGTGTTCCGATGAACACTTCGGGCGCATGAGCAACATCCTTAACCCGGGCCGTGGCGTCAACATGGGCGATGGCTGGGAAACCGCCCGCCGTCGCACGCCAGGCAATGACTGGGTGATCGTCGCCCTGGGCCACCCCGGCGAAATCGAGAAGATCATCGTCGACACCCTGCACTTCAAGGGTAACTACCCGGACACCTGCTCGATCCAGGGCGCCTTCGTGAAGGGCGGCACCGACAGCCAGATCGAAACCCAGTCGCTGTTCTGGCGCGAACTGCTGCCGGCACAGAAACTGGAAATGCACGCCGAACACACCTTCGCCGAGCAGATCAAAGCGCTGGGGCCGATCACCCATATCCGCCTGAACGTGTTCCCGGATGGCGGTGTGAGTCGCCTGCGTGTGCTGGGTAAAGTCTCCAGGTAAACGCTGAATCCTGTGGCAAAAGAGCTTGTTGTGGTGAGCGGGCTTGTCGAATCGTCGCACCGCCCGCGTTGGGGCGCGAAGCGACCCTGGAAGCAGACACCGCGTTTTCACAGAAGAAACGCAGTGATCTTGTTGGGGCCGCTTCGCAGCCCAGCGCGGGCAAGCCCGCTCACCACATAAGCTCATTGCCACACACAAAATAGTTTTAACAACACAGAACTCGGATAAGAGACAGCCATGCGCACACTGATGATCGAACCCCTGACCAAAGAAGCCTTCGCCCCTTTCGGAGACGTTATCGAAACCGACGGCAGCGATCACTTCATGATCAACAACGGGTCGACCATGCGCTTTCACAAGCTGGCAACGGTAGAAACCGCACAGCCTGAAGACAACGCGATCATCAGCATCTTCCGCGCCGACGCGCTGGATATGCCGCTGACCGTGTGCATGCTGGAGAGACACCCGCTGGGCAGCCAGGCCTTCATTCCGCTGCTCGGCAACCCCTTTCTGATCGTGGTCGCGCCACTTGGCGATGCACCTGTATCAGGCTTGGTCCGCGCCTTCGTCACCAACGGCAGGCAGGGCATCAATTACCATCGCGGCGTCTGGCACCACCCGGTGCTGACGATCGAAAAGCGGGATGACTTCCTGGTGGTTGATCGCAGTGGCACAGGCAATAACTGCGATGAGCATTTTTTCAAAGAGGATGAGCGGTTGATCCTCGCCCCCCACCAATAAGAGAAGGCCGGATCACCCGACAACAAGGGTGACAGGCGAGAGGTAAAGACTGTGGAAGCACATCTGTTGGAATGGCTGAACCTCAGCGTGCGCTGGGTTCACATGATCACTGGCGTCGCCTGGATCGGCGCTTCGTTCTACTTCGTCTGGCTGGAAAACAACCTCAACCGCGTCAACCCCAAGGACGGCCTGTCCGGTGACTTGTGGGCGATCCACGGTGGCGGTATCTACCACCTGGAAAAATACAAGCTGGCCCCGCCGACCATGCCGGACAACCTGCACTGGTTCAAATGGGAAGCCTATTTCACCTGGATGTCGGGCGTCGCGCTGCTGTGCGTGGTGTTCTACCTCAACCCGACGCTGTACCTGCTCGCCCCCGGCAGCAGCCTCAGTGGCAGCGAAGGCGTCTTGCTGGGCATCGGCTCACTGTTCGCCGGCTGGTTCATCTACTCCTTCCTCTGCGACTCGGCCCTGGGCAAACGCCCTGCCCTGCTCGGCTTGATCCTGTTCGTGCTGTTGATTGCCGCCGCGTACGGCTTCAGCAAAGTGTTCAGCGGCCGTGGTGCGTACCTGCACGTGGGCGCGGTGATCGGCACCATCATGGTCGGTAACGTGTTCCGCATCATCATGCCGGCGCAGCGCGCGTTGGTGGCGGCGATCGCCGAGCACCGCACGCCCGATCCGGCCCTGCCGGCCAAGGGTCTGCTGCGCTCACGGCACAACAACTACTTCACCCTGCCGGTGCTGTTCATCATGATCAGCAACCACTTCCCGAGCACCTACGGCAGCCAATACAACTGGCTGATCCTGGCCGGGATCGCGGTGGCAGCGGTGTTGGTGCGGCACTACTTCAACACGCGGCATAACAGCCAGAAGTATGCGTGGACCTTGCCGGTGGGTGCGTTGGCCATGATTTGCCTGGCGTATGTGACCGGGCCCAAGCCGGCCGAACCGATTGCCAAGGCACCGGCGGCCATCGAGTACCAACCGTTGCCGGAAACCGCATTGGGCGGTGGCCTGAAACCCGCCGCGCCGGCAGCTCCGGCCGCCGCACCTGCGCCGGCCCAGGCGACGATTGATTTCGACAAGGTCCACGGAGTGATCCAGGAACGCTGCGCCGTGTGCCATTCAGCCAAGCCCACCAGCCCGTTGTTCAGCACCGCGCCGGCCGGGGTGATGTTCGATACCCCGGCGCAGATCCAGCAACAGGCGGCGCGTATCCAGGCGCAGGCGGTGGCGAGCCAGATCATGCCGCTGGGCAACATCACCCAGATGACCCAGCAGGAGCGGGATTTGATTGGCACCTGGATCAATCAGGGGGCGCGTACCAACTAACAGATTCACATAGTTCCAATGTGGGAGGGGCTTGCCCCCTCCCACATTTGGACCTGCAGTGTTTTGAAGATTGCGTTCCACACAACACAAAAATAAAAAAGATCCGAGGTGTTGCATGACCGAGTTAGTCGAACCGCAGATTCCTGCCGCGCCCGCCATGGTGCGGCTGCCCCTCTTGCAACTGATTCTGGTAGGCCTGCAACACGTCTTGCTGATGTACGGCGGCGCCGTCGCCGTACCTCTGATCATTGGCCAGGCCGCCGGCCTGAGCCGTGAAGAAATCGCCTTTCTGATCAACGCCGACCTGCTGGTAGCCGGCATCGCCACCCTGGTGCAGTCGTTCGGCATCGGCCCGGTGGGCATCCGTATGCCGGTGATGATGGGCGCCAGTTTCGCCGCTGTGGGCAGCATGGTCGCCATGGCCGGCATGCCCGGTATCGGCCTGCAGGGCATCTTCGGCGCCACCATCGCCGCCGGGTTCTTCGGCATGCTGATCGCGCCGTTCATGTCCAGGATCGTGCGCTTTTTTCCGCCGCTGGTGACCGGCACCGTGATCACGGCCATCGGCCTGTCGCTGTTCCCCGTGGCCGTGAACTGGGCCGGTGGCGGCAGCGCAGCGGCCACCTTCGGCTCACCGATTTACCTGGCGATTGCCGCCCTGGTACTGGCGACCATCCTACTGATCAACCGCTTCATGCGCGGCTTCTGGGTGAATATCTCGGTGCTGATCGGCATGGGCCTGGGTTACGCCCTGTGCGGGGCCATCGGTATGGTTGACCTCAGCGGCCTGGCCCAGGCGCCGTGGGTGCAAGTGGTGACACCGCTGCACTTCGGCATGCCCAGGTTCGAGCTGGCGCCGATCCTGTCGATGTGCCTGGTGGTGGTGATCATCTTCGTCGAATCCACCGGAATGTTCCTGGCGCTGGGCAAGATCACCGGCCAGGACGTCACGCCGAAAATGCTGCGCCGTGGCTTGCTGTGTGATGCCGGTGCGTCGTTCTTCGCCGGTTTCTTCAACACCTTCACCCACTCCTCCTTCGCGCAGAACATCGGCCTGGTGCAGATGACCGGCGTGCGTTGCCGCTCGGTGACAATGATGGCCGGTGCCTTTCTGATTGTGCTCAGCCTGTTGCCCAAGGCCGCGTACCTGGTGGCGTCGATTCCCCCGGCGGTGCTCGGCGGGGCGGCGATCGCCATGTTCGGCATGGTGGCGGCCACCGGGATCAAGATCCTCCAGGAGGCCGATATCGCCGACCGTCGCAACCAGTTGCTGGTGGCGGTGAGCATCGGCATGGGCCTGATCCCCGTGGTGCGCCCGGAGTTCTTCGCACAGTTGCCCGTGTGGATGAGCCCGATCACCCACAGCGGCATCGCCATGGCGACCCTCAGCGCACTGTCGCTGAATATCCTGTTCAACATTCTCGGCGGGGCCGAACGCCCCGTAGTCGACCCCGCCCATACCTGACACATGCCCCATTGTCGCCCTGTGCGCGCTGTAACGGCGCACTTGAGCCCTGACGTGGGAGCCAGTATTCTCCGCGCCCGCTTGGATCGACGGTTGTTTACCGCCTTGGCGCGGGTCTTGCTGTAGCAATAAAGCTGACCATTCAGACCACTTTTGTAACCACTAAAGGCGCCGCACCAGAGCGCTTGTGTAGAAGAAAAACCATAAAACTTTAACTCGGGAGCAACCGAATGAAACCTATGTTCAAAGGCCTGATGCTGGCGGGATCCCTGCTGGCCGGCGGCCAGGCCGTGGCCGGTGACTTGTTGCAGTGGCAGAACAACAGCCTGACGTATCTGTGGGGCAAGAGCTTTACCGTCAACCCACAGATCCAGCAAACCGTCACGTTCGAACATGCCGACGCCTGGAAGTACGGCGACAACTTCTTCTTCCTCGACCGCATCTTTTACAACGGCAAGGAAGACGGCAATGTCGGCCCGAATACGTATTACGGCGAGTTCAGCCCACGGTTGTCGTTCGGCAAGATTCTCGACAAGGACCTGTCCTTCGGACCGATCAAGGATGTGTTGCTGGCCTTCACGTATGAGTTCGGCGAAGGCGACAACGAGTCGTACCTGCTCGGCCCTGGCTTCGACCTGAACATCCCGGGCTTCGACTACTTCCAGCTGAACTTCTACCAGCGCCAGACCGAAGGCAATCGCCCAGGCGACGGTGTATGGCAGATCACCCCGGTATGGTCGTACACCCTGCCGGTGGGCAACTCGAATATCCTGATCGACGGCTTTATGGATTGGGTGGTGGACAACGACAAGAACGCCCGTGGCACTTACCACGCCAACCTGCACTTCAACCCGCAGGTCAAATACGACTTGGGCAAGGCGCTGCATTGGGGCGACAAGCAGTTGTACGTGGGCTTTGAATACGACTACTGGAAGAACAAGTACGGGATCGAGGATTCCGGCGCGTTCAAGACGACCCAGGACACGGCGAGCTTCCTGGTCAAGTATCACTTCTGACCCCCTGTAGGAGCGAGCTTGCTCGCGAAAAACCAGAGATCACCGCGTTTATTCAGAACAAAAGCGGTGCCTATGGGTTCTTCGCGAGCAAGCTCGCTCCTACAAGGGTTCATGCCAAGCGCAGGAACCGCATGATCTCTTCACGCTTGGCCAGCGCATCCTTCCTGCCCAACTCAATCAACTCGCTGCAATACCCCGCCTCGAACAGCAAGTAACTCAGCACCCCCGCCCCGCTCGTCTTGGTCGCCCCCGGCCCACGCAGGAACAGACGCAATGCCGCCGGCAATTCCTGCCGATGCCTTGCGGCGATTTCGTCGATCGGCTGGCTTGGCGCAATCACCAGCACTTCCACCGGCGCCAGGCCACGGGCCGCGCTGTCGGCTGGCTGGTGATGGCTGAACTGGTTCAGACGCTCCAGCAGTTCGATATCGCTTTCCAGGCTGTCAATGAACGTGCTGTTGAGCATATGCCCACCGATCTGGGCCAACGTCGGCTCCTGGCCGGTATAGGTGCGTTGCGCCATCGGTTCATTGCCCCGCGGGTTACCGCTGACACCCACCACCAGCACCCGGGTCGCCCCCAGGTGCAGCGCCGGGCTGATGGGCGCCGACTGGCGCACCGCGCCGTCGCCGAAGTATTCCTGGTCGAGCTTCACCGGGGCAAACAGCAAGGGGATCGCCGAACTGGCCAGCAGGTGTTCAACGGTCAGTTGCGTCGGCACTCCGATACGCCGATGGCGCAACCAGGCGTCGATGGTGCCGCCGCCCTGATAGAAAGTCACCGCCTGCCCGGATTCATAGCCGAAGGCCGTGACGGCGACCGCATGCAGGTGCTGTTGGCGGATGGCCTCGTTGATACCTGCCAAATGCAGTTTGTCCTGCAACAAGTCCCGCAGCGGCGAGCTGTTGAGCAGCGCCACCGGCAACTGCCGGCCCAGCCCCAGCAAGCTGTGGGTAAAGAAGCGACTCGCCTGGCGCACCACCCCCGGCCAATCGCTGCGCAATACCAGGTGGCTGCGAAATCCCTGCCAGAACGCGGTCAGGCGCTGGATGGCCGCCGTGAAATCCATCGCACCGCTGGCCAGGCTCACCGCATTGATCGCACCGGCCGACGTGCCGACGATCACCGGAAAAGGGTTGGGCGCCCCCGGCGGCAACAGCTCGGCAATCGCCGCCAATACCCCCACCTGATACGCCGCTCGCGCCCCGCCGCCGGAAAGAATCAAGCCTGTAACCGGTTCAGCTGCGCGCATTGCATCACTCCATGTGTGGGGAAAGTCGGTCTTAGCGACGGCGTTTTTCGTACAGCTTGGGTTCGCCCGGTGGCCGGCTCTTGAAGCGGCGGTGGGTCCACAGGTATTGCTCGGGACATTCACGCACCGAGGCTTCGACCCACTGGTTGATGCGCAGGCAGTCGACTTCATCGCTTTCGCCGGGGAAGTCGGTCAACGGCGGGTGGATCACCAGGCGGTAACCGCTGCCGTCCGCCAGGCGCTGCTGGGTGAACGGCACCACCAGCGCCTTGCCCAGCTTGGCGAACTTGCTGGTGGCAGGCACGGTGGCGGCCTGGATGCCGAACAGCGGCACGAAGATACTTTGCTTGGCGCCGTAGTCCTGGTCCGGTGCATACCAGATGGCGCGGCCGGCACGCAGCAGCTTGAGCATGCCGCGCACGTCTTCGCGCTCGACCGCCAGGGAGTCGAGGTTATGCCGCTCGCGGCCACGGCGCTGGATATAGTCGAACAGCGGGTTGCCGTGCTCGCGGTACATGCCGTCGATGGTGTGCTTCTGCCCCAGCAGGGCCGCGCCGATTTCCAGGGTGGTGAAGTGCAGGGCCATGAGGATCACGCCCTTGCCATCCAGTTGGGCCTGCTTGAGGTGTTCCAGGCCTTCGACATGGGCCAGGCGCGCCAGGCGCTGGCGCGACCACCACCAGCTCATGGCCATTTCGAAGAAGGCGATGCCGGTGGAGGCGAAGTTTTCCTTGAGCAGCTTCTTGCGCTCTGCGGCGGATTTTTCCGGGAAGCACAGTTCCAGGTTGCGGGCGGCGATGCGGCGACGTTCGCCGGCCACACGGTACATGCCTGCACCCAGCAGGCGACCAATGGTCAGCAGCGCACGGTACGGCAGTTGGGTCACCAGCCACAGTAGGCCGAGTCCCAGCCATAACAGCCAAAAGCGCGGGTGAAAAAATACAGCTCGAAAACGCGGGCGATCCATTACAGATTCCGGGAAAGACAGGGCCGCGCATTCTACAACGGTTCGACTCGGCTTGCGGCCAGTGAGTGTTCTCGTTATAAGTCTCGACACTTTTCGTGACAAGCCGCTTTTTGCCGACCATGAGCCAAACCGAACCGCTAGACCAAGATCCCGTGTTCCAGCTGAAAGGCAGCATGCTCGCCATCACCGTGCTGGAACTGGCCCGCAACGACCTCGACGCCCTGGACCGCCAGCTCGCCGCCAAGGTTGCCCTGGCGCCGAACTTCTTTAACAACGCCCCGCTGGTACTGGCCCTGGACAAACTGCCGGCCGGCCAGGGCAGCATCGACCTGCCCGGCCTGATGCGCGTGTGCCGCTCCCACGGCCTGCGAACCCTGGCGATTCGTGCCAGCCGCATCGAAGACATTGCCGCCGCCATCGCCATTGAACTGCCAGTACTGCCACCCTCCGGCGCGCGTGAGCGTCCACTGGAACCTTTGGTCGGCGAAGTGCAGAAAAAACCGGAAAAACCAGCGGAACCGACGATCAAGCCTACAAAGATAATCACCACGCCCGTACGCGGCGGACAGCAGATTTACGCCCAGGGCGGCGACCTGGTGGTGATCTCGTCGGTCAGTCCCGGCGCGGAACTTCTCGCCGATGGCAATATCCATGTATACGGCCCGATGCGCGGACGTGCCCTCGCCGGCATCAAGGGGGATACCAAGGCGCGCATTTTTTGCCAGCAACTGACCGCTGAGCTGGTGTCCATCGCGGGCCAGTACAAGGTTTCGGAAGATTTGCGCCGCGATCCGCTGTGGGGAGCCGCGGTGCAGGTCAGCCTGTCGGGCGATGTGTTGAACATCATCCGTCTTTAACGGATACTGCCGCATTTTCCAAGCATCTCTAGACTCTGATAGCACAGCGAAACTGGCATTACTTGCGTAGGAACATTTGAAGGTTGGCGTTTTTCCTGCGAAAACCCGTCTTTTTTCCTACAAAGGCTGTCCGCCTGCGGCGAGTTCCAAGAGATGTTTTTCAGGGGCTGAAAAGTCCTTTTTCCTTAGGGGTGAAACACCTTGGCCAAGATTCTCGTGGTTACATCCGGCAAGGGTGGTGTGGGTAAGACCACCACCAGCGCCGCTATCGGTACCGGCCTCGCTCTGCGCGGCCACAAGACAGTCATCGTCGACTTCGACGTCGGCTTGCGTAACCTCGACCTGATCATGGGCTGCGAACGCCGCGTGGTGTACGACTTCGTCAACGTGGTGAACGGCGAAGCCAACCTGCAACAGGCCCTGATCAAGGACAAGCGCCTTGAGAACCTGTACGTACTGGCCGCCAGCCAGACCCGCGACAAAGATGCGCTGACCAAGGAAGGCGTAGGCAAGGTTCTCGCTGAACTGAAGGAAACCTTCGAGTACGTGGTCTGCGACTCCCCGGCCGGTATCGAAACCGGTGCTCACCTGGCGATGTACTTCGCCGATGAAGCCATCGTGGTGACCAACCCGGAAGTGTCTTCGGTACGTGACTCGGACCGCATGCTCGGCCTGTTGGCCAGCAAGTCCAAGCGCGCCGAGGAAGGCCAGGACCCGATCAAGGAACACCTGCTGCTCACCCGCTACAACCCTGAGCGCGTCAGCAACGGCGAAATGCTCGGTGTTGAAGACGTCAAGGAAATCCTCGCCGTGACCCTGCTGGGTGTGATCCCGGAATCCCAGGCCGTGCTGAAAGCGTCCAACCAGGGCGTCCCGGTGATTCTCGACGACCAGAGCGACGCCGGCCAGGCGTACAGCGATGCGGTTGATCGCTTGCTGGGCAAGACCGTGGAACATCGCTTCCTCGATGTTAAGAAGAAGGGATTCTTCGAGCGTATCTTTGGAGGCAACTAAACAATGAAATTTCTCGACTTCTTTCGCGCCAACAAAAAGCCAAGCACCGCGTCGGTCGCGAAAGAGCGTCTACAGATCATCGTGGCGCACGAACGCGGCCAACGCAGCACCCCGGATTACCTGCCCGCCTTGCAGAAGGAACTGGTGGAGGTGATCCGCAAGTACGTCAATATCGGCAACGATGACGTGCATGTCGCCCTGGAAAATGACGGCAGCTGCTCGATTCTGGAACTCAATATCACCCTGCCTGATCGTTGATCGAACAGGCGGCCGCCACGGCGGCTCGGTCACCTTGATCCCTTCGCGGGAACCGGGTGGTCGAGCCGCCGTTGGCGTTTGTTGCGAGGCTGTTTAATGCCGCTGTCCACTATTCATATCCTGCATCAGGACGACGCTGTCCTGGTGGTGAACAAGCCGACCCTGTTGCTCTCGGTGCCCGGCCGCGCCGATGACAACAAGGACTGCCTGATCACCCGCCTGCAGGAAAACGGCTACCCCGAAGCCCGCATCGTCCATCGACTGGACTGGGAAACCTCGGGGATCATCCTGCTGGCCCGGGATGCCGATACCCATCGCGAACTGTCCCGCCAGTTTCACGACCGCGAAACCGAAAAGGCCTACACCGCGCTGGCCTGGGGCCAACCGGCACTGGACAGCGGCAGCATCGACCTGCCCCTGCGCTACGACCCACCGACCAAACCGCGCCATGTGGTGGACCACGAGTTCGGCAAGCACGCGCTGACGTTCTGGAAAGTGCTGGAACGCTGTGGCGACTGGTGCCGGGTCGAGCTGACGCCGATTACCGGACGCTCGCACCAGTTACGCGTGCATATGCTGTCCATCGGGCATCCGTTGCTCGGTGACGGCCTGTATGCCCATGAACAGGCCCTGGCTGCCTGGCCGCGCCTGTGCCTGCACGCGAGCATGCTGAGCTTCACTCACCCGCAAAGCGGTGAGCGCTTGCGCTTTGAGTGCCCGGCGCCCTTCTAAAGCTGTAAATACAGTGCATGTGGGAGGGGCGGTGCGACTTGCCTCCTCCCACATTTGTTCTGTGCACTTCTCGCCCTCGAACGGTAAACTCCGCGCATTGCTGTCTGGAGCTATTTATGCGCGAAGCGTTGAATCAAGGCCTGATCGACTTCCTCAAGGCCTCCCCTACTCCTTTTCATGCCACCGCCGCCCTGGCCCAGCGCCTGGAAGCGGCCGGTTTCCAGCGCCTCGACGAGCGCGAGACCTGGGCCACCGAAGCCAACGGTCGCTACTACGTGACCCGCAACGATTCCTCGATCATCGCCTTCAAGCTCGGCCGCCATTCGCCGTTGCAAGGCGGGATTCGCCTGGTCGGCGCCCATACCGACAGCCCGTGCCTGCGGGTCAAGCCCCAGCCTGAGCTGCAACGCCAGGGCTTCTGGCAACTCGGCGTGGAAGTCTACGGCGGCGCGCTGCTGGCGCCGTGGTTCGACCGCGACCTGTCCCTGGCCGGCCGCGTCACCTTCCGTCGCGACGGCAAGGTCGAAAGCCAGCTGATCGACTTCAAGCTGCCCATCGCCATCATCCCCAACCTGGCCATTCACCTGAACCGTGAAGCCAACCAGGGCTGGGCGATCAATGCCCAGACCGAATTGCCGCCGATCCTCGCGCAATTTGCCGGTGATGAACGCGTGGACTTCCGTGCCGTGCTCACCGAGCAGTTGGCACGGGAGCATGGGCTGAACGCCGATGTGGTGCTCGACTACGAGTTGAGCTTCTATGACACCCAGAGCGCCGCCGTCATCGGCCTCAACGGCGACTTCATCGCCGGCGCACGCCTCGACAACCTGCTGTCGTGCTACGCCGGCCTGCAAGCCTTGCTCACCAGCGAGAGCGACGAAACCTGCGTGCTGGTGTGCAACGACCACGAGGAAGTCGGTTCCTGCTCGGCCTGCGGTGCCGACGGCCCGATGCTGGAACAGACCCTGCGTCGCCTGTTGCCTGAAGGTGATGAATTCGTACGCACCATTCAGAAATCCCTGCTGGTGTCGGCCGACAATGCCCACGGCGTACACCCGAACTACGCCGACAAGCACGACGCCAACCACGGCCCCAAGCTCAATGCCGGCCCGGTGATCAAGGTCAACAGCAACCAGCGCTACGCCACCAACAGCGAAACCGCCGGGTTCTTCCGTCACCTGTGCATGGCCCAGGAAGTGCCGGTGCAGAGCTTCGTGGTGCGCAGCGACATGGGCTGCGGCTCGACCATCGGCCCGATCACCGCCAGCCACCTGGGTGTGCGTACGGTGGATATAGGTTTGCCGACGTTTGCCATGCACTCCATTCGTGAACTGTGCGGCAGCCATGACCTGGCGCATCTGGTGAAGGTGTTGGGCGCGTTCTACGCCAGCCACGACCTGCCCTGATCAACCCTCCTGTAGGAGCTGGCTTGCCGGCGAAAATCGCTCACGATGACGCGAGCATCCTGGATGAACGCGGCGTCCAGGATTTTTTCGCTGGCAAGCCAGCTCCTACAGGAAATCCAACCTGACACATATCAACGCCACCTTCTGCAATCCGACCTAGACTTGTCAGTATTCCCACTCCGACAAGGCCGTCGCCCCATGATCTCCATGTCCTCCTTCCACGCCATGCTTATCCCTATCCTGATCGGCATGATCATGCTCGCCGTCGGCTTCAACTTCCGCGACAAGCCCCTCGGCGTGTTCGGCATGTGGATCGGCATGCTGCTGATCCTGGGCACCGTGGTGTACAAGATCCTCGCCAAACTGGCCGAATGACGCTTGCACTCGTACACTCGCTCAACCCGTCGTTTCCAAGGTTGACCGCCTCGTGCTTTCCCGTCTGTTTGCCCTGCCCTGCTGTTTCCTGATCGCCCTGCTCACGCTGCTGCCGCTCTCGTCCGCCCAAGCGGTGGGCCTGCCCGGGCTGCTCGGCACCACCAAGGCCCAACCCCAGGCCGAAGTGCCGTTGGGGCAGTCGCTGGACGAGGTGATCAAGACCCTGGAAAACGACCAGCAACGCACCCAGTTGCTGAGCGACTTGAAGAAGCTGCGCGCCGCTACCCAGAAGGCCCAGCCCGCCGCCGAGCAAGGCGTGCTCGGGCTGATCGGCAGTACGCTGTCAGGCCTGGAGCAGCAGTTCTCCGGCGCCGACAGCCCGCTGGGGCGCTGGTCGAATGAAATCGACCTGGCCAAGGATGAACTCAGTGCCCTGATGCTGCCGGCCAGCGAATGGCTGCCGATCATTTTCGGCTTTGCAGTGATTCTCGCGGTATGGAGCCTGCTGGCAGCCGCGTTGATCTGGCTGAGCCACCGGGTACGCGAGCGCTTCGGTCTGCCCGAGGAGTTGCCGCAACACCCGCGTACCTGGGACATGCTGCGCTTCGCCCTGCGCAAGCTGGGGCCCTGGCTGATCGCACTGGTGATCACCGTGTACCTGAGCTACGCCCTGCCCTCGTCCCTGGGCAAATCCCTGGCGATGGTACTGGCTTATGCGCTGGTGGTCGGCACCTGCTTCTCGGCGATCTGTGTGATTGCCTTCTCCCTGCTCGACGGCCCGCACCGCCACCGCGCGCTGTATATCCTGCGCCACCAGGCGTTCCGCCCGTTGTGGTGGATCGGCAGCTTTGCCGCCTTCGGTGAAGCCTTGAGCGACCCGCGACTGGTGGCTGCGCTCGGCCAGCACCTGGCCCATACGGCGGCCACGGTCGCCAATGTGATGGCCGCGCTGTCCACCGGCGTGTTTATCCTGCGTTTCCGGCGGCCGATCGCCCACCTGATCCGCAACCAGCCGCTGTCGCGCCGCCTGACCCGCCGCGCCCTCAGCGACACCATCGAGATCGTCGGCACCTTCTGGTACATCCCAGCCTTGTTGTTGGTGGGTATCTCGCTGTTCGCCACGTTCGTCTCCGCCGGCGACACCAGCACCGCCCTGCGCCAGTCGCTGTTGTGCACGGTGTTGCTGGTGTTGTGCATGGTGATCAACGGCCTGGTGCGGCGCCACGCACTCAAGCCGCAGCGGGGGCACAAGCGCCATGCGCTGTACTCCGAACGCCTGAAAAGCTTCGTCTACACCCTCGCCCACCTGGTGGTGTGGCTGGTGTTTATCGAACTGGGGCTGCGGGTCTGGGGCCTGTCGCTGATCCGCTTTACCGAAGGCGACGGCCATGAAATCAGCGTCAAGCTGTTCGGCCTGGGCGGCACGCTGCTATTTGCCTGGTTGATCTGGATCCTCAGCGACACCGCGATCCATCACGCCCTCACCCGCTCGCGCAAAGGCCTGGCCAATGCCCGCGCGCAGACCATGATGCCGCTGATCCGCAACGTGCTGTTCGTGACCATCTTCATCATCGCCGCCATCGTCGCCCTGGCGAACATGGGCATGAACGTCACGCCACTGCTGGCCGGTGCCGGTGTGATCGGCCTGGCCATCGGTTTTGGTGCGCAGTCACTGGTGGCCGACTTGATCACCGGCCTGTTCATCATCATCGAAGACTCCCTGGCCATCGATGACTACGTGGACGTCGGCGGCCACCTCGGCACCGTCGAAGGCCTGACCATCCGTACCGTACGCCTGCGCGACATTGACGGCATCGTGCACACCATCCCGTTCAGCGAGATCAAGAGCATCAAGAACTACTCGCGGGAGTTCGGCTACGCGATCTTCCGGGTGGCGATCCCCTACAACATGGAAATCGACGATGCGATCAAGCTGATGCGCGATGTCGGCCAGAAAATGCGCAACGATCCGCTGCAACGCCGCAATATCTGGTCGCCGTTGGAGATCCAGGGGGTGGAAAGCTTCGAGTCAGGCAGTGCGATCCTGCGCGCGCGCTTCAAGACGGCGCCGATCAAGCAGTGGGAAGTGTCGCGGGCGTTCAACCTGTCGCTGAAGCGGCATCTGGATGAAGCCGGTCTGGACCTGGCCACGCCGCGCTTGAGTGTGCAGGTGGTTACGGGGGCTGCGGGGGGGTTGGAGAAGGACAAGAACGCGTAAGGTCATGGCGAATGTGATGAGCTTGTTGTGGTTTGTGGTGAGCTTATTGTGGTGAGCTTTTTGTGGTGAGCGGGCTTGCCCCGCTCACCACAACAAGCCCGCTCAACCACAACAAGCCCGCTTGCCACAAAAAGCCCGCCCACCACGACAGGCCGGCCTACTGCAGGTTTTGCGTCAGGCCAGTGCTGCGCCGTCCATCTTCTGGCGCAGGCTCAACGGACGCATATCGGTCCAGGTTTCTTCGATGTAGGCCAGGCACTCTTTCTTCAGGCCGCTCTTGCCCACGGTGCGCCAGCCTTCCGGCACGGCCTTGTAGTCGGGCCAGATGGAATACTGTTCTTCATGGTTGACCACTACCTGAAACAGGATGTCGTCGCGGTCAAATACTGAGGTCATTGCTGTTCTCCATCGCTCAAAGGCTGGCTGCGCACCACGCGCAGCGCTGATATCTGTAGAAACGTACCAACACGCCAAAAAATTAGAGGCTGGCGACGGCTGCCGCCAGGGCGCGCCCGAAGATCTCAGCCACGCGGTCGATCTCGGCGGCGGTTATCACCAGGGGCGGCAGGAAGCGCACTACGCTGCCATGCCGGCCGCCCAGCTCGAGGATCAGGCCGCGCTTGAGGCATTCGCGCTGTACCAGCGGAGCCAGCTGGCGATGCACCGGCGGGTGGCCCTGGATATCCAGGGTGCCGTCCGGGTCCACCAGTTCCACGCCGAGCATCAGCCCGCGTCCGCGAATATCCCCCAGGTGCGGGTAGTCACGCTGCAGGATGCGCAGGTGTTCGCCGAGGCGCTCGCCCATGGCGGTCGCATGGCCGGCCAGGTCGTGCTCCTTGAGGTAGCGCATCACCGCCGAACCGGCCGCCATGGCCATCTGATTGCCACGGAATGTCCCGGCATGGGCGCCCGGCAGCCAGGTGTCTAGCCAGTCGCGATACACCACCACCGCCAACGGCAGGCTGCCGCCGATGGCCTTGGACATCACCACCACATCCGGAATGATGCCGGCGTGTTCAAAGGCAAACATCTTGCCGGTACGGCCGAACCCGCTCTGGATTTCATCGACGATCAACGCCACACCCGCCTGCGCGGTGATGCGCCGTAGGCCGCGCAGCCAGTCGAGATCGGCCGGGATCACCCCGCCCTCGCCCTGCACCACTTCGACAATCACCGCCGCCGGCAGCAACACCCCGGCTTCCGGGTCGTTGAGCAGGTTTTCCAGGTAATGCAGGTTGACCCGCACGCCTTCTGCGCCGCCAAGACCGAACGGGCAACGGTAGTCGTAAGGGAATGGCAAAAACTGCACGCCATTGCCGAGCAAGGCACCCAAGGGTTTTTTCGGCCCCAGGCTGCCCATCAGGCTCAACGCGCCCTGGCTCATGCCGTGATAACCGCCCTGGAACGACAGCACCGTGCTGCGCCCCGTGGCAGTGCGTACCAATTTCAACGCCGCTTCCACGGCATCGGTACCGGTGGGGCCGCAGAACTGGATCTTGGCTTCCCGCGCCAGCTCCGCCGGCAGCAGGCCGAACAGGTCCTGCACGAACTGGTCCTTGACCGGCGTGGTCAGGTCCAGGGTGTGCAACGGCAGTTCGTCGCTCAGCACTTGCTGGATGGCCTGGATCACCACCGGGTGGTTGTGCCCCAACGCCAGGGTACCGGCGCCGGCCAGGCAATCGATGAAACTGCGACCCTCCACGTCTTCCACGTAGATCCCCTTGGCGCGTTTGAGCGCCAGGGGGATGCGCCGCGGGTAACTGCGGGCGTTGGATTCCTGCTGACGCTGGCGGGCCAGCAGCGGGCTTTCGTCGAACTGATAAAGCGTTTCATGCACCTGGGTATCTTCGATACGGCTGGTAGCGACTGACATCTCTCGATCCCTCAATACGCGGATGATGGTGACCAAACTGCCGATCCGTTGGCGTCTGGCCCAAGGGCATGCGCACGGATTTCCTGTTCTGGAAACGCACCAGCGAGAAAAGGATTTAGGGGGCAGTGATGGTTGACTGATGGATGAGATCAAAGTCCGCGGTACTTTTCATTCAAGGCATACAGGATCGCGCAGGTCTCGGCATCCAACACACCACAATAATCCCGCGCCCGAAAGTGCATCTGAAACGCCCGGGTGCGCTGCTCGAACGCCTGGCGATTCTGCGCCGGCTTATAGCCATAGCGCTGAAATGCCCGCTCCACCTCCACTTCAGGCGGCAGCCCGACACAAAATCGGCGCTGGTACATGGCCCGCGTCGACTCGTCGAACCATGCCCCGACTCCCGCCTCGAACAAACCGCGCCAGGGCAGGCGCGGCCCCGGATCGCTCTTGCGCCAGTACGCCACGTCCGAGTGCCCGAGGATGTCGGCCGGTCCGATCTGCGGGTAACGCCCAAGGATGTCGCGAAGCAATGCAATCAACACCGCCACCTGCTCCTGGCCATACGCGGGAAAGGTGAAGACGCCACCGTCATCCCGAGCCAGGTTGACGATTTCGATGCCGATCGCCCGACTGTTGAGGTTATCGCGCCCACCCCAGTGGCTCGCCCCGGCATGCCAGGCGCGCTGGTTTTCGTGCACCAGGCGAAACACGCGTAACTCGTCATACCCGGCGGCGCGGTAGCCGGGCTCATGGGGATCCGGCAGCAGGTAATGCGCGCTGACCCCGTTCCGGGTCAGAGTTCGCAAGGAGGAGGCGAACGGCGCCGCGGTGTAATGCAGGATCACCTGCCGCACGGGTTCGCCGTGACGCTCGTTGAAATCCCTGGCGGGGAAACTGGTATCGATGACCAACATAAGAACCGTCCTTTTCAATACAGGCCGAGTCTTTCGGCCCGTTCAAGCGCAAAAAAATTACCGCCATCCTGAAGGGTTGCACTTCAAGCGGGCGGTAACTATTTGGCACGTCGAAAAGGAGGTCAGCGTCGTAACGGCATGCCCAGATCGACGCGCAGGCCATCCGCCTGGCTGTCGAACGTCAATGAGCAGGCACAGCGCTGCACGATCGCCTGCACGATCGCCAGGCCCAGGCCACAGCCCTCGCTGTTGCCGTTGCGCCAGAAGCGTTGGGTGAGGTATTGCAGGTCTTCGGGGGAGATCTGCTTGCCGTGGTCGCGCACGCGGAAGATCACGTGGTCGGCGGCGGTAAACACACTGAGCTCCACCCGTGTGTCTGCGGGTGTGTGGCGCAGGGCATTGTCCAACAGGTTGCGCAGGGCGGCGACCGCCAGGCCCACCGGCATGTCCACCGGGGTTTCGCTGAGGTTGTCCGCCAGGTTCAGGTCGATACGCCCATTATCGCCGGCATTCGCGTCCTGGATCGCCAGCCGTGCGACTTCCTCGGCGCTGGACTGCACGCCATCGTCGAATGACAGGCTGCCTTCCACCCGCGCCAACAGCAGCAATTGCTCCAGGGTGCGATGCAAGCGGTCGGCGCCCTCCTCGGCATGGGCCAGGGACTGGTCGCGGGCCGCGCCCTCGGTCATGCGCGCCACTTGCAGGTGGGTCTTGATCGCCGTCAGCGGGCTGCGCAGCTCGTGGGCGGCGTCGCCGGTGAGGCGGCGTTCGCGCTCGATGGTCTTGGCGATGCGTTGCAGCAGTTGGTTCTGGGTGTCGAGCAGCGGCTTGAGTTCGCTGGGCAGCGGGTGGATCTGCAACGGTTCGAGGGAATCGGCACTGCGGCGCATCAGCGCGTCACGCATGCGGTTGAGCGGCAGCAGGCTCTGGCCGATGCCCAGCCACAACAGGCACAGGCAACCGAGCATCGCCACGCCCACCGGCACCGAGGCGGCGAGCAGTATCGACAGGTTCAGCGCCTCGCGCTCCACCTGGCGGTCGGCGGTGGTGATCAACAGGTCGCCACGGGACAGGGTAAAACTGCGCCAGCCCACGCCATCGATGACCTGGTCACGAAAGCCGCTCTTGCGCGACTCCAGGCCCTCATCCGGCGTGGTATGGCTGCGGGCGAGGATTTCCCCGCGCAAGGAGCTGACCTGGCAGGCCATGCCCCCCGGCACATTCAGTTGCTCGGCGCTGAAATGCGCGCCGCCGCTGACACTGGCCAGGCCCGGCATCTGCTCGGTCAGGCCCGCCACCATGCGCGCCGACGCCACCAGACGCTGGTCGAGGGAGAACATCATCTGATTGCGCAGGTCGTTGAGCATCCAGGCCGCCGCCAGGGCCCAGATCAGTACAAACGCGGCGCCGAGCTTGAACGTCAGGCGCAGGCGCAGGCTTTTCACGAAACGTTCTCGCCATCGTCTGCCGGGCCGAGGCGATAACCCAGGCCGCGCACGGTCTCGACGATGCCATTGCCCAACTTGCGCCGCAGGTGATGGATATGCACGTTGAGGGCGTTGCTTTCCAGTTCATCGTTGAAGCCGTAGACGCTGTCCTTGAGTTGCTCGCTGGACAGAACCCGACCTTTGTTGTGCAGCAAGGCCTGCAACAGCGCCTGTTCACGCCGGGACAGGTCCACCGGCTGGCCGCCCAACAGGGTTTCGCGGCTGCTCGGGTCGTAGGTCAGCCGGCCGTGCTCGATCAGGTTGACGCTGCGCCCCGCCATACGGCGCAGCAGGGTTTGCAGGCGTGCGGCCAATTCGCGCAGGTCGAAGGGTTTGAGCAGGTAGTCATCGGCACCGGCTTGCAGGCCGTCGACGCGGTTGGTCACCGAATCCCGCGCGGTGAGGATCAGCACCGGAATCTCCAGGCCCTGGCTGCGCAGCTGTTGCAGCAGCTTGAGGCCGTCTTCGTCGGGCAGGCCGAGGTCAAGCACCATGATGTCGAAGGTCGCCGCCTTGAGCATCGCGCGCGCAGCGGCGGCCGTGGCCACGCGCTCGACTGTAAAGCCCTGGGCTCCGAGGCCGGCCACGATGCCGCTGGCGATCAGTTCATCGTCTTCACAGACCAGTACGTGCATGCTGAACCCTTCATGAAAGATGGGGGGATTAAAAGTGCAGCGGATTAAGCGCAGATTATGCCGTGAAAAGATGCAAGCTCAGATAATCCCTACACTTTAGAATAGCGCCCGGTTAATCATCGGTTAATCAACGCCACACATTGTGTGCCTCACTTGCATCGAACTAAGGCTTGACCATGCGGCATCTGTTTACCTTTCTGCTGGTGTTATTCGCGGGGTTCGCCCAGGCCGCGCCGGGCAATCCGTTTGAGACCAAACCTGATTTCCTCCCGGTGGGCAAGGCCTTCACCTTTACCTCCGAACGTCTTGAAAGTGGCGAGACCCAGCTGTATTGGCAGATTGCCGACGGTTATTACCTGTACAAGCAGCGCATGAAGTTCGATGGCCTGGCCGAAAAGCCCGTGCTGCCGCAAGGCGAAGCCCATAGCGACGAGTTCTTTGGCGAGCAGGAAGTGTATCGCCAGGGCCTGGAAGTGAAGATCCCCGCCGGTGTCACCGGCCAGGTCAAGCTCGGCTGGCAGGGCTGCGCCGACGCAGGGCTGTGCTATCCGCCGCAGTCGATCAGCGTAGACCTGGGCGGCAACCCCGCCGTTGCGGCCACCGCCGAAGCCCAGGACCAGAGCCTGGCCAGCGGCCTGCAACAACGTAGCCTGGGCTGGAGCCTGCTGGTGTTCTTCGGCCTGGGCCTGCTGCTGGCGTTTGCCCCGTGTTCGTTGCCGATGCTGCCGATTCTCGCCGGTCTGGTGGTGGGCAGTGGCGCCAGCCCGCGTCGCGGCTTTGCCCTGGCCGGCAGCTACGTGGTGTGCATGGCGCTGGTGTACGCGGCGCTCGGCGTACTCGCCGCCCTGCTCGGCGCCAACCTCGCGGCGCTGTTGCAAACCCCGTGGATCCTCGGCAGCTTCGCCGCCTTGTTCGTGATCCTCGCCCTGCCGATGTTCGGTTTCTTCGAACTGCAACTGCCCGTGGCCTTGCGCGATCGCCTGGATAACGTCAGCCGCAACCAGAGCGGCGGCAGCCTGGTCGGCGCCGGGGTGCTCGGCGCGCTGTCCGGCCTGCTGGTGGGGCCGTGCATGACCGCGCCCCTGGCCGGTGCATTGCTGTATATCGCCCAGAGCGGCAATGCCCTGCACGGCGGCCTGATCCTGTTCGCCATGGGCATCGGCATTGGCGTGCCGCTGCTGTTGCTGGTGACCGTGGGCAACCGTTTCCTGCCCAAGCCGGGCACCTGGATGAATGTGCTCAAGGGCATCTTCGGCTTCCTGTTCCTGGCCACCGCCGTGCTGATGATTCGCCCGGTGATCGACGAAAGCCTGTGGCTCGGCCTGTGGGGCGTGCTGGCCATGTCCATGGCCTATTGCGGCTGGCGCCTGGCCCAGGATTTCGGGCGGGTCGCCATGCTGTTCGGCGCCGGTGCCGTGGTCGTGGGGTTATGGGGCGGCCTGCTGCTGGTGGGTGCGGCGGGAGGCAGCGATGACCTGTGGCAACCGTTGAAGGTCTACAGCGGCTCGCGGAGCACTGCCGCACCCAGCGCCCACGAAGCCTTCATGACCATCAATGACCCCGCTGTGCTGCAAGGCCAACTCGACAGCGCCAAGGCCCAGGGCCAATGGGTGCTGGTGGACTACTACGCCGACTGGTGCGTGTCGTGCAAGATCATGGAAAAACAGGTGTTCGGCAAACCCGAAGTGCTCGATGCATTGAAGGATGTCCGCCTGCTGCGCCTCGACGTCACCGCCGACAATGCCGCCAGCCGCGCACTGCTGGGCCGTTACCAGGTGCCGGGGCCGCCCAGCTTCGTGTGGATCGGCCCTGACGGTGAGGAACGCCGCGCCCAGCGCATCACCGGCGAAGTGGATGCCGCCGCTTTCCTGCAACGCTGGACTCACGCCCGGGACGCCCTCTGATGCTGACCCTGACCATCGGCACCTTCGCCATCGCCCTGAATCACATCCTGCTGATCAGCGCGTTGATTCTCGCCACCCTGGTGGGTTGGCGCGTGGCCAAGCGTGGCGGTGAAAATCCGGAATCGGTGCTGTTCAGCCTGTTCCTGCTGGGCATGCTGGCGGCCCGCGTCAGCTTCGTGCTGATGTACTGGAGTTATTACAGCAACGACTGGCTGCAGATGGTCGACCTGCGCGACGGCGGTTTTCTCGCCTGGCCCGGTATCGTCGCCCTGATCCTCGGTGCACTGCTCTATGGCTGGCGTCGCCCGGCGCTGCGCAAGCCCCTGAGCGCCGGGGTCATCACCGGGCTGGTGTTCTGGGGCATGACCAGCCTGTCCTTGAGCGTGTATGAGAAAGGCACACGCCTGCCGGACATCACCTTGCGCAACGCCAATGGCGAGGTCGTGCAACTGGCCGATTACCAGGGCGGTCCGCTGGTGATCAACCTGTGGGCCACCTGGTGCCCGCCGTGCCGCCGTGAAATGCCGGTGCTGGAAAGCGCCCAGCGCATGCGCCCCGACGTGACCTTCCTGTTCGTCAACCAGGCCGAAAGCATGCAAAGCGTCAGCACCTTCCTCGCCACCCAGGGCCTGACCCTCGACAACGTGTTGTTCGACGCCAGCGGCCGCCTCGGCCAGGCCGTGGGCTCCATGGCCTTGCCCACCACGCTGTTCTACCAAGCCGACGGGCGCCTGATCAACAGCCACCTGGGCGAGTTGTCCCAGGCCAGCCTGGCCCGTGCCATGGAACCCTTCGACACCGCCCCTGCCGCCACAAGGAAACCGACATGCCTCGCCTCCGCCACCTGCTGACCCTGCTGCCGCTGACGCTGGCGGCCACCCTGGCCCAGGCCGAAGACTGGCCGGCACCGATCAAACAGATCGAAGCCAAAGGCGCCAAAATCCTCGGCAAGTTCGACGCCCCCAGCGGCCTCACCGGCTACGCCGCGCAGTACCAGAACCGCGGCATGGCCCTGTACCTGACCGCCGACGGCAAGAGCGTGATCGCCGGCAACCTGTACGACGCCCAGGGCAATGACCTGAGCAGCGCGCCCCTGGAAAAACTGGTGTACGCGCCGATGGCCAAGGAAGTCTGGGCCAAAATGGAAAAAAGCAGCTGGATCCAGGACGGCGACAAAAACGCCCCGCGCATCGTCTACCTGTTCAGCGACCCCAACTGCCCGTACTGCAACATGTTCTGGGAACAGGCGCGGCCATGGGTAAAAGCCGGCAAGGTGCAGTTGCGCCACATCATGGTCGGCATCATCCGCGAAGACAGCGCCGCCAAGTCGGCCGCCCTGTTCGCCGCCAAGGACCCGCAAAAGGCCCTGGAAGAGCACGAAGCCGCCGGCAAAGGCAGCAAATTGCAGGCGCTGGCCAAGATCCCGGCGGACATCGAAGCCAAGCTCGATGCCAATATGAAATTGATGGATGAGCTGGAACTGTCGGCGACGCCGGCGATTTTCTACCTGGATGACAAGGGCGGCTTGCAGCAACAGCAAGGGGCGCCGTCGCCGGAGAAGTTGGCGAAGATTATGGGGCCGAAGTAAGCGGCGCCTGGTCTGACGCCATCGGGGCATGGGTATCTACACAACTTTCAGGCTGAAAAATCTCTTTGTGGTGAGGGAGCTTGTTTCCGTGGCGGCCTTTGGGCCGACCATGTCGTTGGATTTGACCGAGTACATATCCGTTGCTGCGGTAACGGCGGCTATGGGTTCCGCCCTTACGGCGGGTCACTTTGGAAAAGCCCCAAAGTAACCAAAGGGCTCTTGCCCCACCACTCGGTACCTCGCCTAGGCTCGGTATGCCCTCACTCCGGCTTGAATCCGTGGGCCGCCGTCCTGCCGGGTTACCCACGGATTCAAGCCTGCGCTCGGCCAGCGTGGTTAACGGGGCGCCTGAGATCAAGATCAAAAGCCAGAGCCAGAGCCAGAGCCAGAGCCAGAGCCAGAGCCAGAGCCAGAGCAGATCAAAAGATTGCTGACTTCGTCAGCGGTTAAGGAAGTAGAAGCCACACCGCGCACGCTTCAATAATCAGGTCGGCTTTAAGGCCGCCTCGCTTTGTTTTTGATCTGGGATCGCCCCGTCAAACACGCTGGCCGAACGCAGGCTTTGGAGCGTGGGTAACCCGGCAGGACGCCGGGTTAGCCGCGCTGGGCCAAGGATGGCCCATCGCGGCGGCCCACGCTCCAAAGCCGGAGTGAGGGCACACCGAGCCTAGGCGAGGTGCCGAGTGTTGGGGCGAAGCGTTTTTGGTTACTTTTGGCGCTCTTCCAAAAGTGACCCGCCGTAAGGGCGGAACCATAGGTAGCCGTGACCGCAGCAACGGATATGTACTCACCCAAACCCAACGACATGGTCGGCCCGAAGGCCGCCACGGAAGCAATCTCCCTCGCCACAGACCGCTGAAAAAATTGTGTAGATACTTATGCTCATCGGGGGCAAGCCCCCTCCCACATTTTTAACCCAGTACATCAGACAAAAAACCGGTCGGCTCTAAGGCCGCCGCGCTTTGGCTTTTGATCTCAAATCGCCCCGTCAAACACGCTGGCCGAACACAGGCTTTGGGCATGGCGGCCCACGCTCCAAAGCCGGAGTGAGGGCACACCGAGCCTAGGCGAGATGCCGAGTGTTGGGGCACAGACCACTGAACGTTGTGTAGATACCGATGAGGCCCTCAAACCCAGCGGAGATTAAAGCCCTTCCAACTCCGCCATCAAATCACTCAACCGATCCACCTTCTCCGCACTGATCTCATTGGCCGCCAGCCCCTCGATGTACGCGGCCAACTCCGCCACCGTGCTGCATTCGAACATCGCCCGCAGCGGCACATCCCGCTGCAGGGTCTTCTGCACGCGCGAAGCAATCTGCGTGGCCAGCAGCGAGTGGCCGCCCAGTTCGAAGAAGTTGTCCTGCACACCGACCCTGTCGACTTTCAGCACCTCGGCCCAGATCGCGGCCAAGGTGTTTTCCAGTTCGTTGCGTGGTGCCAGGTAGTCCTGGCTGTGCAACTGACCGATCTCGAGTGCCGGCAGGGCCTTGCGGTCGAGTTTGCCGTTGGCGTTGAGCGGCAGGCGCTCGAGCCATAGCCAGTGCAGCGGCACCATGTACTCCGGCAGTTCGGCGCGCAGGCGTTGCTTGATGCGGTCCAGGCGTTCGCCCGGATTCAGCCTCTCATCGGCGGCCACCAGGTAACCCACCAGATGCTTGCCGTTGACGCCCTCCTGCACGCCCACCGCCGCGTCGCGCACTTGCGGTTGTTCATGCAGGCGCGCTTCGATTTCACCCAGCTCGATGCGGTAGCCGCGAATCTTCACCTGATGATCGATACGCCCGACGTACTCCAGCACGCCATCGCTGCGCCGCCGTGCCAGGTCGCCGGTGCGGTACAGGCGCTCGCCCGGTGCGCCGAACGGGTTAGGCACAAACACCTGGGCGGTGCGCAGCGGATCGCTGACATACCCGCGGCCCACCCCGGTGCCGGCCACGCACAGCTCACCGACCGCCCCCTGGGGCACCAATTCCAGCGCGCCATCCACCACGTACAAACGGTTATTGTCCGTCGGCGTACCAATCGGCAGGTAAGTGCCACGGGTGGACGCCAGGTCGACGCGGAAGAACGCCACATCGTCCGAACATTCCGCCGGGCCGTAGGCGTTGACCAAGCCGATGTCCGGGTAACGCAACAACCACTGGTGCGCCAGCTCCGGCGGCATCGCTTCACCGGTCGGCAGCATCCAGCGCAAACCGTCCAGGCTGATGCGATCCTGGGCCAGCATGCCCTGGATCAGCGACGGCACGCTTTCCAACACGGTGATGCCGTGTGCCTGCACATGGGCCAGCAAGCCCTGCGGATCGTGGGCGATGCTGTTCGGCACGATATCCACCCGTGCACCGAACAGCGGCGCGGCGAGGAATTGCCACACGGAAATATCGAAGCTTTGCGAGGCGGTCTGGGCGATCACATCCGCTGGCGTCAGGTCCATATACGGCACCTTGCTCAATTGGTTATTGAGCATGCCGCGCTGTTCGACCATCACGCCTTTGGGCAAGCCGGTGGAGCCCGAGGTGTAGATCACGTAGGCAAGGTTGTCCGGGCCGCTGTAGATGCCAGGGTTTTCCCCACGGGCTGGCACGTCCTCCCAGACCAGCAACTGGCAATCGACGCCGTCCAGCAGCTCGATGGCCTGCTCGCGGCACGCCTCGGTGCATACCAGCAACGGTGTGCGACTCAGGTCGATGATGCGACTCAGGCGCTGGCTCGGCAGGCCCGGGTCCAACGGCAGGTAACCGGCACCGGCCTTGAAGCTGCCGATGATCATGCCCAGCAGGTCGAGGTTACGCTCGGCCAGCAACGCCACCGGTTGGTCCAGGCCGACGCCCGCCGCAATCAGTGCATGACCCAGGCCGTTACCGCGCCGGTTCAGCTCGTCATAAGTCCATTGCCGGTCCAGGCAACGGGCGGCGATGCGCTGCGGATGCGCGCTCACCTGGGCTTCGAACAGCTCGATATAGCTGCGTTCCAGCGGGTAGGCGTGTTCGCTCTGGTTGCAGCCGTCCAACAGGAACGCGCGTTCCTGCTCGCCCATCAGCGGCAGGTCGGCCATATCACCGTGGAAGCCCTGCACCAGCGCCAGCAGCAAGCGCTTGAATTCACCGAGCATGCCTTGCACGGTGGTTTCGTCGAAGTAACGCTGGTCGTAGGACAGGTGCAGGCCGAGGTCATCCCCCGGGTAGCACACGGCGGTCAGCGGGAAATTGGTGTGGGTGCGGCCGGAGTCCGAGGTGGCATTCAGGCTGTCAGCGCGGTCCAGCACCGAGACTTCCACCGGGGCGTTTTCGAACACGAACAGGCTGTCGAACAGCGGCTGGCCCTTGGGCAGTTCGCTGTGTTCCTGGATCGTCACCAGCGGCAGGTATTCGTACTCGCGCAGTTGCATATTGCTGTCGAGCAACGCGTTCAACCACTGGCGTACGCTGCAACGCTGGTCGTCCTCGGGCAGCTTCACCCGCAGCGCAATGCTGTTGATAAACAGGCCGACGGTGCGTTGCATCTCGGGCATTTCCACCGGGCGCCCGGCCACGGTGACGCCGAACAGCACGTCACGCTCGCCGCTCAAGCGTCGCAGCACCAAGGCCCAGGCCGCCTGGGCAAAGGTGTTGACGGTGAGTTGATGGGCCTGGGCCAGTTCGCGAAGTTGCGCACCGTCACGGGCGTCGAGGCGGGTGTAGCAGTCACCCACCACCATGCCGCCACTGTGGCCGGCATGTTCGCGCAGGAACGGCCGGTCGCTCGGGATCGGCGTAGTGCGCTCGAACCCTTGCAGGTTCTGCTGCCACCACTGGCGTGCTTCGGCGAGGTTCTGGCGTTGCAGCCAGGCGATGTAGTCGCGGTAGCGCGGCGGCGTGGCCAGCTGCGCTTCACGACCTTCGCCGAGGGCCATGTAGATATCGAAGAAGTCATTCATCAGCAGCGAGCGGCACCAGGCATCGATCAGGATGTGGTGGTTGCTCATCATGAACCAGTAGCGCGCTTCACCGACGCGGATCAGGCGCAGGTGGAACGGCGCCTGGTTGAGCAGATCGAAACCGGCTTCGCGTTCGGCCTTGAGCAGCGCTTGCAGGCGCGATTCCTGTTCGCTTTCCTGGTCGGCACTCCAATCCAGGTACTCGATCGGCGTGCTGCCGGGCTTGTGGATCACTTGCAGCATGTCTTCGCCGACGTTCCAGCAGAACGAGGCGCGCAAGGCTTCGTGGCGGGCGATCACCGCTTGCCAGGCCTGGGCGAAACGCTCGGGGTCCAGAGCGCTGTTGATGCGGTAGCGGTCCTGCATGTAGTAGAGGCCGGTGCCCGGCTCGAGCAGGGTGTGCAGCAGCAGGCCTTCTTGCATCGGGGTCAGCGGGTACACGTCTTCGATGGCGCTGGCCGGTACCGGCAAGCTGTCGAGTTGCGACTGGCTCAAGTGCGCCAGGGGGAAGTCGGACGGCGTGAGGCCGCCGGCGTTGTCCTCCAGGCAATGGGCGACCAACGCTTGCAGTTCGGCCAGGTAGGCCTGCGCCAGGTCCTGGATGGCCTGTGGGTCGTGGCGTTCGCGGCTAAAGGTCCAGCGCAGCACCAGTTCGCCGCCGTACACCTGGCTGTCCACACTCAGTTCGTTGGGCAGCGGCGCATCCGGGTCATGGGCCAGGCCCACCGATTCGTCCAGTGGGTGGAACAGTGCATCGGCGCCGAAGCTTTGATCGAACTGGCCAAGGTAGTTAAAGGTGATCTGCGCACTCGGCAAGGCAGCCATGCTCTGTTTGCACAGGTCATCGGCGAGGTAACGCAGCACGCCGTAGCCCAAACCTTTATGGGGCACCGCACGCAGCTGTTCCTTGATCGCCTTGATCGAGTCGCCCTGCCCGGTTTGCGGGGTCAGGCGCAGTGGATAAGCGCTGGTGAACCAGCCGACACTGCGGGTCAGGTCGATGTCGTCGAACAGGCTCTCGCGGCCATGGCCTTCGAGCTGGATCAGCGCCGACCCGTGCCCGCTCCAGCGGCACAGCACACGGGCCAGGGCGGTCAGCAGCAGGTCGTTGACCTGGGTGCGGTAGGCACTCGGCGCCCGTTGCAGCAACTGCCGCGTGTGTTCGGCATCCAGGCGCACGCTGACGGTGTCGGCATCACGGTTGCGCCGCGAACCGTGCGGGCGAGCCACGGGCAATGCCGCGTCAGGGCCGGCCAACCGGTCCTGCCACAGGCTCAACTCTTCACGCAGGGATTCGCTGCCGGCGTACGCCTGCAAGCGCGCGGCCCAATCGCGCAGGGCGCTGGTCTTGGCCGGCAGGCTGACGGACTGGCCGTCGCTGAGCTGGCGGTAAACGTTTTGCAGGTCTTCGAGCAACACGCGCCACGACACACCGTCCACCACCAGGTGATGGATCGCGATCAGCAAACGTTGCTGGCCATGGGGGCCATCCACCAGCAAGGCGCGCAACAGCGGGCCGCGCTCCAGGTCGAGGCTGCGCTGGGTGTCGGTGAACAGCGCGCTGCACTGTTGCATGTCGCGCACTTGCGCCTGCATCAGCACGCCGCCTTTGGGTACGGCCAAGTGTTCGGCATGCCATTGCGCATCGCGCCGGGTGAAGCTCAGGCGCAGGGCGTCGTGGTGTTCGAGTACCGCCAGCAACGCTTGCTCCAGGCGATGAGGCTCGAGCAGTTGCAGCGGCTTGAGCACCAGCGCCTGGTTCCAGTGCTGGCGCGCGGGAATATCGGTGTCGAAGAACCAGTGCTGGATCGGCGTAAGGCCCGAAGCGCCGGTAAGCACGCCTTGCTCGGCGCTGACCTGCTCGGAGCGCGTGGCCACCCCGGCCAGGGTTTGCACCGTCTGGTGCTGGAACAGGTCGCGGGGGCTGAAGTGAATCCCCGCCTGTCGCGCACGGCTGACCACCTGGATCGACAGGATCGAATCGCCGCCCAGTTCAAAGAAGTTATCGTCGAGGCCGACCTGCTGCACGTTCAACACCGCGCACCAGATCGCCGCCAAGGTGCTTTCCAGTTCATTGCGCGGCGCCACGTAGTGTTGGCGATTGGCCTCGGGATCGGGTTGCGGCAGGGCGCGGCGGTCGAGCTTGCCGTTGGCGGTCAGCGGCATGCTGTCGAGTACGATCAGGTGCGCGGGCACCATGTAGTCCGGCAGTTGCGCCTTGAGATGGGCCTTGAGCGCCTCACGCAAGGTGGCGTGGTCGGCATCGCTGACCAGGTAGGCCACCAGTTGCCTGCCACTCGGCGAATCCAGCGCCAGCACCACCGCTTCGCGCACGGCTGCGTGCTCCAGCAGGCGGGTTTCGATCTCGCCCAGTTCGATACGGAAACCGCGAATCTTCACCTGGTGATCGATACGCCCCAGGTACTCCACCAGGCCATCGGCGCGCTGGCGCACCAGGTCGCCGGTGCGATACAGGCGACCGCCCTGGCGGGCAAACGGGTCGGCGACAAACCGTTCGGCCGTCATCCCCGGACGTTCGTGGTACCCCTGGGCCAGACCGGCGCCGCCCACATACAACTCGCCGGTCGCGCCTTGCGGCACCAAGGCCAGGTCGGCGTCGAGAATATAGGCCACGCGGTCGCCGATGATGCTGCCGATCGGCACGCTGCCGGCGCCCTCTTCCAACTGCTGCGGCGCCAGGCTGGCCAGGGGCATGACCACGGTTTCGGTCGGCCCATAGGCATTGAAAAACACCTCGGGCTGGAACGCCGCACGGATACGCTGCAGGTGTTCGCCGGTCAGCGCTTCGCCGCCGGTGATGCACATGCGCACCGGCAAGGTCTGGTGCTGGGTCGCCAGCCACTGCGCCAACTGGCTGCCGTAGCTCGGGGTAAAACCGAGGATGTTGATGCGATGGGTACGGATCAGCCCGCAGATTTCTTCGGCATCCCACTGGCCCTGGGCGCGCAGGACCACCTGGGCACCGCTGAGCAGCGGCACCAGCAGACGCTCGGTGGCGGCGTCGAAGTTGATCGAATAGAAATGCAGCTCGCAATCATCCGGGCGCATGCCGAAGCGCTCGATCACGGCCTGGCAATGCATGGCGATTTCACCGTGGGACACCACCACGCCCTTGGGTTTACCGGTGGAGCCGGAGGTGTAGATCAGGTAGGCCTGATGTTGCGGCAAACTGATAAACGGCAGCTCGCCGGCCGGGTAATTGGCCAGCACCGGCAAGTCATCTTCCAGGCACCAGCAGGCCACGGTCGCCGGCAATTCGCCGAGGGCGTCGAACATCGCCGCATCGCTGAGCAACAGGCCGATGCCGCTGTCTTCGATCATGTAGTGCAGGCGGTCCAGCGGGTATTCCGGGTCCAGCGGCACATAGGCGCCACCCGCCTTGAGGATCGCCAGCAGGCCGATGACCATTTCCAGCGAGCGCGGCAGCGCCAGGCCGACCCGCACCTGCGGGCCGACGCCGCGCTCGCGCAGCATCCAGGCCAGGCGGTTGGCGCGGGCGTCGAGTTCAGCGTAGGTGAGGGTCACACCGGCAAAGGTCAGCGCCGGGGCATCGCCACGCTTGAGCGCCTGCCGGCTGAACAGTTGCTGGAGGCACTGGTCGAGGCGATGCTCGCCCGCCTCCACGCCCAGGCTGTCCTGCAACGCGCGTTGCTCGGTGGCGCTCAGCAACGGCAGTTCGCTGAGGCGTTGTTGCGGGTTGGCGATCAACGCTTCGAGCAGGTTGCGCCAATGCTCGGCCATGCGCGCGATACGCGGTTCATCGAACAAATCGGTGCTGTAGGTCAGGCAGCAACCCAGGCGGTGGTCGAGGTCGGTGACTTCCAGGTTGAGGTCGAACTTGGTCGCGCGGGCATCGTTGGCCAGGTATTCGACGGTCATGCCGGCCAGTTGGCGGCTCTGCTGGAATTCCCAGCGTTGCACGTTGCACATCACCTGGAACAGTGGGTTGTACGCCGCGCTGCGCGGCGGTTGCAGGGCTTCTACCAGGTGGTCGAACGGCAGGTCCTGATGGGATTGGCCTTCGATCACGGTGTGACGGACCTGCTCGAACAGCTCGGCAACACTCATCTGCCCCGTGAGCTGGCAACGCAGCACCTGGGTGTTGAGGAACGCGCCGATCAGCCCTTCGCTTTCCGGGCGAATGCGGTTGGCCACCGGCGCGCCGATACGCAGGTCGGTCTGGCCGCTGTAGCGGTAGAGCAACACGGCCAGGGTGGCGGTCATGGTCATGAACAGGGTCAGGCCACGTTCGGCGTTGAAGGCACGCACACGGGCGGCCAGATCGTCGCTGAGGTCGAAGCGGTACAGCTCGCCCCGGTGACTTTGCACCGGTGGCCGTGGGCGGTCGCCGGGCAATTCGAGCAGTGGGTGTTCGTTGCCCAGTTGCGCGGTCCAGTAGTCCAATTGGCGTTGGCGTTCGCCGGACTCCAGCCACTGGCGTTGCCACACGCTGTAGTCCAGGTACTGCACCGGCAACGGTGCCAGCGGCGACAGGCGCTCATCGATAAAGGCTTCGTACAGCGCGCTGAGTTCACGGGCAAAGATGTCCATGGCCCAGCCTTCGGTGACGATATGGTGCAGGGTCAGCACCAGGTAGTGCTCCCGCTCACCGGCCTTGACCAGGCACGCGCGCAGCAGCGGCCCGGTTTCCAGGTTGAACGGAGTGTGGGCCTCGTGGTCGGCCAGTCGCTGCAAACGCTGCTCGCGCTCGCCTTCGTTCAACGCCGACATATCCTGCCAGTCCATGCGCAGGCCGGTCTGCGCCGAGACCTTTTGATAGGCCACGCCGTCGACGCTCGGGAATGTAGTGCGCAGGGTTTCGTGGCGCATGACCAAGGCCTGCAACGCCGCCTCGAAACGCCCCACATCCAGCACGCCACGCAGGCGTGCCATGCCACCGACG
The DNA here is from genome assembly GCF_001702295.1 of Pseudomonas sp. S3E12. Classification (NCBI taxonomy): domain Bacteria; kingdom Pseudomonadati; phylum Pseudomonadota; class Gammaproteobacteria; order Pseudomonadales; family Pseudomonadaceae; genus Pseudomonas; species Pseudomonas sp. S3E12. Next base: position 164,376 of record NZ_MBDT01000022.1, read on the forward strand.
TTGTAGGCCGGGCTGTCCGGTTCCATCTGCCAGAGGAACCACATGCGCTGCTGGGAATACGACAACGGCACCGGCAGGCTGCGGTCGACGGTGGCGATTGCGGTTTGCTGGTTGCGTTGGCCGCTGGCCTGGATCAGGCCGACTTGCTCGGCAAAAGCCCCCAGCTCGCTGGCCTCGAACAAGGTGCGCAACGGCAACTCGACGTCGCAGGCCTGGCGGGTGCGGGAGATGATTTGCGTGGCCAGCAGCGAGTGGCCGCCGAGGGCGAAAAAGTCATCGCGCAGGCCGATTGTTGCCAAGCCGAGTACTTCGCGCCAGATCGCTGCAATCTGCTGCTGCAACGGTGTTTCGGGCTCGATGTGTTCGCGGGTTTGCCACACCGGCGCCGGCAATGCGCGACGGTCGAGCTTGCCGCTGGGGCTCAGGGGCATCGCGTCCAGGCGCATCAGTTGCGCGGGCACCATGTACTCCGGCAGCTCGGCGGCCAGGGCGGCTTTGACGTCCTGTTCGTCCAGGGCGGCATGGGCGGTGTAGTAACCGATCAACTGCGCATCGCGCACCTGCACCACGGCCTGGGCGACACCGTCCAGGGCCAGCAGGCGTGCTTCGATTTCTTCCGGTTCCACCCGGAAGCCGCGCAGCTTGACCTGCTGGTCGAGACGGCCGAGGTATTCGAGCACGCCATCCGCACTCCAGCGTGCACGGTCACCGCTGCGATACAGGCGTGCGCCCGCCTCGCCCAGCGGGTCGGCGACAAAGCGCTCAGCGGTCAAGCCGGCACGCCCAAGGTAGCCACGGGCCAGGCCGATGCCACCGATGCACAGCTCACCCGGCACACCGGCCGGCAAGGGGTTGAGTTGCTCGTCCAGCACGCGGCAAATCACATTGCCCAGCGGCCGGCCAATCGGCGAGCGCTCGCCATCCTCGGCGCGGCACTGCCAGTGGGTGACGTTGATCGCCGTCTCGGTCGGGCCATAACGGTTGTGCAATTGCACCGCCGGCAACTGCGCCAATACGCGATTGCGCAACTCGGCGGGCAAGGCTTCGCCACCAGAGAACAGGCGACGCAGGCTGGTGCACTCGGGCACCAGCGGTTCGTCGATAAACAGCTGCAACAGCGGCGGCACGAAGTGCAGCGTGGTCACGCCGTACGCCTGCACCAACTGCGCAATGCGGTGCGGGTCACGATGTTCGCCAGGGCCGGCCAGCACCAGGCGGCAGCCGGTGATCAACGGCCAGAAGCACTCCCACACCGACACGTCGAAACTGATCGGTGCCTTTTGCATCAGCACGTCGCTGTCATTGAGTTGATAGGTGGCCTGCATCCACTGCAAGCGCTCGGCCAGGGCCGCATGGGTATTGCCCACGCCCTTGGGCTGGCCGGTGGAGCCGGAGGTGTAGATCACATAGGCGAGGTTGTCGCCATCGAGGTGCAGGCCGGGCGGCTGGGTCGGCCAGCTGTCGAGGTGCAGGCTGTCCATGGCAATCACGCACACGCCTTCGGCACTCGGCACGCGGTCCAGCAATGCGGTCTGGGTCAACAGCAGGTGCACGCCGCTGTCCTTGAGCATGTAGGCCAGGCGCTCGGCAGGGTAATCCGGGTCCAGCGGCACATAGGCGCCACCGGCCTTGATGATCGCCAGCAGGCCCACCAGCAACTGCGGCGAACGTTCGGCGGCAATGGCTACGCACACGTCCGGGCCGACGCCTTTGTCGCGCAGGTAATGGGCCAGGCGGTTGGCCTGGGTGTGCAGTTGGGCGAAGGTCAGGCTGCCGTCCTGCCAGACCAGCGCGGTGTTGTCCGAGGTGTGTTGGTTGAGCAGTTCGGGCAACCATTGTTGAGCCGGTGCGCATGGCGCCTGGTTCCACGCTTGCTGTTCGTCCTGCGGCATCAGCGGGAGATCACCGATGGCCTGTTGCGGTTGTTCGCACACGGCCTGCAGCAGGTGGATGAAGTGCGCGGCCAGGCGCTGGATGGTCGCGCTGTCGAACAGTTCGTCGGCGTAGTCGAAGGACAGGCTCAGGCGCCCGTTGCGGTCTTCTTCGCTGTGCAGTTGCAGGTCGAACTTGGCTTCGCGGCTGTGCCAGGGCAGCTCGTCGGCGAGCATGCCCGGCAGGCGGCGCAAGGCGCTGAGGTCGCGTTGCTGGTGGTTGAACATGACCTGGAACAGGCCCTGTTCGCGGGCTTGCGGGAAGGCTTCCAGCAGTTGCTCGAAGGGCAGGTCCTGATGGGCCTGGGCGCCCAATGCAGTCTGGCGGGTGGCGGCTAGCAGCTCAGTGAAAGGCTGGCGCCCGTCCAACTCGGCACGCAGCACCAGGGTGTTGATAAAGAAGCCGATCAGGCCTTGGGTTTCCTGGCGCGGGCGGTTGGCGTTGGGCACGCCGATGCGGATATCGCGCTGGCCGCTGTAGCGGTAGAGCAAGGTCTGGAACGCCGCCAGCAACAGCATGAACGGCGTGGATTCGTGGGCCTGGGCGGTCTGGCGAATCGCCTCGCTGAGGCTGACACTCAGGCGCACACTATGGCGCGATGCGCTGTGGCGTTGCCGGGCCGCACGCGGGTGGTCGGTGGCCAGGCTCAGGGTCGGGTGCTCGTCGCCCAACCGCGCTTTCCAGTACGCCAGTTGGCGCTGGCCTTCACCGTCGGCCAGCCATTGGCGCTGCCAGCTGCCGTAGTCGGCGTACTGCAAGGCCAGTGGCGGCAACGCCAGGGCCTGGCCCTGGCTTGCGGCGGCGTACAGCCGCGAGAACTCGTCGATGAGGATATTCAACGACCAGCCATCGGCGATGATGTGATGCAGGGTCACCAGCAACTGGTGATCGTCCTCGTCCAGGCGCACCAGGGTCACCCACAGCAGCGGGCCTTTTTCCAGGTCGAACAGGGTGCGGGCTTCGTCCTCACGGATCTGTTGTGCGCGGGCTTCACGCTCGGCGACAGGCAAGTCGCTGAGATCGATGACCTGCAGGTCGAAATCACTGTTGGCCTCCACACGCTGGAAGCCCTGCCCATCGCGCTCATAGAAGCGGGTGCGCAAGGCTTCGTGGCGCTGGATCAGGTGCTGGAAGCTTGAGCGCAGCGCGTCTTCATCCAGCTCGCCACGCAGCCGCAGGGCGCCGGGGATGGTGTAGGCGCTGCTTTGCGGGTCCAGTTGCCAGGTGATCCACAGGCGGTTCTGGGCCAGGGATTGGGGCAGTTCGTCCTGGCGCGACAACGGGCGGATCGCACCTTGGGCAATGCCGCCGTCCTGTTGCAGTTGCGCCACGCCGGCGGCGAACCCGGACAGCGTCGGCGCCTCGAACAGCAGGCGCAGGTTCAACTCCAGGCCGAGGGTTTCCCGCAGGCGCGCGACCACCTGGGTGGCGGTGATGGAGTTGCCGCCGAGCAGGAAGAAGTGGTCGTCGGCCGCCACCGTGGCGACCTGCAACTGCTCGCACCAGATCGCGGCGATCCGGCTTTGCAGTTCGGATTCCAGTGCAACAGCGCTCGCCTGGGCGTGCAAATCGGGGAACTGTGCGTAGCAGTCGAGGCTGCCGTCAGCCTGCCGAAGCGCGCACGCTGCACGCTGCACCTTGCCACTGGAGGTCTTGGGCAAGCCGCCGGGGTTGAGCAACACCACCACGCACGGCGCCTCTTGATAGGCCTCGGCCACGGCTTGGCGGATGGCTTTGATCAGCGCTTCAGGCGGCAGGATCTTCTGCACGCTGCGGCTGATTTCTGCGGCGATGCCGATGCCTTCCAGGCCGTTGTCATTCACCGCAAACGCCGCGACCCGGCCCTTGCGCACCACTTCCACTTCGCGCTCGATGGTCTGCTCGATGTCCTGGGGGTAGAGGTTATGGCCGCGTACGATCAGCAGGTCTTTCAGGCGACCGGTGATGTACACCTCGCCCTCGCGGATAAAGCCCAGGTCACCGGTGCGCAGCCAGGTACGGCCGGCATGCTGCACGAAGGTCTTGGCGCTGGCCTCCGGGTTGCGCCAGTAGCCGTGGGCGATGCTCGGGCCGCTGGCCCAGAGTTCGCCGACGCAGTTGTCGGCCAGCTCGCTCAGTGTGTGCGGGTCGGCGATCAGCACCGCGTGTTCCGGCTGGGAGGTGCCGCAACTCATGATCGCACTGCCCCGCCCCGGCTCGGCACGGTTGGCGGCCAGGGCCTGCTCGTCGACGCGCAGCGCCGGGATACCATGGCCACGCCGGCCGCCGGCGACGAACAGGGTGGCTTCGGCCAGGCCGTAGGAGGCGAAGAAGTTATCCGGGGTAAACCCGCAGGCGGCGAACTTCTCGGCGAAGCGCTCGAGGGTGTCGAGGCGGATGGGCTCGGAGCCGGAATAGGCCACGCGCCAGTTGCTCAAATCCAGGCGTTCCAGGGCCGACTCACTGACCCGCTCGCTGCACAGGCGGTAGGCGAAATCCGGCCCGCCGCTGATGGTGCCGCGGTATTCGCTGATCGCTTCGAGCCAGCGCAATGGCCGGCCGAGGAAATAGGCCGGCGACATCAACACGCACGGTACGCCGCTGAAAATCGGTTGCAGCAGGCCGCCGATCAGGCCCATGTCGTGGTACAGCGGCAGCCAGCTGACGATCACGTCGTCAGGGTTCAGGTCGATGCCAAAGCCGCGCCGGATCAGCACTTCGTTGGCCATCAGGTTGCCGTGGCTGACTTGCACGCCCTTGGGCAACGCGGTGGAGCCGGAGGTGTATTGCAGGAAGGCGATGTCGTCGGGTTGCAGGTCGGGGGCGCTCCAGGCGCTGGCGATCTGTGCGTCGAGGGTGTCGACACTCAGCACCGGCGGCGCGTTTTCGATCTGCCCGAGGCCCTCGGCCAGGCTGGCGATGGTCAGCAGCAGACGTGGTTCGGCGTCACCGATAATCGACAGCAAGCGCTCCTGGTGATGACGGCGGGTGGACTCCGGCGGGTAGGCCGGCACCGCGATCACCCCAGCGTACAGGCAGCCGAAGAACGCCGCGACGTAGTCCGGGCCACTGGGGAACAGCAGCACCGCACGGTCGCCCTGTGCCGCATTGGCCTGGAGGGCGGCGGCGATGGTCCGGGCGCGTTGGTCCAGGTCACGGTAACTGAGTACCACGTTGTGCTCGGCCGACTCGGCGAGGAAGCGCAGGGCGACCTGGTCCGGGGCCTGGGCGGCGCGACGTTGAAGGGACTCGACCAGGGTGCGGGGAAGTTCGAAGGCGTCCATCATGGGGTTCCTGCCTGAAATCGGCTTACGGGAAATTCGGGAATGGGAGAGCGATCAGCCGGCGGCCATTTGCCGCGCCGCGCCATTGCGCCAGCGGGCCAGGTGTTCGTCGGCATAGCGCCGCACGCAGCGCAATACGGCGCTTTCGTGCTGGATAAGGAAGAAGTGGTGGCCGTCGAACATGTCCAGGGAAAAACCGCTGGCGGCATCGAGCTGCCAGTCGAGCAACTGGTCGGCGCGCACGCTGTCCTGCTTGCCGCCGAACACATGGATCGGCAGGTCCAGCGGCTTGCGCTCGCCGTAGGTGAAGCTGCCGCACAGCAGGAAGTCGGCACGCAGGATCGGCAGCATCAACTGCATCAACTCGGGATTGGCCAGGGCTTCTTCGGCAGTGCCTTGCAGTTCGCGCAGGCGGGCGATCAGTTGCGCGTCGGTCTTTTCGATGGCGTATTCGCTGACATCGCGGCGGGCCGGGCCGGCCGTGCCGGAGGCGAACAGCGCCAGCGGCGCAGGGACATTCCGTGCCTTTAACGCGTGGGCCAATTCAAAGGCCAGCAGGCCGCCGAGGCTATGGCCGAACAACGCATAAGGGCCGCTCAAGTCGTGACTGATTTCCTCCGCGAGCTGCGCCGCCAAGGCCTTGATATCGCGCTGCAGGGGCTCGTCCATGCGCATGCCCCGTCCAGGCAATTCCAGCGGGCACACCTGCAACCACTCCGGCAACGTGCGGCGCCAACGCGCGTAAACCATGGCGCTGGCGCCCGAATAGGACAGGCAGAACAGGCGCAGTCGAGTCGGCGTAGTCATCCCGCGACGACTCCAAACTGAAACACGCTGTGTGCACGATAAAAACCCATGTCGTCCTCCTGCGGGTGCTGATCCTTGGCCGCTTGACTAACGGCCCTGTCACCCAGAAGAACGGACGGCACCGGCAAATAATTAGTCGCCGGGTACCTGCGAGACGTGGTTCACACCTAACAAGAAAGCATAAGATTAGTTCGCCTTCTCATTTGACAATCATTATCATTCAGCATAATTTGTTGCCCGATGTGTAGGAGGCCTCAGCAAGGACGCCCTCCCCTAACCTCTTTTGCGACAAGGTGATTTCCATGACGGAACAAGTATCCACAGGCAGGTGCGACTCACCGCTTCTCCAGGCATTTGTCGACAATCGACTGATTCTGGTGAAGATTGCGGCACGTATTACCGGGTGCCGCTCCCGTGCCGAAGATGTAGTGCAGGACGCCTACTTCCGCCTGCAATCGGCGCCGACGATCACGTCATCGTTCAAGGCCCAACTGAGTTATCTGTTCCAGATCGTGCGCAACCTGGCGATCGATCACTACCGCAAGCAGGCCCTGGAACTCAAATATTCCGGGACGGAAGAGGAAGGCTTGAATGTGGTCATTCACGGCGCTTCACCGGAAACCTCCCACATCAATTTCAACACCCTGGAAAACATCGCCGACGCCCTGACGGAGTTGCCCCAGCGCACCCGCTATGCGTTCGAGATGTACCGCCTGCACGGTGTGCCGCAAAAGGACATTGCCAAGGAACTGGGGGTTTCACCGACGTTGGTGAACTTCATGATTCGCGATGCGCTGGTGCACTGCCGCAAGGTGTCCGGCAACCATAGCGATACGTTTGCACGGCGCGTGTGACCTCAGGGTACCGCCATCACATCGATGCGGTACGGCTCGAAAATCTTCAGCATCTCGCCGCTGTCGCGCAAGCGCTTGAGCAACGCCGAAAACGCCTCGCCCGTGATCGGCGCCTTGGGCCGCAGCAACGCGTAGTGGTGATAGACCTGGTCGATGCGCTCCGAGACCAGGAACTGCCCGGCCATATCCGTATTGCGCACCATGAAGTCACTCAGGTACGAACGGGTTACCAAGGCGATGTCCGCACGCCCGCGCGCAACCATCAGCAGGTTGCTGTCATGGGAATAGGTCAAGGTGGCGTTGAAGTGCTCGGCCAAGTACTTGGGGTCGGGGTTGAAGTTGGCAAAGGCGTAGTGATAGCCGCTGAACACCGCCAGGCGTTTCCCGGCAAGGTCGGCGAAATAGTCCTGGCCTCGACCAGGCTCACGCTGGGCGACGAAGATTTCCGCATCTTCCAGACCCATGTCGATGCTGGTGTGGGCAACCTTCTGCCAGCCCCAATCGGGATTTTCGAAGATGGCCATGTCGATACGGCCTTGTTCGAAATCACGAAAACGCCGGGGGATGGAGGTGGGTACCAGCACAAACTGGTAGTCGGTTTGCGAGGCGTTCAAGGCCTCCACCAATTGAGGCAACAGACCGGTGTCGGCGCCCTGCTCCGGGCGCACGGTGTAGGGCGGAAAATGCGCCGCGCCGATGCGCACCAGTTGCGCAGCCGAAGCCGGCAACCACGCTGCGGTGCCGAGTGCCCATAAAGTAAGTCCTGCAGCCAACCGCCATGGCGAAAACATCAAGGCACACACCGTTTAATACATCGATGTCGATAAGCTAGGCGTTTTTGCCCAGCTAGACAACTTTCCACCGGCAAATTAATAGCTTGCGCCTCACTCGGCCTTCAAAACCATCAACAAGGCTTCTTCGGCCAATTGCTCCAGGGTCAGGTTGCCCTCGGCGCGAAACCAGGTGGTGGTCCAGGACAAGGCTCCGGTGAGGAAGCGTCGCGCAATAAACACATCGCCCTTGATGTAACCCGCCGCCTTGGCCTCGCCCAGCACCTGCAGCCAGATGTCTTCGTACACATCGCGCAACGCCAGCACCTGGGCCTGGGCGTCGGTCGACAGCGAACGCCATTCATACACCAGCACCGCCATGGCCTCGCCGCTGCCGCCCATGATCGACTGCAATTCGCAGCGAATCAGCGCCAGCACACGTTCGCGTACGGTGCTCGCTTCCTCGAGCGAGGCACGCATCAAGGCCGTGTTGTAGTGGATGGTTTCCTCCATCACCGCGCGCAGGATCTCGTCCTTGCTCTTGAAGTGATGAAAGATGCTGCCGGACTGGATGCCCACGGCACTGGCGAGGTCGCGCACGGTGGTGCGTTCAAAGCCCTTGTTGCGAAACAGGTGCGCCGCGGTTTGCAGCAACTTGCCCCGGGCACTGTCGGGGTCGGTCAATTGGCCGCCGTCGACCATGGTGCGCATCACCCGCAGGGCTTTGTGCTCATCCATGCTGCTCTCCTCTACTTCTACTGACGTCTTGGCCGGCAATTTAGGCCGTGCCAGTCACCCAAGCAAGCGCTTGGCCAAAACTTGTGACCGGAGTTTACAAACCAAGCGCTTGCTTGGTAGTCTCGTTGCCAGCCATTCGAGGAAGGATTTCTCATGAGCAAGACGGTTCGTATCGGCTGCGCCAGCGCCTTCTGGGGTGACACCTGCAGCGCGGCCGCGCAGTTGGTGCACGGCGGCAAGCTGGACTACCTGGTGTTCGACTACCTGGCGGAAGTCACGATGTCGATCCTCGCCGGTGCACGGATGAAAGATCCCCAGGCCGGCTACGCCACGGATTTCGTCGAGGTGCTCACACCGCTGCTGGCCGAGATCCAGCGCCAGGGCATCCGCGTGATCAGCAATGCCGGCGGCATCCACCCCCAGGCCTGCGCCGCCGTCCTGCAAGCTGCCTGCGATAAAGCCCAGGTGCCGTTGAAAATCGCCGTGCTGCTGGGCGATGACCTGCACCCCCGGCTCAAGCACCTGCACGGCATCACCGACATGTTCAACGGCGTACCGCTGCCGCCCCTGTGCGTATCGGCCAATGCCTACCTCGGCGCACCGGGCATTGCCCAGGCGCTGCAACTGGGCGCGGACATCGTCATCACCGGCCGGGTGGTCGACAGCGCGGTGGTCAGCGCGGCGCTGGTGCATGAATTCGGTTGGTCATGGCAGGACTACGACCGCCTGGCCCAGGCCGCGTTGGCCGGGCATATCATCGAATGCGGCGCACAGTGTACCGGTGGCAACTTCACCGACTGGCGTGACGTGCCCGACTACGAGCACATCGGCTTCCCCATCGTCGAGGTTAGCGCTGACGGCCAGTTCACGGTCAGTAAAGTCGAGGGCAGCGGTGGCCTGATCAGCGAACTGAGCGTGGCCGAACAGCTGCTGTATGAAATCGGCGACCCACACGCGTATCTGCTGCCCGATGTGATCTGCGATTTCAGCCAGGTGAAGCTGCAGCAGCAAGGCAAAAACTGCGTACGCCTGCACGGCGCCAAGGGGTTGCCGCCAACGCATCAGTACAAGGTCAGCGCCACTTACCCGGAGGGCTTTCGCTGCACCGCCAGTTGCCTGATCGCCGGGATAGACGCGGTGGCCAAGGCCGAGCGGGTCAGCCAGGCGATCATCAACAAGACCTCGGAACTGTTCAGCCAGCGCGGCTGGGCGCCCTACACCGACGTGAATATCGAACTGCTGGGCAGCGAAGCGACGTATGGCCCCCGCGCCCTGCGCCACGACTGCCGCGAGGTGGTGGTCAAGCTGGCGGTGCGCCACCCGAGCAAGCCGGCGCTGGTGCTGTTCGCCCGCGAGATCGCCCAGGCGGCCACGGGCATGGCGCCGGGGCTGACCGGGATTGTCGGCGGGCGGCCGACGGTGTACCCGCTGATCCGCTTGTTCTCGTTCCTGATCGATAAGGCCGCCTGCGAGGTGGTAGTCGACTTCCAGGGTCAACGCCACGTCTGCACGCTGCCCATCGTCGACGCGCCGATCCTGCCTGCCGCGCCGATGGATCCGCCCCAGCCCCAAGGCCGCGCCGACGCCAGCGTGGCGCTGGTGAAACTCGCCGTGGCGCGCTCCGGCGACAAGGGCAACCACAGCAATATCGGGGTCATCGCCCGCGCCCCCGAGTACCTGCCGTGGATTGCCGAAGCGCTGACGCCAGAGGTGCTCGTCGACTGGATGGGCCATGTGCTCGACCCCGTGCACGGCCGCGTTGAACGCTGGTATTTGCCCGGCAGCCACAGCCTCAATTTCCTGCTGGAAAACGCCCTGGGCGGCGGCGGCATCGCCAGCCTGCGCATCGACCCCCAGGGCAAGGCCTTCGCCCAGCAGCTGTTGGAAATCCCCATCGCCGTGCCGCAACACATCGCCGATCAACTCACATAAAGGAGCGTCGCCGTGGCCTTCGACTCGATCTTCAAAGCCGGCCTGTTCCAGGGTCACACCGTGATCGTCAGCGGCCGCGACACAAGGCGGAGCAATAAACCATGCCGCTGATTGACAGCCTGATCGATCCCCATAGCCCGCAGTTCGCCCAGAACCGCGCCGCCATGCTGGAAGGCATCCAACACCTGCGCCAGTTGGAACAGACCCTGCTGGGCAAGGCCGAGGAAGCCAGGCCCAAGTTCGAAAAACGCGGCCAACTGCTGCCCCGCGAGCGCCTCAACCTACTGCTGGACCCGGGCGCGCCGTTCCTGGAACTGGCGAGCCTGGCCGGCTACAAGCTGCATGATGACAAGGACGGCAGCGCCGCCGGCGGTGGGTTGATCGCCGGTATCGGCTACGTCAGCGGCGTACGCATGCTGGTGGTGGCCAATAACAGCGCGATCAAGGGCGGCACCGTTTCGCCCTCCGGCCTGAAAAAATCCCTGCGCCTGCAACAGATCGCCATGGACAACAAACTGCCGGTGGTGACCCTCGCCGAAAGCGGTGGCGCCAACCTCAACTACGCCGCGCAGATTTTCGTCGAAGGCGCGCGCAGCTTTGCCAACCAGGCGCGCATGTCCGCCATGGGCTTGCCGCAGATCACCGTGGTGCACGGCTCGGCCACGGCGGGGGGCGCGTACCAGCCAGGGCTGTCGGATTACGTGGTGGTGGTGCGCGGCAAGGCCAAGCTGTTCCTAGCCGGCCCGCCGCTGCTCAAGGCGGCGACCGGTGAAGTCGCCACCGATGAAGAATTGGGCGGCGCCGAAATGCATGCACAGATCGCCGGCACCGCCGAATACCTGGCGGAAAACGACGCCGATGGCGTGCGTATCGTGCGTGAAATCGTCAGCCTGTTGCCTTGGGATGAGCGCCTGCCGTTGACGCCCAAACGCACTTACGCCGAGCCGCTGTACCCCATCGACGACCTGCTGGGGCTGATCCCCGCTGACCCGAAAAAGCCCTACGACGTGCGCGAAATCCTCGCGCGCCTGGCCGACGGCTCGCAGTTCCTCGAGTTCAAGGCAGCGCTCGACGCCCATACCGTCTGCGGCCATCTGCACATCCAGGGCCGCGCGGTCGGCGTGATCGGCAACAACGGCCCGATCACGCCCAAGGGCGCGAGCAAGGCGGCGCAGTTTATCCAGCTGTGTGACCAGAGCCGCACACCGCTGCTGTTCCTGCACAACACCACCGGCTTCATGGTGGGTACCGAAGCGGAGCAGCAAGGGGTGATCAAGCATGGCGCGAAGATGATCCAGGCGGTGGCCAACGCACGGGTGCCTAAACTCACGGTGGTGGTCGGTGGCTCCTACGGCGCCGGCAACTATGCAATGTGCGGTCGCGGCCTGGACCCGCGTTTTATCTTCGCCTGGCCCAACAGCCGCACGGCGGTGATGGGCGGAGCCCAGGCGGGCAAGGTGCTGCGGATCGTCACCGAGGCCAAGCAGTTGAAAGACGGCCTGGTGCCGGATCCCAAGGTGCTGGACATGCTCGAACAGGTCACCGCGCAAAAACTCGACAGCCAGTCCACCGCACTCTATGGCAGCGCGAACCTGTGGGATGACGGGCTGATAGACCCACGGGATACCCGTACCTTACTCGGCTTTCTGCTGGATATCTGTCACGAGGCCGACGTCCGCGAGTTGCAGCCCAACAGCTTCGGCATCGCGCGCTTCTAACCGGAGAACAAGAACAATGATCTTCACCCAGGAACACCAGGAATTGCGCCGCACCGTCCGTGCCTTCGTCGACCGCGAGATCAACCCCCATGTGGACGCATGGGAAAAGGCCGGGCGCTTCCCCATCCACGACATCTTCCGCAAGGCCGGCGACCTCGGCTTGCTGGGCATTTCCAAACCGGAACAATTCGGCGGCATGGGCCTGGACTACAGCTACTCGATCGTCGCCGCCGAAGAGTTCGGCACCATCCGCTGCGGCGGCATCCCCATGTCCATCGGCGTGCAGACCGATATGTGCACCCCCGCCCTCGCCCGCTTCGGTTCCGATGAATTGCGCGACGAATTCCTGCGCCCGGCCATCAGCGGCGAGCAGGTCGGTTGCATCGGCGTCTCGGAAACCGGCGCCGGTTCCGACGTGGCCGGGTTGAAAACCCATGCGCGCAAGGACGGCAGCGACTATGTGATCAACGGCAGCAAAATGTGGATCACCAACTCGCCCAGCGCCGACTTTATCTGCCTGTTGGCCAACACCTCCGACGACAAGCCGCATATCAACAAGTCGCTGATCATGGTGCCGATGAACACCCCAGGGATCAGCGTCAGCCCGCCCCTGGAAAAACTCGGCATGCACAGCTCCGAGACCGCCCAGGTGTTCTTCGACGGCGTGCGCGTGCCCCAGCGCAATCGCATCGGCCACGAAGGCGCGGGGTTCATGATGCAGATGCTGCAGTTCCAGGAAGAACGCCTGTTTGGCGCGGCCAATATGATCAAGGGCCTGGAGTACTGCATCGACAGTACCGTCGAGTACTGCAAGGAGCGCCAGACCTTCGGCAAGGCGCTGATCGACAACCAGGTGATTCACTTTCGCCTGGCCGAACTGGCCACCGAAATCGAATGCCTGCGCGCACTGGTCTACCAGGCCACCGAACAGTACATCAAGGGCCAGGACGTGACCCGCCTGGCCTCCATGGCCAAGCTCAAGGCCGGGCGCCTCGGCCGCGAAGTCAGCGACAGTTGCCTGCAATACTGGGGCGGCATGGGCTTCATGTGGGACAACCCGGTGGCCCGCGCCTATCGCGATGTGCGCCTGGTGTCGATTGGCGGCGGCGCCGATGAAATCATGCTGGGCATCATCTGCAAGTTGATGGGCACTTTACCGGGGAAAAAGCCATGAATACCCTGCTGCTCGAACCCCACAACGGCGTGTTGCACATCACCCTCAACCGGCCCGAATGCCGCAATGCCATGAGCCTGGAAATGGTCAACGAACTGCGCGCGGTGCTGGCCGGGTTGGACAGCCAGGTGCGCGCCGTGGTGATCAGCGGCGCAGGCGGGCATTTTTGCGCCGGTGCCGATGTGAAGGACCTGATCAGCACAGGCGATCAATTGCAGGCGTTGAACCGGGCCTTCGGCACGTTGCTGCAAGCGGTGGAAGCCGTGTCGCCAGTGGTCATCGTGGTACTGCAAGGCGCGGTGCTGGGCGGCGGGTTTGGCCTGGCCTGCGTGAGTGACATCGCGATTGCCGATCACCAGGCGCAGTTCGGTTTGCCGGAGACCAGCCTGGGGTTGCTGCCGGCACAGATTGCGCCGTTTGTGGTCAAGCGTATCGGCCTGACCCAGGCGCGGCGACTGGCGCTGACGGCGGCGCGGTTCGATGGGTTGGAAGCTCAACGGCTGGGGCTGGTGCACTTCACCGAGACCGATCCGCAGGCGTTGGCCGAACGTCTGGATGAGGTGCTGGGGCAGGTGCTGCGCTGCGCCCCAGGCGCCAATGCGCGCACCAAGGCGCTGCTGCTGGCCAGCGTGGAGCAGCCCCTGGGGCCGCTGCTGGACCAGGCAGCGCAGTGGTTTGCCGAAGCAGTGACCAGTGCAGAAGGGATCGAGGGGACGCAGGCGTTTGTGCAGAAGAGAAAGCCTCGGTGGTGCAAGTGACGTCCGCTGAGCATGGGTATCTACACAATTTTCTGTGGTCTGTGGCGAGGGCGCTTGCTGCTGTGGCGGCCTTCGGGCCGACCATGTCGTTGGCTTTGAGCGAGTACATATCCGTTGCTGCGGTAACGGCGGCTATTGGTTCCGCCCTTACGGCGGGTCACTTTGGAAAAGCCCCAAAGTAACCAAAGGGCTCTTGCCCCACCACTCGGTACCTCGCCTAGGCTCGGTATGCCCGAACGCAGGCTTGAATCCGTGGGCCGCCGTCATGGGCCATCCCTGGCCCAGGACGGCTAACCCGGCGTCCTGCCGGGTTACCCACGGATTCAAGCCTGCGTTCGGCCAGCGTGGTTAACGGGGCGCCTAAGATCAAAATCAAAAGCAGATCAAGAGCCAGAGCAGATCAAAAGATTGCTGACTTCGTCAGCGGTTAAGGAAGTAGAAGCCACACCGCGTACGCTTCAAAGATCAGGTCGGCTTTAAGGCCGCCTCGCTTTGTTTTTGATCTGGGATCGCCCCGTCAAACACGCTGGCCGAACGCAGGCTTTGGAGCGTGGGTAACCCGGCAGGACGCCGGGTTAGCCGCACTGGGCCAAGGATGGCCCATTGCGGCGGCCCACGCTCCAAAGCCGGAGTGAGGGCACACCGAGCCTAGGCGAGGTGCCGAGTGTTGGGGCGAAGACCTTTTGCTTACTTTTGGGTCTTTCCAAAAGTGAGCCGCCGTAAGGGCGGAACCATAAGTGGCCGTTACCTAAATAACGGATATGCACACGGAGCAAAAAATGCCGCAGTTCACAAAAATCCTCATCGCCAACCGCGGCGAAATCGCCTGCCGCATCCAGCGCACGGCCCAGGCCTTGGGCTACCGCACCGTCGCCGTCTACAGCGACGCCGACGCCGAGGCCCTGCACGTGCAGATGGCCGACGAAGCCGTGTGCATCGGCCCCGCTGCGGTACAACAGTCCTACCTCAATATCCAGGCCATCCTCGAGGCCGCGGAAAAAACCGGCGCCGATGCCATCCACCCCGGCTACGGCTTCCTCTCGGAAAACTCCGGCTTCGCCCGCGCCTGCCAGGACGCCGGCCTGACATTCATCGGCCCCAGCGCCGAGGCCATCGAACTGATGGGCAGCAAGCGCCGGTCCAAGCTCGCCATGCTCGAGGCCGGCGTGCCTTGCATCGCCGGCTACCAGGGCAGCGCCCAGGATGACACCTGCCTGCAACGTGAAGCCGAGCGCATCGGCTACCCGCTGATGATCAAGGCCAGCGCCGGCGGCGGTGGCCGTGGCATGCGTCTGGTCCACCAGCCGGAGGCGCTGCTGGACAACCTGCACAGCGCCCGCTCGGAGGCCAGGCATGCGTTCGGCAGTGACGAACTGATCCTCGAACAGGCGCTGATCGAGCCGCGCCACGTCGAGATCCAACTGTTCGGCGACCGCCACGGCAACCTGATTTACCTCGGCGAACGGGACTGCTCGATCCAGCGCCGCCATCAAAAAGTCATCGAGGAAGCGCCCTGCCCGGTGATGACGCCCGAACTGCGCCAGGCCATGGGCGAAGCCGCGCTCAAGGCCGGGCGCGCAGTGAATTACCTCGGCGCCGGTACCGTGGAATTCCTGCTCGACCGCAACGGCCGGTTCTACTTCCTGGAAATGAACACCCGCCTGCAAGTGGAGCACCCGGTCACCGAGCTGATCACCGGCCTCGACCTGGTGGCCTGGCAACTGCAGGTCGCCGCCGGCCAGCCGCTGCCGCTCGAGCAGGCGCAGGTGAGCCTGAGCGGCCACGCCATGGAAGTGCGCCTCTATGCCGAAGACCCGGCCCAGGGCTTCCTACCGCAAACCGGTGAGGTGCTGCGCTGGGAACCGGCCGTGGGCGTACGGGTTGACCATGGGCTGTACGAAGGCGAAACCATCAGCCCGTTCTATGACCCGATGCTCGGCAAGCTCATCGCCCATGGCGCCACCCGCGAAGAAGCCCGGCGCAAACTGCTGCGGGCGGTGGAAGACACGTTGTTGCTGGGGGTGACGACCAATCAGCGCTTGTTGGCTGAATTGCTCAAGCACCCAGGCTTTATCGACGGTGATTTCAACACCGGCTTTATCGCCGAGCACTTCGGCGAAATACCGCGCCCGGCCGCGACAAGTGATCAACTCGCCCTGGCCGCCGCGCTGTTTTACCAACACAGCGCCGACCAGCATCCCCACGGCCTCGCGGGATGGCGCAACAACGCCCGTGTTCCCTGCACCTTTCGCCTGGAGGTCGACGGCGAAATCCATACTGTCACCGCCGCCCCCCTGCTACTCAGCACCGATGGCCGTCACGCCACCGTGGTGCTCAACGGCGTTCGCCGGCGTATCGCCTATCACCTTGAGGGCTCCCGGCTGTGGCTGCCTGGCCTTACCGTCACCAACCGCACCCAGCAGGTTGCCGGGCGCCAGGCCGACGCCGGCAGCGGCACGGTCAAGGCACCGATGGACGGTGCCATCGTCGACGTCCGCGTCAGCACCGGTGAACAGGTGACTAAAGGCCAACTGCTGCTGGTGCTCGAAGCCATGAAAATGGAGCATCCACTCAAGGCCGACAGGGACGGCGTGGTCAAGGCCGTGCAGGTGATGGCGGGCGATCAGGTACGCAATCGCCAGGTTCTGCTGGAGATCGAATAACCCCCTAGTCGGAACTACAAGGCCGGTCTACGCTCTATCCCCAACGGGAAAGGACGAGTACGGGAACCTGCGCGATGCCTCATTGGCTGATTATTGACCTTGAAGCCACAACGGATGAAGGCGGCTGGCCCGTGACGGAGATGGAAGTCATCGAGATCGGCGCGAGCCTGGTGAACCGCCAGGGCCGCGAGCTGGACCACTTCCAGCGCTTTGTGCGGCCGCTGCGCCGCCCATTGCTCACGCCCTTTTGTCGCCAGCTGACCCATATCACCCAGGCAAACATCGACGGCGCTGCACCGTTCACCGAGGTGTGGCCGCTGTTCGAGCGCTGGCTGGGCCAGCATCAGGCGCGCCTGGAAGGCTGGGCCAGTTGGGGTGACTACGACCGCGTGCAGCTGGAGCTCGAATGGCAGCGCCATGGCCTGGCCAGCGCCATGGCCCCCACGCCCCATGTCAACCTCAAGCAACGCTTCGCCAAGGCCCGGCGCCTGGACAAGCCCCTGGGGCTCAATGGCGCCCTGCAATTGGCGGGGATGCAGTTCCAGGGCCAGCAACATCGAGCGCTGGAAGATGCACGCAACACCGCGCGCCTGCTGCCGCTGATTTTGCCGGTCTAGGCAGCGCCCGAAGCCTTGGGCATACTGACTCCCCCTTTTCCTTGCTGCTCAACTGTAGGAGCGAGCTTGCTCGCGAAGGTCGTTAACGATAACGCGGTAAACCTGGCACCCAGCGGCGCTCTCAGGTTTTTCGCGAGCAAGCTCGCGCCTACAGGATGAGCGTAAAGCATCAACTTTTTCCGAGGATTCGCCCATGTTCAAAGTCAACGAGTACTTCGACGGCACCGTCAAGTCGATCGCTTTCGGCACCGCAGAAGGTCCGGCGACCATCGGCGTGATGGCCCCGGGTGAATACGAATTCGGCACCGCCCAGCGTGAAATCATGCACGTGGTGTCCGGCGCCCTGAGCGTCAAGCTGCCCGACGCCAACGACTGGGAAACCTTCGCCGCCGGCAGCCAGTTCAACGTACCGGCCAACAGCAAGTTCCAGCTGAAGGTCGCGGTGGACACCGCTTACCTGTGCGAATACCGCGGCTGATCGCTGCGCCGCAAAAAAAATGCCCGTCTCCCAGGAGACGGGCATTTTTTATGGGCCCATGGCTTATTCGAGGATGATCACCGGCATGCCCACTTCCAGGCGGCCCACGCCATCGTTGACCAGGTTCTGGCCAAAAATCGCGCCGTCCTCGGTCTTGCGGTAGGCCTCCAGCGTCACAAAAGGCTCACGGTCGGAACTGCGCTCGCCGGTGTGCGGATCGATGGTGGTGAGAATGCAGCGTGAGCAGGGCTTGACTGCACGGAACTCCACATCCCCGATGCGCAGGCGCTTCCAGCCGTCTTCGGCGAAGGCGTCGCTGCCTTCGATCACCAGGTTGGGGCGAAAGCGCAGCATGTCCATGGGACGGCCGACTTTTTGCGAGAGATCGTCGAGGGACGCTTGCCCGATCACCAGCAACGGATAACCGTCGGCGAACGCGACCTGGTCATCATCGCGGCCGTAACCTGCCTGGGTGGTACGCGCCCGTTCAAGGGGGATCTGCACCAGCCGCGTCGGCTTGCCGATAAAGGCGCTGACCCAGGCGGCGGCTTCGTCGCCGGCGTCCGGCACACGCAAGGTGTCGCGCCAGATGGTCACGCCACGTAGCTCGGCCGCACTGCCGGGCAGCGCCACGTCCAGCGGCGCGTAGCCAGGCGAACTCAGGGTCAGGCCGCCGCTGCTGTTCCACAGCGCCGACAGTTGGCTCATCTTCGCCACGGCGCGCTGGGTGAGGAAACGCCCGCTGGCCTCATCCACCAGCATCCAGCGTCGATCGCCGTCCAACCCCAGTTTATCCAGGCCGACCTGTTGCAGGGTTTCGGCCTTGCCGGACTTCAAGGGGTAACGGTACAACGCGCTGAGACGAAGCATGGGCCAACATTCCTGAGGGGCAAAGCCGTCACCCTAAGGTCAAGCGGACGCTTCGTCCAGCATCAGGCGCTGACGCACCACATCCACCAGCTTGTCCGGCTGGAACTTGGACAGGAAGTTGTCGCAGCCGACCTTCTTCACCATCGAGTCGTTGAAGCTGCCCGACAGCGAGGTGTGCAGTACCACGTAGAGCTTGCGCAGGCGTGGGTCGTTGCGGATTTCGGTGGTGAGGCGGTAGCCGTCCATCTCGGGCATTTCGGCGTCGGTGAAGATCATCAGCAGCTTGTCGGTCATGACATGGCCGGCGTCGGCCCAGGCCTTGAGCATGTTCAGCGCCTTGAGACCGTCGCTGGCGATGTGCATCTTCACGCCCAGTTGGCCGAGGGTGTCGCGCAATTGCGACAGGGCCACGTTGGAGTCGTCCACCAGCAGCACTTCGCGGCCACGGGCGCGCTCCAGCACCGGGTCGTCGAGTTTTTCGCGGGAGACCTTGGCGTTGTACGGCACGATCTCGGCGAGGACTTTTTCCACGTCGATGATCTCCACCAACTGGTCGTCGACCTTGCTGATGGCGGTGAGGTAATGCTGGCGCCCGGCGCTGGTCGGCGGCGGCAGGATGGCTTCCCAGTTCATGTTGACGATGCGGTCCACGCCACCCACCAGGAACGCCTGCACCGAGCGGTTGTACTCGGTGACGATAATGGTGCTGTTGGGGCCCGGCACCAGCGGACGCATGCCGATGGCCTGGGACAAGTCGATCACCGGCAGGGTCTGGCCCCGCAGGTTGACCACGCCGCACACGAAGGGGTGGCGCTGGGGCATCAGGGTCAGCTTGGGCAGTTGCAGGACTTCCTGCACCTTGAACACGTTGATGGCGAACAGCTGCCGCCCGGCCAGGCGGAACATGAGGATCTCCAGGCGATTCTCACCCACCAGTTGCGTGCGTTGGTCTACCGTGTCGAGAATGCCGGCCATTAAGAGCTCCTGGTGTGCGCTGGAAAGTAATGCGCGAAGTGTTTGTGCAGTTAGCTTGTTATCGGCGGCAAATGCCGGACCTTGACCCCGGTAAAATGCCACGTAAATTCATTGATGTCACACTGACATCATGCTTTACTGCTGAGGCTGTTCATATGGCGGTGCAACGACATTGCGCGACACTCAAATCGACGCAAGGTTCCGCCATGTAAGGGATTCCCCTATACACAATCAGGCCCAACCTGATATTCGCAATATCTAATAGCCATTAATGTGACGCCATTCTCATTGCATGAATGGAGTCAGGCTTTTGTTTGCCATCCACAGCCCTCGTCTTATGGGTTTTCCAGACGCTCACGTCGCGGCAACTGAAGGTGTGCAATCGAGCCCACTCACGAGGGCCACGCGCAGCCGTCGCCGTCATTCAAATAAACGTCCTACTGAAAACTCAGAAGCGACCTACAGATTCCCGTTATCTTTCAGCGGTAGTTTTACGCCATTCACCCGGTGCGACCTCTCATCACCCGACCTTATGTTGTGGAGACTTGCATGATGAACGACGGTAACGAGTGGCAACTTGCACTTCCTGAGTTCCTGCGCGAGGCTGAAAAGCTGCTGGCCAAGTCGGAAGAATGCCTGAGCCATCTGCATCTGATTCGCAACGACAGTGACGCCATCGACTGCATGAAAATCAGCCTGATCAAGCTCGCCGAAAAGGCCGATTGCCTGGCCCTGCAAGCGATCAGCGAGTTCTCGCGGCATATCCAGGACGTGATCGCCAACGCCGAAAACCCGTTGCAGTTACATGATCAAGCCCTGGGGGCCCTGCATGACTGCCTGACATTGCTGGCCTGGCAGTTGGAATTGATCGATGCAAAAACAGGCCAACTGACCCTGGATAAAGAAGAACAGACCAAGTTGATTGACACCGTCACCCTGCAAATTCCGCAAAAGGGTTTCAGTTACAATCCGCAACAACGTATGCATCATTTGTCTTGAGGCGCTCTCAGGTCGCATTCAAGCACGGGGTTATCTAAAAACGACAGCGCCAACTAACTCGCTGGAGCAAAATGGCGATTTAACATCAATTAGCTATTAACGATACAAACCCTTTGAAATAATACAACCTCACTTCATTAACGCAGGGATTATCATTCCCCGCGTTCTTGCGCGTTTAAATAGGCCGCCAGGCACGGCACCTGGCGACCAACGGTAAGAGTGGTGGTACTATGCCCCCGCTTGAAGTGACTCAACTTCAGCCTGCTTGAGAACGATTCAAGAACGTATTCCAAACAGAGCCCGGTCAGCCGCGACCGGTCTTCCCGCAGCGAACCTTCATTGGCTCCATCCGCTATGCATGCCAGCCTCAAGACATTCATCGCAAGGTCCGCGTCCCGCAGCAACGCACGCCGTTTGATCCTCGCCCTGTGCCTCGGCTCGCTGCTGCTGAGCCTGTGGGCCTACAGCCGCTCCGCGCCGCTGCCGCTGCTGGTGCTGCTGCTCAACCTGGCCATCTTGGTGGTGGTTGGCCTGCAACAGTGGCGCTCGCGTAAATCCATCAAGTTCCAGCCCCAGGAGTTGGCCGATCGCCTGTTGCAAGTGCAGGAAAACGAACGTCATCGCCTCAGCCGTGAACTGCATGACGATATCGGTCAGTTGCTGACCGCCGCCAAGCTGCAAAGCGAATGGCTCAAGCGCCGCCTGCCGGATGAATTGCAAAGCCAGTGCACTGTGCTGTGCAACACCTTGAACGAGACCCTGGCCAAGGTGCGCGATGTATCCGCCATCCTCAACCCCCGGCAGCTCGCCAGCCTGGGCCTGGAAGCCAGCCTGCGCGCGCACCTGCTCAAGACCCTGGAAAACACCCCGGTGCACTGGAGCCTCGAATGCCAGCAACGACTGACCGGCATCCCTGAAGAAATGGCCGTGGCGGCCTTTCGCATTACCCAGGAAGCCGTGACCAACATGCTGCGCCACGCCCAGGCGCGCAATCTGCTGGTGCGCCTGCAACGCCTGCCCGAGGGCCTGTCGTTGACCATCTGTGATGACGGCCAGGGCTTTTCGCCCGCCATCAACCCCGGCCTGGAAGGTCAACGGGGCATGGCTGGCATGTCCGAGCGCATTGACCAGCTTGGCGGTTCATTGTCCGTCAGCAGCCAACCAGGCAACGGCACACGGATCGACGCGCTTTTCCCCTGGGCGCCCCGCACTCTCGAACGGGCCAGCGCCCCTAAGGTTATCGAGTGACCTGCACATTACTCCTGGTGGATGACCATGCACTGATCAGGGCCGGCGTACGTGCGCTGATCCAGGATATTCCCGGCTACACAGTGACCGGCGAAGCCAGCGATGGCGCGCAGTTGCTGGAGCAGTTCAATACCTTGCTGCCGGATATCGTGCTGTTGGACCTGTCCATGAAGCACACCAGCGGCCTCGACGCGCTACAGCAACTCAAGCGTGCGCACCCCAGGAGCAAGGTGCTGATCCTGTCGATGCACACCGACCCGGAGCTGATCATGTGCGCGCTGGAGGCAGGCGCCCACGGCTACCTGCTCAAGGACACCACTGCCAACGAGCTGGAACACGCATTGCTGGCCTTGCGCAACAACGAGCGCTACCTGAGCCCGGCGATCGCCCATACCGTGATCAACCAGGCGCTGGTGCGCAGCCAGGAACCCGCCACGCCCGCACGCCACAGCCATAACCTCACGGCCCGCCAACTGGAAATCCTGCGCCTGATCGTGCGCGGCAAATCCACCCGCGAGATCGCCCACGGCCTGGGCCTGAGCATCAAGACCGTCGAAGCCCACCGCTCACAAATCATGAAGCGCCTGCAGATATTCGATGTGGCGGGCCTGGTGTTATTTGCCGTGCGCGAGCAGATCATCAGCCTGGACGACTAGGGGCGAACCCACCGGCAGATGCACGCGCAGGGCCTTGGGCAAGGCCTCGAAGTGCAGGTCGTCACCTTCCAGCGGCTCGCCATCGAGGTTGATGTACAAGCCCTGCGCGACCTTGATGTTGACCCACGGCAGGCGTGCCCGCACGAACATCGCGTCCAGCTCCCAACCGTTACCCATCAGCTCGCGCAAGGTGCCCACCACTTCCTGGGGCGCCGGCAGGATACTGATGTCGAGCAAGCCATCGTCGGCCAATGCGCCAGGGCACAGCACATGCCCACCGCCCGCCTGGCGACCGTTGCCGATGCCCAGGGCGAGCAGCTCGCCCTTCCAGTGGAAATCCGGCCCGTCCAGCTCGGCATAGGCGGCCTTCAACTCGCTGAAGCGCGTCAGGCCGGTGAACAGGTAGGCGGCGCCACCCAGGACTTTCTTCAGGTCTTCGGAAGTATTGGCGGTGACCTGGCTGCCGAAGCCGCCGGTGGCCATATTCAGGAAGATTTGCCCGCCGACCTGGCCGAGGTCGATCGCACGGGGCGGCACATCCAGCAACGCCAGGGCCCGGGCGGGCTCCAATGGCACGCCGGCAGCCTTGGCGAAATCGTTGGCGGTCCCCAGAGGCATCAGCACCAGGCTGGCCTCACCCTTGGCCTGCGCCATGGCCTCGGCCACGTCGCGCAAGGTGCCATCGCCGCCGCCGGCAATGATGTGGGTGTAGCCGCCCTCCAAGGCCTCCTTGACCAGGCGCTTCGCGTCACCGCCCTCCCAGGTCACCCGTACCGCCAGCTCCCAACCCTGCTCGCGCCGCGCCAGCACGGCGCTGCGCACGTCCTCGTTGAGGGCCTGCTTGCCGTGGAGGATCAACAGTGCCTTGGGGGTGGTCATGGGTGGCTTACTCCTGGATTCAAAGGTGCTTGAAGGATGTGGACCTTGGGCAACCGAAAAAAAGCCATGAATATTGAAAATTAATCCAGCGACTGATTAGAGGTTATCCATCGCGTTGCACATCGACAGCTTGCCCTTGGACGCAGGCTCCACAGCGACCCATTGCTTGGCGCCCGCCGGCAGTTCATGCAACTGGATCGAACAATTGGCATACATGGACGCCTGCACCATGTAATCCACCCCGGGCCGAGGCACGAAGGCCATGCTGGCGGAGCATTGCCGGGAATATTGCAATTGCCCCAGGTAATGAAAGGCGATCGGCTTGTTCGCCGGCACCACCAATTCCGACGACACCGCAGCCGCCCACGAATAAATCGGCCCAGGCATGCCCAGGCTTTCACCGTTGTGATCGGGGAAGCCCGCTTTCGTCGACGCCATCACCCCGGCGCCCGGCACGTTCCAGTCCAGGCAATCACGCCCCGGCACCGCGCGCACCAGACCATCGGTGATCAACCGCACGCGGGCGGTCTCGCCGGTCTGCGGTGCAACGTAGCCGGTGGACAGGGAGCGGATGTTCGCCACTTGGCCGCAGCCGGTCAGCAGTACCAGCAACGCCACGGGAACCACACGTAAAAAGCTCATCAGCAGTCAACTCGCAGAGGAATAAAGGGCCGCTTACGGCTGACGGCAATTCTGGTTGACCGACAGCTCTGGCGCCGGCTCGTACTTCACCTGCTGCAAGCCATCAGCGCCCTGGAAGATGAAGTACTTGATCCGGCAGTCCTTGAACATCGGCGAATAACCCTCAGCCCGGAAGCCTTGGCCATCGACCTGCTTGGTCACAGCGTTGTTTCGGCTGACCACCGCGAGCACCTGGGCGTAGCTCTGGCCCATCTTCACCCCCGGCTCGCCGGTGACCGTCATCGACGAGGCGCAACCGCCCAGCCCTGCCACCGCCAATGCCAGCGCGACGCCGTACAGTCCATTGCGTAGATCGTTCATGCCTTGCTTCCTTTTAGTGATGGTTCAGCGACGGCCTTCGCACACTGGAGATTCGCCAATGCGGCCAAGCTTGCACAGGTCCAGATTATCCTTGCGGGTAAAGCCAGCGTCCTTCATGCAATAGAAGTGCTTCAGTTTCTCATCGATTGAGCCGCCGCCCGTGCCCGCCACATTGGCGTACCCGCACGCGAGCATGCTGCTCTTGACGCCTTCAACCGACACCCCGCTCTTTTGCCAATAGGTAAAATCAGGCGGCGGAGGTTGAAAGCCCCTGCCCGTGCAGCCGGTCGTTAACACCGCGCAAAAACTTAACAGCAGACACCGACTGAACATGGCGTTCTTCCTCATGGTTTAACTCGAACAAAGTGTGAGACACCGTCGGGTGAATCCCGCCAGAAAGGCTGGCAGGCTGGTCCGCCATCGCCATAGCAGTTGTGCACGGTGTTTTCGCCGCCCAGCACCTTCAGCCACTCCCATACACGAACGCTTCCCTCCGGGATCGTACCGCCTGTGCCAGCGTTAAACCCTACGCCGGGTGTTCGCGCAACGGGGTCGAAATTATGATTCTGGTACTGCAGCGCCATCGCCTCGCGTTGCTCCTCAGAACTGAACGTTGAGCGGTTCTGCAATATCCCCAACAGCGAGTCAGCCTTTTGCACCCCGTAGGCTGCACCAAAGAAGTTCATCGACGTCTGACCCAGAACGCCAGCGTTGGCCGGATCACGGGCCAATGATTCCATCGCACTGCCGGTGGTCAGCGTGCCCCGGCTGTGCCCGTCGATATGCAACCCGCTCTGACCGAACTGGACCATGTAGTCCTTGGTTTGCACGGTGGCATTGGATAAACCCCAGAAGTCATTTTCAAGGTTTTTCTGATACGCCGCGATCATCAGCTCGGACGTGAAATTGTTGGCTTTCTCAAAGTGGATCAAATATTGCGGCCCGGTATCGGCGGTGCTGTGCTGGTTAGCATATTTAGCGGCACCATCGATGTCATTGAAAATGCCGTTGTTAGCGATATGCACCTTGCCGTCTGGCCCTTTCTTGAGGTGCTGTTTCTCTTCGTCGCTCAACTCGCGACGTTCAACCTTGCCGTCTTTATCAATCAACGCCTTGCCATCCTTGTCCTTCAAGACCTCATACACCCGCGCCTTCTCGATAAAGATCTTGCGATACGCCTCATCCGCCAACAACGAGACCTGATGATAGAACTCACGCTTGATCTCCTGCTCGGCCTCGACCTTGCGCCCCATTTCCGCCACATCCAGGCGCTCCACGGCGGCATGGGCGGCTTCGGTGTTGCGGTTCAGGTTGGCAATTGTCTGGTCGACGGTCATGCCGCCGACCACGCGCTGGCGCTCGGCGTTGGTGATCACCAGGGTACCGGCGCTGATCGCGCTGCGGGTGTCGCTGGATTCGGAGTCGGAATCCGAGCCATTGTTGAGGCTGTTGGCGAGCAGTGCCTTGGCCGTGCCCAGTTTGCCGTCGAGCATGTCCGAACTCAGGTCGACCCCTGACGTCTTGGCGCTGGCTTCGGAAAAGTTGTGGATGTCGGACACGGTCAGCGTACCGGTGGTCAGGCTGTTCTTACCGTCAGCGATGGCCTTGTCGGAACTGGCGATCACACCGCCCTTGAGGTCGGTATTGCCGCGCACGTTGATGTCGAAACCACCGTCGCCGGCGCGGATGCCCGATTGCTCGATCACGCTGGCAAAGTTGGACTTCTGCTTAGTGTTAGTCGAGCTGAAGCTCGCCGTAGCGGCGCCGGCGCAGACCGGCGGGATGCAGATGCTGATACCGGCGCTCATGCTTTTCTGCTGGGACGCAAAGGTGCTGGTGTCCTGCAGGCTCTCGATATTCAAGTCGCCGCCGACGTCAGCCTTGACCTTGTCACCCGACACCACGGCGCCGCGAATCGTGGTGTCCTTGCCGGAAATCAGGCTGACCTGATTGCCGGCCGTCAGGTGGGTATTGCTCCAGACCAGGTCGTTGCCATCGGCATTGCCACGGCTCTGGGACGCCGATGCATTGAAGCTCAGGCCATTTTTCTCGCCGCCAAAGGAGATGCCGATGCCAATGCTGCCGCTGATGCTCTTGTTGGTGCTGTGCTGCTCCATGGTGTTCTGGGCGCCCACCAGCAGGATATTGCCGTCGGCTTTCAACAACGCATCGTTGCCCGCCGTGATCTGGCTGCCCTGCACCGTCAGGTCGTTGTTACGTGTACCACCACTGGACACAATCGATACATCCCCACCCGCCGCAATGGTCGAGCCGGCCGCGGTGCTGCCATTTTGTTCGCTCTTGCTCGAACTCTGGTTGGTGCCCAGGGAAATACTCAGGTTGATCCCGCCCATGGCGGCCGGATCTTTCATCACCTGGGTGTGGGCATCATCGGCCGCCCAAGCGGTATTCAACGCCGCCAGGGTTTTCATGCGCTTGTCGTCGGTACGTTCGGCGGCCTTGTTCATGCGCTGGCCGGTCTGCACCGCATTCACGATCGGGTTGGTCAGGGTCAGGCTGACGCCCGTCTGCTTGAAGCGCTGCTCTGTCTGCATCGAGCTGAGGTTGCGCGCTTCGAGGATGTTGACCTCGGACGCGTCGATCGACACGTCCCCCTTGGGCGCATTGACGTTACTGCCCACCTGGCGGTACTCGCCGCCCGCACTGACCAGCACATTGCCGTCAGTGGCGCCGATATTACTGGCCGCCGCCGTGCTCTGGCGCGAACGCTCCTCATTGGTCTGGCGCTGCGAGCCGATGGTGACGGCAATGGCGCCGCCGCTGAACATGCCGCTGGTTTTCACGTCCTTGCTGTGTTCTTCGCTGAGGTGCTCGGTGGCGGCTTGCACCTTGATGTCATTGCCTGCCGAAAGCAGCGTCCCCGAGGTCGAGACCACATTGCTGCCGGTGATCGCAATGTTGTTGCCGGCTTGCAGCACCGTTTGTTCACCGCTCAGTGTCGCCGCCTGTGCGCTGGTCTGGCTCACCGTATCGCGAGTGGTGATGGTCTTTTTCGAGAACATGCCGTTGCTGCCGGTAACCTTGTGCGCTTCATCGGCGCTGTTGAAGCGCTCGCCGGCCTCTACGTTAATGTCCCGCGCGGCGCTGACGACCACGGCACCGGCATCACTGCCGACTTGCGCGCCGCGCACATTCACGTCACGCCCGGCCCCCAGGCGAATATCGCCGGCGCCTTGCACGGCGCTGCCGACTTCATTACGCCCGGCTTCCTTGCGCCAGTTATCTCCGTCCCACTGGTTGGCCTGGGTATAGGATTCACTCACGGTGCTCAGGGTAATGTCGTTACCCGCCACCAACGCGGTCTTACCGCCCACACCGGTGTTTTTGACCTCGGCGCCTTGCAGGTTGATGTTGTTGCCGGCGGTGGCTATCAGGTTGGCCGCAGGGGCCGAGACATAGAGCCCGGCCACGCGCGACAGGCCGGTGCGGGTCCCCTGCTCGCTCTGGCTGTCGGTGGTGGTGGACCGCACATTCAGGTCATTGCCGGCACTCAGGGACAGGCGGCTGTTGGCGCTGATCAGGCCACCGATGTTGTTGATGTCCTGGCTGGCACTGAGCGCCACCTCGTTGCCCTGGATCCGGCCGCCAAGGTTATTGAGGTTCTGCACGCTGATGTTGACGCCATCGCGCCCGGACAGGCTACCGGCGTTGACCAGGTCACCGCGCACGTCGAGGTTCAACGTGCGTCCGGCCATCAAGGCACCGGAGCCATCCATGTCGCCCTCACGGACCCGCACATACACCTGCGGCACCAGCACCTGGCGGACTTCGCCACTGGCCAGGGTGACGTCCTTGGCCACCAGCCAGACGATGTCGCTGGTCAGCTGCGCCATTTGCTCGGCGGTCAGCGCCACACCCGGAATCAACTTCCACTGATCGGCCAGGGTCACGGCACTGTCGATCATGCCGCGATACTGCTCTTCGTCACTGGCGTAGCCGTCGACAAACCGCCGCCCGGTAAGTTGTGCCACCTGCTCGCGGATCAGCTTCTGCTCGTAGAAGCCATCACCCAGACGTTGCTGGGTCGCCGCCGGGTCAAGGTTCAGGCGTTGCAGCATATAGTCCGACGACAACCACTGACGGTAGTTGGCAAAACGCGGGTCGGTCTCCACCAGGTAGCCGGCGGTGCTGCCGGGGTTGGTGTGGAACAGGCTGCTGTTGGGCAGGTCCGGGTTGAAGCCACCGGTCCGGATCTGCTCCACCGCGCCAGCGGCATTCTGCTTGGTCAGTGCTTCGACCTGGCTGATCGGGCTGACGGCGTAGGTTCTGCCAACACCCGAGAGATCGCCGGTGCCGGCGGTGTTATCCGCGACCTTGGCCAACACCAGCGCGCCGACCTGCGTACCGGTGCCATTGATGGCCGCGTACTCGGTAAACATGGTCGGTGTCAGCTTGATCTGCTGAATCAGCGGTGCCGGCGTATAGGTGGTGACGCTGCGGCCCTGACGGTCGCGGCCCTTGCGCTGGATACGATAGAAATTACTCAGCGTGCCTTTATCGGTGGTGATGCGCTGGCCATCCACCTCGGTATTGATCACGCTGCCGACGTTGGCGTTGAGGGCCTGACCAGCAATGATCCGGCTCTTGTCGTTGACCACCTGATCAGCGATCAGGGTGAGGTTGCCGCCCGTCAGTAGTTGTCCGGGGTCGGATTGGGTAATCCGCGTTTCAGTCACCTCACGGGTGTAGTCGTAGCGGTTCCAGCGATCGTCATAGCCCTCCGGGGTGACCAGGTGCAGGACCTCATTGTTGTAGGTCGAGACCTGCTCCGGCGTATAGCGGTTGGTGGAGCCAGACAGCTGGAACTCCTGCAGCACATCACGGGACGCCACCACCTGCTCGGTAGCAAAGTGCTCGTTGGTGTTGCGGATAACCCTGGCGTTCACATTCAGGCTGCCCAGCGCCTCGACGGTTGCACTGGCGTTATTCAATTCCTGCGCCTGGCCGCTGGCGTTGCCGTTGGTATCCAGGGTCGCCCCAATCGCTAAATCGCCGGCACTGAAGATCAGGCCGTGCTCGCGGTTGTTCACGACCTGGCTGGCAATATCCAGGCGGTTGCGCGCTGCAACCGTCGCGGCGACACCGCCTTCGAGGGTGTTGTTCAGGGTCGCGGCGGCGATGGACAGGTGATCGCCGTAAATACGCCCGGTGCCCAGGTTGTTCAGCGTCGCGGTGTTGATCCGCGTGACCTCAGCGTCGATCAAGCCACGGTTATCCAGTTGGCTGCCCGCATTGACCTCGACCTGACGCGCGCTGATCAAACCGCTGGCGGCGTTGTCGAGGGCGTTGACGTTCAGGCGCAGCAGGTCACCGGCCTGGAAGCTGCCTTGGTTGGTCAAGCGCCCGCCGGTCTCTACCGTCAGGCCGCCGTTGGCCTGGAACAGGCCGCTGTTGACGAAGTCGTTGGTCAGCCGAAACGTCAGGTCGCCCAGGCTCAAGGCCTTGCCGCTGCCGCTGTAACGGGCACTGTCGAGCAGCAGGGATTGCCCGGCAATCAGTGTGCCCGCCGTGTTACTCACCGCCTGGCGTTTCTGGGCCAGGTCACGGTCGGCCACGGTCAGCGCACTGCCGGCGGAAACAATGCCTTGCTCGTTATCCAGGGTGCCGCTGCCTGTGATGCTCAGTGCCGCATCGGAGACGATCGAGCCGCCGCGGTTGGTCACGTCATCAGCGTCGATGGCCACCGACTGCCCCTTGACGCCTTGGTTGGCGCCCTGGGTCGAGCTGTTATCGACACGCGCAGCCGTGAGCGCCAGATGGCCGTCGGCACGCAACAGGCCCGCCTGGTTACTCACCTGCAGAGCATTGACTTGCAGGGTCTTGGCACTGCCGATAAAGCCCTGGTCGTTGAGCAATTGCCCGGCGCGCACCGTCACCGCAGCCTGGCCAAGAATGCCGCCGCGGGTGCCGGAATTACGATTGCTCAGCAACTGGCCATGGGTGTCCAGGGTCAGCGCCGACTTCGCCTGCACGGTGCCGCCGTCATTGTTCAGCACGCCACTGTCGACCGTCAGCGTATCGCTGGCATTGAGCATGCCCTGGCCGTTATCCAACTGCTGGCCGTGGGTGTCGATCAGCAACTGCGCGCCGGTCACCACGCCGCTCTGGTTGTTCAAACCCTGGGCGTTGACGGTCAAGGCTTTGGCGGCCTCAAGGCGGCCGCCCTGATTGTCGAGCTGTTGCCCGCGACTGTTGAGGATCAGGTCGGCGGCGACCGAACCGAGGGTGCCGCCCTGGTTGAGGATGCTGTCGGCATTGACCGTCAGCGTCTGTGTCGCCGCGACCGTGCCCTGGGCGTTATTCAACTGCCCGGCGTCGACGTCCAGCGCACCGCCGGCGGTGATCTGGCCGTTACGGTTATCGAGGCTGCCGCCGTCGAGGAACAGCTGCGCAGCCGTGACCAGCTTGCCCTGCTGGTTGTCCAGGTGCTCACGAGCCGTGACGTGCAAGTCGCCGAGCCCGCCGGATTGCACCAGGCCATGCTGGTTACCCAGGGTGTCGGCACTGACGTCGAGGCGGCCACCACTGGCGAGGGTGCCACGGCTGTTGTCGAGACTGTGCGAGACGGTCATGCGCATGCCCGCACTGCCGGTCTGCACCCACTTGCCGCCGACGTTGGACAGGTCCAGCGCCGTGGCGGTGATCTGCGCCGCGCCCACCTGCGCGGCATCGCTGAGCAAGGTTTGCTTGGCGTCGGCGGTCAGGCCCTGGCCGGCGGTGACGCGGCTGCGGCGCACATCGAGGTCGCCGGCGGTGCTGGTCAACGCCACGCTCTGGGCCGAGGTCTGGCTGTCACTGAGGTCGACCGTTGCGGCGGTGGCGCTCAAGTGTTGCGCCGCAAGGTTCTGCCCCTTGGCCGTCAAGGTGCCGGCAGACGTCAGGGTCAGCGAGCCGCTGCTGCCCAACTTGCCGCTGCTGTCGACGCCGGCGGCCAGTGCGGAACCGGCCTGGCTGCGAATCGCCGACTGCGCGCCGGTGGTGGTCAGGCGCGTATTGCCTTGGGCGGACACAATACCCTTGTTGTCGATATCCCCGGCAGCACTCAGTGCCAGGTCGCCCTGGGCAAACAGCGTACCGCTGTTGTCGATGCCCTTGTCCGCCTGGGCAGTCAGTTGGGTGGCGCTGCTGACCCGGCCGCTGTTCTCGATGCGGCCGTCGCTGCCAATCACCACTTCGCCGGCGCTGGCACCGATCTGCCCGGCGTTGCGCACGCCGACGCCGGCGCCGTTGCCCACCAGGGTGATCTTGCCGGCATACATGCCGCCCAACCGCGCCACATCGATGGCGACTGCGGGGGCGTCGGCCTGGGTTTTATCCGTGGCCCCTGCCTTGATGCTCAAGTCCTTCGCCCAGATCCCCGCGTTGACTTCAACCGTGCGCGCGATGATCTCGGTGTAGTCGGCCCGAGTACTGTCCATGCCATCGCCGCCGATGCTGACCTTGCCCCCGGAGACTTGATAGCCGCTGATCAGGCCGTTCTCGAACTGCGCGCGGCCCGTGGTCAGTGTCGCCCGGTCGGCGTTGATAAAGCCGCAACCGTCGCAGGCAATCCCGGACGGGTTGGCGATGACCACCTGGGCCTTGGAGCCTGCCACTTCGACAAACCCGCGCAATTGGCTGGGGTTGCTGGAGTTGACCTCGTTGAGGATCACCCGTGCACTGCCGTTGGCCAGCGCGCGGTTGCCTTCGATCCAACCGCCCAGTTGGGTCTGGCTGTTGGTCACGCCGTTGTTGAGGATCACGCCGCGCTTGTCCACATCGAACTGCGTATAGGTATTGCGCGACACCCCCGCCCCGCTCGGCGTGGTGATGTCCACCACGGGCGCGCCGTTGCCGGCGGCGCCAATCGTCGGGCGTTGACCGGCCGGCGCAGAACCGTCGGCCACCACCTGGGCCTGCGCCGGCATCACCAGCGCGACCCAGCCCATCCCCACCATCAGCGCAAACCGCAGCGGTGTGAGGGTCACCACGGCGGTACCGGCCCGGGACACGGCGCTCGTGGTGCCGGGTGCCTTGCACGCACTCTTGACGTTCTCGGCCACCACCATCAGCAGGCCGCGAGCCTTGTTGAATACAATTCGAAATAGATGCTTATTCATGCAAGTCCTTTGCGCGGAGGCTGATCAGAGCGCGTCGCTGGGTAACGGGTGAGTGGCAAACCAGGCTTTCGCCTCCAGATCCAGGACGGCGATCCCCTGGAAATTCATGACGCGTAAACCGCGCTCATCGCCTCGGTGGTAAAGCGAACGGCAGATGCGATTGGGCCACAGGCGCCGACGTAGCAAGCTCATGACACGCGGGGTGTGACCAAACGGCGCGACCCAGTCGTTGACCCAGGTGCGTTCGCCGCTGTTCCAGTCCTCCGGCGGCAGGCACACCGCCGGCTCGCGCAAGTAACGCGCTTCGGCCTCGGCACTGAGGTTCAGCCACGACAGGAAAAACACCGGGCGCCCGTCTTCGCTGATCAAAATGAACTGGCGCTGCTTGATGGCGGGCAGCAACAGGGTCGACAGGCTGTGCAACGGCGCATCCCGGTGTGCAGTGGAGTGCATCCACAGCCAGACCGCCGAGCCCAGCACCTGGGCTTCGTCGATGGGGCTGTCGGCCCGTTCGGGGGCCAGCACGTGCAGGGTGTCGTAGCGCATGGTGGTCTCCTTCAAAATGACCAGTTGGCGCTGAAGCCACTGGTCACGTCGGCGGTCTGGAACCCCTTGGGTTTTTCCAGGGGTTTGCCGGTGTAGAGGTCGTAGGAAAACTGCTTGTAGCCGCCGCGCAGGCCCACCACCGCACCGGCCAGGCGTCGCCCCGAGAGGTACTGGGTGGAGTGGCCACCGACTTCGCCGTAGTCCACGCCCAGGTACAGCTCCTGACCGGTATTGGCCAGGCTCAGGCCCAGGTCGTTGCTGAACGTCCAGCCGCGCTCGGCGGACAGGATCTGCTCGCCGTCGAAGCCACGCACGGTGTAGCGCCCGCCGATCGAAAAACGATCCTGCGGGATCAGCGGCGTGCGGTTCCACTGTCCGCGCCAGCCGGCGATGTAGCGCAGCCGCTGCTCGCCCAGGGTGAACGGCAGTTGCAGTTGCGCGTTGGCGGAAATCACCTGCGAGCGCGAGGTACCTTCGCCGTTCTCTTCCTCGGGCGCACGCAACGCGTCACGGGCACCGGTGCCCCGGCGATAGCCGACGCCGAGGTCGAGGGTGCTGGCACCGATGAACTCACGGTGGTTGATCCCGGCCATCCAGCCCGCCATGCGCCGGCGCTGCAGTTCAATTTCGGTGTCTTCGATATAGTTGCTGGAGGTGCGGCTCCAGCCGCCGACAGACACGGTGGTCTTGCGCACCGCATCGCGATAGATCACCCGCGACAGCTGGATTTCGTTGGTACGGCTGCGGCCACTGTAGGAATACGCTTGGTTAACCCCGGCAATCGTCTGGTGGTAGTCGTACTCGCTGGAGGTCAGGCTCAGTTGCCAATAGTCGTAGGGCACCGAGTAATGCACGGTGTGGCCCTTGGAACCGCGGTCGCCACTCTGGCCGCCGCCCAGGTCGTGGTTGAAGCTGATGTAGAACAGGTCGTTGAGGGTGGCGAGGTTGTCCAGTGACAAGGCGACGTTACCCTGGTACTTGCCGGTCTGCTTGCTGCCGGAGTCGTCCACCGACAAGCTGACCCGCACCGGTATGGCCTGCTTCCAGGCGATGACCACGTCGCTTTCTCCAGGCTGCGCGTCGTTACCCTCGGCCGGGGTGATCTGCACATCCGCTTCGGCGGTGGGCACGCGCTTGAAGTTCTCCAGCGCCTGTTCGATATCGCGCAGGTTGAGCACGTCGCCGGCGGACGCGGGCATGGCGTTCCAATAGTGGGCGCGTGCGGAGGTGCCTTCGGCAAAACGGATGTGCTTGATCCGGCCCGGCACCAGCACCAGCGACAGGGTACCTTGGTTCAGGTCCTGGGCTTGGGCGAGTACGCGGGTGGTGATGAAGCCCTTGGCGATAATCGCGTTCTGGATGCGCTTCATCGTCAGGTTGATGCCGCCGGCACCGACGCAACGTCCTTGCACAGGATCATCGGCCGGGTTGGCGGCACGCAGGGCCCACTGGAAATCCTCGGACTGGTCGCCAGTGAGCACCACGCGGTCGATCTTGAAGCAGGGCGTTTCGTTACGCGGCAAACGCAGGCCACCGGCGTTGTCTTGTGGCGCTTGCAGGCGTACGTCGGGAGACGGCTCCAACTGCTCGCGCTGGGCGCGCTCACGTTGTTGCTGCAACAGCAATTGTTGCGCAGGCGCCTGGGGCTCAGCCGCCAGCACCGCAACACTGGTAAAGAAACCAACAAAGGAGCAGGCGGCGACGCAAGACTGCAGCAAAACAGAGGGTTTTGTTCGAGAGAGAGCGTCGACAGGCATTTCGCATCCTTGTGAATGAAACTTCCTACATGCGCAGGTTGGTCATCACAAAGACGTAAAAGTGCCATGGAAAAGCATGGCAATGTGACACATTCGACACAATCGGCCACAGCCGACACCCTTGAGCCTCAAGCCTGAAGGCTCTAGCTCAAGGCATACAGAGGTATTTCAGGGTTTACACAGCGCAATCAGCTTTTGTGTAATTTACTCATCAACTGCGCCTCAGCCTGGGTCAAGCCACACGATTGGGTCAGTTCATCCACGGTAGCGCCCATGCCCACCAGCTTCGCCGCCTGGGCAAATGACAGGCTGGAAGGGTCACGCTGCTCGATCTGCGCCAGCTTGTCCGGCAACGGCGCGAGAATGGCGCGCAGTTCATGCACCTCGTCCCCGACCTTCACCGCACTCTGCTGGAAGTGATCGACCCGCTTGACCAGCTCCAGCACCCGTCGATCACGCACCGCATCGCGCTCGGCCTGCTGCATCGCCAATTCGCGCTGCTGGCGTATATAGCGCAGCAGAAAACCCAGGGTCCCGGCCCACAACAGGGCCAGGACAATCACCGCGACCTCAAGGAACAATCAGATGCTCTCCAGTTCCGACCATTCTTCTTCGCTCATCATTTTGTCCAGCTCAACCAGAATCAACAGTTCGTTGTTCTTGTTGCACACGCCCTGGATGAACTTGGCCGATTCCTCGTTGCCCACGTTCGGCGCGGTTTCCACTTCCGATTGGCGCAGGTAGACCACTTCCGCGACGCTGTCGACCATGATCCCGACCACTTGCTTGTCGGCCTCGATGATGACGATACGCGTGTTGTCACTGACTTCGACCGTGTCCAGGCCAAAACGCTGGCGGGTGTCGATCACCGTCACCACGTTGCCGCGCAGGTTGATGATGCCCAGCACATAGCTTGGCGCACCGGGAACCGGAGCGATCTCGGTGTAGCGCAGCACTTCCTGCACGCGCATCACGTTAATACCGTAGGTTTCGTTGTCCAGTTTGAAGGTAACCCATTGCAGGATCGGATCATCCAAACCTTGTGCGGACGCTGACTTGTTCATATCTCTGACCCCTTCAAATGCCGATGTAGGCGGCGTGTGTACTTCTTTTGGCCGCACACTCGTGCGGCCCTTGTTGTCCCATCAACTGCGTTTGTTCACCGGCATCGCTTTAACCGCACCGCTGGCGATCAACTCGGCCAGTTCGGCAACGTCCAGCAACGCGCACATGTGTTCGATCACGGTGCCTGCCAGCCAGGGCCGCTGGCCCCGATGGCTGCGCCATTTGATTTCATTCGGGTCCAGGCGCAGCGAACGGCTGACTTGATGCACCGCCAGCCCCCATTCGTAGCCCTGCACCGAGATCACGTATTGCAGGCCTTGGCGGAAGTCATCGCGGTAGCGGTCGGGCATCACCCAGCGCGCGGTGTCCAGCACCTTGAGGTTACCGGCCTGGCTCGGCAGGATGCCCAGGAACCATTCCGGCTGCCCGAACAATGGCGTCAATTCCTGGCCTTCCAACGAATAGATCGAGCCCAGGCACACCAAAGGCACCGCCAGGGTCAACCCGGCGACGTCGAACAGCAAACATTCAAATGGCTCGGCCGCCCAGGCCGGCCGATCATCGCCGCTCACCGGCGGTGGCGTGATGCTCGGTGGCAGGTGCACTTCCACGACCGGCTCGACCACCGCAGGTACGACGGGCGCGACCACCGGGACGCTGACCGGGACGACGAGTGCATCGCGGGCCTGCTCTTCCAATACAGCCAACTGGAACTCATCCAGGCTGCTTGAGGACGGCACTTCGACCGCCGGCTCCAGCACCAGGATAGGCTCCTGTAATTCTTCCGCGGTCGCGTCCTGCAGCAAGGCATCCAGGTAGGATTCCAGTGCCAGTTGCGGGCGGGTCTTGACCTTGAGTTCGACGGGACGGTTCATCATCAGGCCACCTGCGCCACAAGCTGCTGGGACAGCAGGTGCTTGAGCAACGCCCGGTAGGCCAGCACACCGCGGCTTTTGCCGTCGAACTGCGACGGCGTGAGCCCGGCCCGACTGGCATCACGCAGGCGGGTGTCCACCGGGATGTAGCCGTTCCAGATAGTCTCCGGGTAGGCATCGCGCAGGACGCGCAAGGTGCCCAGGGACGCCTGGGTGCGGCGGTCGAACAGGGTGGGCACGATGCTGTACGGCAACGCCTGTTTGCGCGAACGGTTGATCATCGCCAGGGTGCTGACCATGCGCTCCAGGCCCTTGACCGCCAGGTGCTCGGTCTGCACCGGGATCACCAGTTGCTGGCTGGCCGCCAAAGCGTTGACCATCAGCACGCCGAGCAACGGCGGGCTGTCGATGATGGCGTAGTCGAAGTCCTGCCACAGTTGCGCCAGGGTCTTGGCGATCACCAGGCCCAGGCCGCTCTGCCCCGGCGACTGGCGCTCCAGGGTGGCCAGCGCGGTACTCGACGGCAGCAGGGAAATGCTTTCGTTACTGGTGGGCAGCAGCAATTGCCCGGGCAGGTCGGCCGGTACGTTGCCTTTGTGCAGGAACAGGTCGTAGTTGCTGTGCTCCAGCGCATCCGGGTCGTAGCCGAAATAGCTGGTCATCGAGCCGTGGGGGTCGAGGTCGACCACGACCACACGCTTGCCCGCCTCGGCCAGCAAGCCGGCTAAAGCGATGGAGGTGGTGGTCTTGCCGACTCCACCTTTTTGATTGGCAACTGCCCAGACTCTCATTCGGATGGTTCCTCCCGGTGGGCACGCGCGCGACCGAGACATTGCATAAGGTTATTGAGCCGGCGACGGAGAATTGACGGCACTCTGCTGAACCGGCGGCTTTGCAGGGGCCGGTGCAGTTTGTGTGCCAGCGCGCTTCAAGGCCGCATCCGGTGTTGCATTGGCGGTACCGGTGCCGGTCAGGCTACGGCGCACTTCCAGGTTTCGAGACACCACCAGCACCACCCGACGGTTGCGTGCGCGGCCTTCGAGCGTGGCGTTATTGGCCACCGGCTGGAACTCGCCATACCCCACCGACGCCAGGCGCCCAGGGTTCACGCCCTGCATCGCGAGCATGCGCACGATGCTCGCGGCACGGGCCGATGACAGCTCCCAGTTGGTCGGGTACTGCGCGGTACTGATCGGCACATTGTCGGTAAAGCCTTCAACGTGGATCGGGTTTTCAAACGGTTTGAGGATCGCCGCCACCTTGTCGATGATGGTGAACGCCTGGTCGCTGGGCAATGCATCGGCACTGGCGAACAGCAGGCTGGAATTGAGCTCGATCTCCACCCACAACTCATTGCCGCGCACGGTCATCTGGTTGGAGCTGATCAGGTCGCCAAACGCGGCACTGATGTCATCGGCGATGCTTTTCAGCGGATCACTGGTGCCGCCCACGCCGGCAGCGGTTTCGTCGCTGTCGTTGACCAGCGGCTTGGCCGGGGTCACGGTCTTGGGCCGTTCTTCGCCAATAGGGATCGGCTTGAGCGAACGGTCGGCATCGTTGAACACGCCGATCAACGCCTGGGAAATGACTTTGTACTTGCCTTCGTTGATCGACGAGATGGAGTACATCACCACGAAAAAGGCGAACAACAAGGTGATGAAGTCCGCATAGGACACCAGCCACCGCTCGTGGTTGACGTGTTCTTCAGGCTCGCGACGGCGACGGCTCACAGGCGATTACCTCCGCAAAACAAATCAACTGTAGGAGCGAGCTTGCTCGCGAAAAACCCGAGAGCAACGCGTTCATCCAGGATGCCCGCGTTATCGTTGACGATTTTCGCGAGCAAGCTCGCTCCTACAGGGTGCATGACCATCAATCCATGAAGCCCTGGAGCTTCAATTCGATGGAGCGCGGGTTCTCGCCCTCGGCAATCGACAGGATGCCTTCGAGCAGCATCTCGCGATAGCGCGACTGGCGCATGGCAATCGACTTGAGCTTGCTGGCCACCGGCAACAGCACCAGGTTGGCACTGGCCACCCCGTAGATGGTGGCAACGAACGCCACGGCAATGCCGCTGCCCAGTTGCGACGGATCGGCCAGGTTGCCCATCACGTGGATCAGGCCCATCACCGCGCCGATGATGCCGATGGTTGGCGCGTAGCCGCCCATGCTTTCAAACACTTTGGCGGCGTTGATGTCGCGGCTTTCCTGGGTGTAGAAATCCACCTCGAGGATGCTGCGGATCGCTTCCGGCTCGGCGCCGTCCACCAGCAATTGCAGGCCTTTGCGCGAATAGCTGTCGGGTTCGGCATCGGCCACGCCTTCGAGGCCCAGCAGGCCTTCCTTGCGCGCGGTGAGGCTCCAGTTGACGACGCGATCGATGCCACCGGCCAGGTCGACACGCGGCGGAAAAATGATCCAGATGAGGATTTGCATCGCGCGCTTGAACGAACTCATCGGTGACTGCAGCAACGCGGCGCCCACCGTGCCGCCAATCACGATCAGCGCCGCCGGGCCGTTGGCCAGGGCGCCCAGGTGACCGCCTTCGAGGTAGTTGCCGCCAATAATGGCGACAAACGCCAGGATGATGCCGATCAGGCTCAATACATCCATCAGAGGCAGGCCTCCACCAGATGCCTGCCGATGTCGTCCAGGCTGTAGACGGCGTCGGCCAGGTCAGCCTTGACGATGGCCATGGGCATGCCATAGATCACGCAGCTGGCTTCGTCCTGGGCCCAGATCGCACTGCCGCCCTGCTTGAGCAGGCGCGCGCCTTCACGGCCGTCGGCGCCCATGCCGGTGAGCACCACCGCCAGAACTTTGTCGCCGTAGGACTTGGCCGCCGAACCGAAGGTGATGTCCACGCACGGCTTGTAGTTAAGGCGCTCATCGCCCGGCAGGATTTTGATCGCGCCACGGCCGTCGACCATCATCTGCTTGCCGCCCGGAGCCAGCAACGCCAGGCCAGGACGCAGGATGTCGCCATCCTCGGCTTCCTTGACGCTGATGCGGCAGAGCTTGTCCAGGCGCTCGGCAAAGGCCTTGGTGAACGCGGCGGGCATGTGCTGGATCAACACGATCGGCGCCGGGAAGTTGGCCGGCAATTGGGTCAACACGCGCTGCAAGGCGACCGGGCCGCCGGTGGAGGTGCCGATGGCGACCAGTTTATAGGCCTTGCGCTTGGGCGCAGGCGAATGGGCCGCCGCCGGTGCCGACGTTCGTACCGGTGGCGTGGCAGGCCGTGCAAGCGGCGCTGGCGCGGGGCGACTGAACGAGGAACTGGTGGGGGCAGCCGGCGCAGCCACCGGTGCCGGCGCAGGGGCTGGCGCGCTGAACAGGCTGCGGCGGTTGCTGCGGGAAATACTGTGGACTTTCTCGCACAGCAGTTGCTTGACCTTCTCGGGGTTGCGCGAGATGTCTTCGAAATTCTTCGGCAGGAAGTCCACCGCCCCCGCATCCAGCGCGTCGAGGGTCACTCGGGCGCCTTCGTGGGTCAGCGAGGAGAACATCAATACCGGGGTCGGGCAGCGTTGCATGATGTGCCGGACTGCCGTGATGCCATCCATCATCGGCATCTCGTAGTCCATGGTGATCACGTCCGGCTTCAACGCAATGGCTTGATCAATCGCCTCTTTGCCGTTGGTGGCCGTGCCGACCACCTGGATGCTTGGATCGGCGGAAAGAATTTCCGAGACGCGGCGGCGGAAGAAACCCGAATCGTCCACCACCAGGACCTTGACTGCCATAAACACTCCGTTAGGTGGGGCGGGCAATACCGCCCTGCCCCACCAGAATCAAATACGCCGAGCGGCGTAACGCTTGAGCATGCTCGGAACATCGAGAATCAGCGCGATCCGACCGTCACCGGTGATAGTCGCGCCCGACATGCCCGGGGTTCCCTGCAGCATTTTGCCCAAAGGCTTGATGACCACTTCTTCCTGGCCCACCAGTTGATCGACGACAAAGCCGATACGCTGGGTGCCCACGGAGAGGATCACCACATGGCCTTCGCGCTGCTCTTCATGGGCGGCCGATGCAACCAGCCAGCGCTTGAGGTAGAACAGGGGCAACGCCTTGTCCCGCACGATCACCACTTCCTGGCCGTCGACCACGTTGGTGCGCGACAGGTCGA
Source organism: Pseudomonas sp. S3E12 (assembly GCF_001702295.1). NCBI lineage: Bacteria > Pseudomonadati > Pseudomonadota > Gammaproteobacteria > Pseudomonadales > Pseudomonadaceae > Pseudomonas > Pseudomonas sp. S3E12. Next base: position 205,204 of record NZ_MBDT01000022.1, read on the forward strand.
GGTGGAAGATCTCGTTGACGTTGACCAGCGGGAAGGCGAACGCCTGGTTGCCCAGCATCACCATCAGGGTCGGCATGATCGCCAGCGTCAACGGCACCTTGATGACGATCTTGGAGCCCTGGCCCTTGGTCGAGTAGATGTTGATCGAGCCGTTGAGCTGACTGATCTTGGTCTTCACCACGTCCATGCCCACGCCACGGCCCGACACGTCGGAAATCTCGGTCTTGGTCGAGAAGCCAGGGGCGAAGATCAGGTTGTAGCACTCGGTGTCGGTCAGGCGGTCGGCGGCGTCCTTGTCCATCACGCCACGCTTGACCGCGATATTGCGCAAGATGGTCGGGTCCATGCCCTTGCCGTCATCGGTGATCGACAGCAGGATGTGGTCGCCTTCCTGCTCCGCCGCCAGGATCACTTTGCCGCCACGGGACTTGCCCGAGGCTTCGCGTTCTTCCGGGGTTTCGACACCGTGGTCGACAGCGTTGCGCACCAAGTGGACCAGCGGGTCGGCCAGGGCCTCGACAAGGTTCTTGTCGAGGTCGGTTTCTTCACCCACCAGTTCCAGATTGATCTCTTTCTTCAGCTGGCGCGCGAGGTCGCGAACCAGGCGCGGGAAGCGACCGAAGACTTTCTTGATCGGCTGCATCCGCGTTTTCATCACCGCGGTCTGCAGGTCGGCGGTGACCACATCGAGGTTCGACACGGCCTTCTGCATGGCCTCATCGCCGCTGCTCAGGCCCAGGCGCACCAGGCGGTTACGCACCAGTACCAGCTCGCCGACCATGTTCATGATGTCGTCCAGCCGCGCGGTATCGACCCGTACGGTGGTTTCGGCTTCACTGGCCGGTTTTTCCGCGACCGGGGCCGCAGCGGCACGCGCTGGAGCCGGGGCAGCAGCCGGCGCAGGCGCAGGCTTGGCGGCGGGCGCGGCGGCTTTGGCGGCAACCGGTGCCGCCGTGGCTGCAGCGGCGGCCGGAGCGACTTCGGTGAACTTGCCCTTGCCGTGCAGATCGTCCAGCAGTGCTTCGAATTCGTGATCGGAGATCAACCCATCGTCCGCAGGCTTGGCGCCGGCAGCGGGTGCTGCCGGGGCCGCGGCCGTCGCGGCGACGGCCGGCAAGGCATCGGCCGCGAAGGTGCCCTTGCCATGCAACTGGTCGAGCAACGCTTCGAATTCATCGTCAGTGATGTCGGTGCTGGCAGAAGCGGCAGGCGCATCCGCAGCACCGGCGGCGGCACCGGCAGGCGCCACGGCGTCGGCGGCGAACTGGCCCTTGCCGTGCAATTGATCGAGCAGGGACTCGAACTCAGCGTCGGTAATGTCCTCGCTGGTCGGCGCGGCAGCCGGGGCAACCGCCGCCGGCGCTTCGGCTTCGGCCTTGACGGCACTGAGGGAGCTGAGCAGTTGCTCGAACTCACTGTCCGTCACATCAGGCTCCGCCACCGGTTCCGGCTCGGGCGCGGCTTCGACCACCGGCGCTACCGAGGTGTCGGCCGGCTCTGCATAACGCGCCAGGGCGGCCAGCAGTTCCGGAGTGGCTGCGGTGATCGGGGCACGCTCGCGCACTTCGCTGAACATGCCGTTGACCGCATCCAGTGCTTCGAGAATCACGTCCATCAACTCCGAATCAACGTGACGCTCACCCTTGCGCAGGATGTCGAACACGTTCTCGGCGATGTGGCAGCACTCCACCAGCTCATGGAGCTGGAGGAAGCCGGCGCCCCCTTTTACAGTATGAAAACCGCGAAAAATTGCATTGAGCAGGTTCGCATCATCCGGGCGGCTTTCCAGCTCGACCAGTTGTTCGGACAGTTGCTCTAAAATTTCGCCGGCCTCTACAAGGAAATCCTGAAGGATCTCTTCATCGGCGCCGAAGCTCATGTGGGTGCTCCTTAGAAGCCTAAACTGGATAACAGGTCATCTACGTCATCCTGACCTGACACAACGTCTTCACGTTTATCGGCATGAATCTGCGGACCTTCACCCTTGGCGAGATGTTTTTGTGGATCTTTTTCAGAGAGGATCGCTTCGCGGTCATGTTCGATGCCGGCAAAACGGTCGACCTGGCCGGCCATGAGTACCAATTTGAGCAGGTTGCTTTCCACTTCGGTGACCAACTGGGTCACACGCTTGATCACCTGACCGGTCAGGTCCTGGTAATCCTGGGCGAGCAGAATGTCATTGAGGTTGCTGGAAACCATGCGGTTTTCCTGCTCGCTGCGTGACAAGAACCCTTCGACCCGACGGGCCAGCTCACGAAACTCTTCCGCACCGACTTCACGGCGCATGAAGCGGCCCCAGTCAACGCTCAGGGCGTGGGCTTCCGTGGCCATGCCGTTGACCAGGGGCGTGGCGTTTTCCACCAGGTCCATGGTGCGGTTAGCCGCCGCCTCGGTCAGCCTGACCACATAGGACAGGCGTTCGGTGGCGTCGGTGATCTGCGAAATCTCTTCGGCCTGGGGCATGTGCGGGTCAATCTGGAAATTGACGATCGCGCTGTGCAGCTCGCGTGTGAGCTTGCCCACTTCCTGGTACAGGCCTCGGTCACGGGTCTGGTTGAGCTCATGGATCAACTGCACCGCGTCGCCGAACTGGCCTTTTTCAAGGCTGTCAACCAACTGGTGAGCATGCTTTTTCAGGGTCGACTCAAAGTCTCCCTGTGACGTTTCTTTATGCTCCATAGCTCCCCCGCGATGGCATCAGCCGTGGATGCGTTCGAAGATCTTTTCGATCTTCTCTTTCAAGGCCTGTGCAGTGAATGGTTTGACCACGTAACCGTTGACCCCGGCCTGGGCGGCTTCGATGATCTGTTCACGCTTGGCTTCGGCGGTCACCATCAACACGGGAAGGCTGCGCAATTTTTCGTCGGCACGCACGTGGCGCAACAAGTCGATGCCGGTCATGCCCGGCATGTTCCAGTCCGTTACCAGAAAGTCGATGCTCCCGCTGTTGAGGATCGGAATCGCCGTCAGGCCGTCATCCGCCTCGACCGTGTTTGTGAACCCAAGGTCACGCAACAGGTTTTTTATGATCCGCCGCATCGTTGAGAAGTCATCAACGATGAGGATTTTCATGTTCTTGTCCAATTCGACCTCCAAGCAGTCTTAAACGCGCCCAGCACCTGGACGCGCCATTTCAATCAACAGGCATTACACAAAAAGGACTGCCGAGGGCACCACGGCCCGAGCCCGCGAAGGCCTATCACCTTCGCGGTATCGCTTTGCAATGCTCCCCACACTGCCTGTCAGCGCGCTCGCCACTCTCCCAGACGCCCCCGCAAGCGGGCCGCGCACTGGCTGTGCAACTGGCTGACACGAGATTCGCTGACCCCCAGGACCTCACCGATTTCCTTGAGGTTCAGCTCTTCGTCGTAGTACAGCGCCAACACCAACCGCTCGCGCTCCGGCAAGTTGGCAATGGCGTCCGCCAACGCCCCCTGGAAACGTTCATCTTCCAGGTCACGCGACGGCTCCATATGCGTGCTCGCGCCGTCCTCATGCAGCCCTTCGTGTTCGCCGTCCTGTAACAGGTCGTCGAAACTGAACAGGCGGCTGCCCAAGGTATCGTTCAAAATCCCGTAATAATCGTCGAGACTCAATTGGAGTTCGGCCGCAACTTCGTGATCTTTAGCGTCGCGACCGGTTTTTGCTTCAATTGCACGAATTGCGTCACTGACCATGCGTGTATTGCGGTGCACCGAACGCGGCGCCCAGTCACCCTTGCGCACTTCGTCGAGCATCGCGCCACGGATGCGGATCCCCGCATACGTCTCGAAGCTCGCGCCCTTGCTCGCATCGTACTTGGTCGACACTTCGAGCAGGCCGATCATGCCCGCCTGGATCAGGTCTTCGACCTGGACGCTGGCGGGCAGGCGTGCCAGCAGGTGATAGGCAATGCGCTTGACCAGTGGCGCATAGCGCTCGATCAACTCGCCCTGGCTGTCACGGGCAGATTTCTTGTACGCGTTATAGCCGTTCGCTGTCATAGCACCGGTCCTGCACTCGTCTGATGCACCAATCGCTCGACGAAAAACTCCAGATGCCCCCGAGGGTTGGCAGGCAACGGCCAGGTATCGACCTTCTGGGCAATAGCCTTGAACGCCAATGCGCACTTGGAACGAGGGAACGCTTCGTAGACTGCACGCTGCTTTTGCACAGCCTTGCGCACACACTCGTCGTAGGGAACTGCACCGACGTATTGTAAGGCGACATCGAGAAAGCGATCCGTGACCTTGGTCAACTTGGCGAACAGGTTGCGGCCTTCCTGCGGGCTCTGGGCCATGTTGGCCAGGACGCGGAAGCGGTTCATGCCGTAGTCACGGTTAAGCAGTTTGATCAGGGCGTAGGCGTCGGTGATCGAGGTGGGTTCATCGCAGACCACCAGCAAGACTTCCTGCGCCGCGCGCACGAAGCTGACCACGGACTCGCCGATCCCGGCGGCGGTGTCGATCACCAGCACGTCGAGGTTGTCGCCGATGTCACTGAATGCCTGGATCAGGCCGGCATGCTGCGCCGGGCTCAGGTGCACCATGCTCTGGGTACCGGAGGCGGCCGGCACGATGCGGATCCCGCCAGGGCCCTGGAGCAGCACGTCGCGCAGCTCACAGCGCCCCTCGATCACATCGGCCAGGGTATGTTTGGGCGTCAGTCCCAGCAGAACGTCGACGTTCGCCAGCCCCAGGTCAGCATCCAGCAGCATGACGCGACGGCCAAGCTCTGCCAGGGCCAGGGACAAATTCACTGACACGTTAGTTTTCCCGACGCCACCTTTGCCGCCGGTCACCGCGATCACCTGTACGGGATGCATGCTGCCCATTTTATTTCTTTACCTTGTCTTGCTTAGACGCAGGCTACATGGCTTGGCCGCGTGAATCGCTTGCAGACCATCGATGTAGGTACATTTCACGGTGTTCATCGCACCTCAACCCACCCGTTTTGCCGGGTTGTGGTAAAGGTCGGCGAACATATCGGCCATCGCTTCCTCGCTAGGCTCTTCTTGCATTTGCACGCTGACGGCGCGGCTGACCAGCTGATGACGGCGCGGCAGATGCAAATCATCCGGGATCCGCGGCCCGTCGGTCAGATAGGCAACCGGTAGTTCATGGCTGATAGCCAGGCTCAACACTTCGCCCAGGCTGGCGGTTTCATCCAGTTTAGTCAGGATGCAGCCGGCCAGACCGCAACGCTTGTAGCTATGGTACGCAGCGGTAAGTACCTGTTTCTGACTGGTGGTTGCAAGCACCAGGTAATTTTTCGACTTGATGCCACGCCCGGCCAGGCTTTCCAGTTGCAGGCGCAACGCCGGATCGCTGGCCTGCAGGCCGGCGGTGTCGATCAGCACCACGCGCTTGCGCAGCAACGGATCGAGCGCGTTGGCCAGGGACTGGCCCGGGTCGACGTGGGTGACCGGTACATTGAGGATACGGCCCAGGGTCTTGAGCTGTTCCTGGGCGCCGATGCGGTAGCTGTCCATGCTCACCAGTGCGATGTTGTTCGCGCCGTACTTGAGCACATAGCGCGCCGCCAGCTTGGCCAGGGTGGTGGTCTTGCCCATGCCGGCAGGGCCGACCATGGCGATCACACCGCCCTCTTCCAGGGGTTCGATTTCCGGGGTGGCGATCATCCGCGCCAGGTGGGCCAGCAACATGCGCCAGGCCTGGCGAGGCTCTTCGATTTCGGTGGTCAGGGCCAGCAGGTCGCGGGACAACGGGCCGGACAGGCCGATGCGTTGCAGGCGGCGCCAGAGGTTGGCCTGGTGCGGTTTGCTGCCTTGCAGTTGGGTCCAGGCCAGCGAACCCAGTTGCACTTCCAGCAGCTCGCGCAGGCCGTTGAGTTCAAAACGCATGGAATCGAAGACACGCTGGTCGACTGCTGCAGCCGGGGCTGGCGCGGCAGGACGCGGCGGTTCGATGAACGTTGGCTCAACCAGCGGCTCGGCGGCGGTCAGCGGCAGGCCGGCGAACAACTGGCGATTGGTGGAGGCATCGCTGTCGCCACGCATGCTCAGTTCAGCCTGGGCCGAGACGATGCGCGAAGCGGTCTTGCGCAGCTCGTCTTCGAGCTCCATGTTCGGCACACGCGGCGCCAATGCCGAGGGGGTGTAGTCCAGGGCAGCCGTCAGCTCGACACCGCCGGCAATACGACGGTTACCGATAATCGCGGCATCGGCGCCCAGCTCATCGCGGACCAGTTTCATGGCCTGACGCATATCGGCGGCGAAAAAACGCTTAACTTGCATAACCCACTACCCTCAGCCGTTGGGCCCTACTGTCGCGACGATAGTCACTTGCTTGTTGTCAGGAATTTCCTGATAAGCCAAAACGTGCAAATTCGGTACTGCCAGACGTCCAAACCGCGACAACATCGCCCGGACCGGACCCGCCACCAGCAGAATCACCGGTTGGCCCTGCATTTCCTGGCGCTGTGCGGCGTCGATCAACGAACGCTGCAGTTTCTCAGCCATGCTTGGCTCCAGCAGAACGCCCTCTTCCTGGCCTTGTCCTGCCTTCTGAATACTATTGAGCAATATTTGTTCCAACCTTGGTTCCAAGGTGATCACAGGCAGCTCGGAGTCAAGCCCTACAATGCTTTGCACGATGGCGCGGGACAATCCGACACGCACCGCCGCCACCAGCGCGGCAGTATCTTGACTCTTGGCGGCATTGTTGGCGATAGCCTCGGCAATGCTGCGAATGTCGCGTACCGGCACCTGTTCGGCCAGCAGCGCCTGCAGCACCTTGAGCAATTGCGACAACGACAGCACGCCCGGCACCAGCTCCTCTGCCAGTTTTGGCGAGGCCTTGCCCAGCAAACCCATCAATTGCTGGACTTCTTCGTGGCCGATCAGCTCGTGGGAGTGCTTGTACAGGATCTGGTTGAGGTGGGTGGCGACCACGGTACTGGCGTCCACCACGGTGTAGCCCAGGGACTGCGCCTGGCTGCGCTGGCTGACTTCGATCCACACCGCCTCCAGGCCAAAAGCCGGATCTTTGGCGGTAATGCCGTTGAGGGTGCCGAACACCTGGCCGGGGTTGATTGCCAGCTCGCGGTCCGGGTAGATCTCGGCTTCGGCCAGGATCACGCCCATCAGGGTCAGGCGGTAGGCACTCGGGGCCAGGTCGAGGTTGTCACGGATATGCACGGTGGGCATCAGGAAGCCCAGGTCCTGGGACAGCTTCTTACGCACGCCCTTGATCCGCGCGAGCAACTGGCCTCCCTGGTTGCGGTCCACCAGCGGAATCAAGCGGTAGCCAACTTCCAGGCCGATCATGTCGATCGGGGTCACGTCGTCCCAGCCCAACTCCTTGGTTTCCTGGGCGCGGGCCGGGGATGGCAGCAGTTCCTGCTGGCGGGCGATCTCTTGCTGGGCCTGGACCTTGACCGCATTCTGCTTTTTCCAGAACAGGTAGGCACCACCGCCCGCCATGGCTGCCATGCTCAGGAACGACACATGGGGCATGCCCGGCACGATCCCCATGATCGCCATGATGCCGGCCGCCACGGCCAGGGCCTTGGGCGAGGCAAACATCTGGCGGCTGATCTGCTTGCCCATGTCTTCGGAGCCCGACGCACGGGTCACCATGATGGCGGCAGCTGTAGATAACAACAGTGATGGCAATTGCGCCACTAAACCGTCACCGATGGTCAGCAGGGCGTACACCTTGCCCGCATCGCCGAAGGTCATGCCGTGCTGGAAGATCCCGACCGCCATGCCGCCGATCAGGTTGATGAACAGGATCAGCAGGCCGGCGATGGCGTCACCGCGCACGAATTTGCTGGCACCGTCCATGGAACCGTAGAACTCGGCTTCCTGGGCGACTTCCAAGCGGCGGGTCTTGGCCTGGTTCTGGTCGATCAGGCCGGCGTTGAGGTCGGCGTCGATAGCCATCTGCTTGCCGGGCATGGCGTCGAGGGTAAAGCGTGCGCTCACCTCGGAGATCCGCCCGGCGCCCTTGGTCACCACCACGAAGTTGATGATCATGAGGATCGCGAACACCACGATACCGACCACGTAGTTACCGCCGATCACCACCTCACCGAAGGCCTGGATCACCTTACCGGCAGCGGCGTGACCGTCCTGGCCGTGGAGCATCACCACACGGGTGGACGCCACGTTCAGCGCCAGGCGCAGCAGGGTGGCCACCAGCAGGATCGTCGGGAACACCGCGAAATCCAGCGGCCGCAAGGCGTAGACGCACACCAGCAGCACGACGACGGACAGGGCGATGTTGAAGGTGAAGAACACGTCCAGCAGGAACGGCGGCATCGGCAACATCATCATTGCCAGCATGACCAGCAGCAACAACGGCACACCCAGATTGCCCCGCGAGAGGTCAGTCAGGGTGCCACGGGCCGTGCTGAACATTTGAGAGCGATCCACCACCGGTATTCCTCGTTTCCTTGAAGCAAACTTTTGACGCCGGGAGGCGTCCTGGAGGCGGTATTGCAAGAAGCCTTCCAACTTTGCTTTTGAGGAGGTGGATCGCTACAGGCGCCCGAGTTCTATCGGATGTAAACACTCCAACTGCGGGAGGGGAAAAGCCCCCTCCCATAGTCGGGTATGTGTACATCCATTGCCGACAGCGAAACTAGCGCCCACGGGCTAGCTCACAGTTTTAACTTCAGTTGCCTGCAGTCCCTTGGGACCGTTGACAAGCTCGTATTCGACCTTTTGGTTTTCATCCAGGCTTTTGAAACCGCCGGAAACGATCCCCGAGTAATGCACAAATACATCTTCAGAACCGTCGTCCGGCTTGATGAAACCAAACCCCTTTTCTGCGTTGAACCACTTTACGATGCCGGTTGCCATTAACCTTCTCCACCCTGCTTGTTTTAAGACCTGAGCCTTATCAAACGCGCTGGAAATAAGATTGACTACTGTCAAAGTTGACAGGTAGACGGCAGTTAGTGACGAGTGGTAGGAGATCAGGAATCGCGGCGCAACTCCGGCGGAATCGGCAGATCCCTGAGTGGATCCGGGCGTTTGCCCTTCCCTGCACGGTACTGGCGAATCTGATAGACATATGCCAACACCTGGGCCACGGCCAGGTACAACCCCGCCGGGATTTCCTGGTCGAGGTCGGTGGAGTAGAAGATCGACCGCGCCAGCTCCGGCGATTCCAGCAGCAGGATGTCGTGGGCCACGGCGATTTCGCGGATTTTCAACGCGGTAAAGTCGCTGCCCTTGGCCAGCAGCATCGGTGCGCCGCCCTTCTCCGGGTCGTACTTGAGGGCCACGGCATAGTGGGTCGGGTTGGTGATGACCACGTCGGCGTCGGGCACCGAGGCCATCATCTTGCGCTGGGACATTTCCCGCTGCAGCTGGCGGATGCGTTGCTTGACCTCGGGGCGACCTTCCTGGTCCTTGTGCTCGTCGCGCACTTCCTGCTTGGTCATCAGCAGTTTCTTGTGGCTTTCCCACAACTGGATCGGCGCATCCACCGCCGCGATGATGATCAGCCCGGCGGCCATCCACAGCGCACTCCAGCCCACCACCTGCACGCTGTGGATGATCGCCGACTCCAGGGGTTCATGGGCGATGCGCAGCAGGTCGTCGATGTCGGCCGACAACACCATCAGCGCCACGAACAGAATCAGGATGAACTTGGCCAGGGCCTTGAGCAGCTCCACCAGGGCCTTGGCGGAAAACATGCGCTTGAGCCCCGCCGCGGGGTTCATGCGGCTGAACTTGGGTGCCATGCTGCCGGCGGCGAACAGCCAGCCGCCGAGGGCGACCGGGCCGATCAGTGCGGCCAGCAGCAGGGTGATCAGGATCGGCTGCACCGCCAATATCGCGATCTTGCCCGAGTGCAGCAGGTATTGGCCCATGGAGCCGGGGTTGAGCAACACATCGCGGGGCAAGGTGAAGTTGTGCTTCATCAGCTCCATCAAGTCCAGCGCCAGGCCACCGCCATAGATCAGCAAGGCACCGGACCCGGCCATCATGGTCGCAACGGTGTTGAGTTCCTTGGAGCGAGCAATCTCGCCCTTTTCCCTGGAGTCCTTTTTACGTTTCTCCGTGGGGTCTTCTGTCTTGTCCTGACCACTCTCGCTCTCGGCCATGGCTCAGCGCGCCCGTGCCAGATCACGTAAGAACTGCAAGGCGTCGGTCGCCAGCGGTTGATACTGATTGAGAATGTCAGCCAGGCCGACCCAGAAAATCCCCATGCCCAGCACCAGGGTCAAGGGGAAACCAATGGAGAAAATATTCAGCTGTGGCGCCGCGCGGGTCATGACGCCAAACGCGATGTTGACCACCAGCAAGGCCGTGATCGCCGGCAGTACCAGCAACAGCGAGGCACCGAGCACCCAACTGAGACGCCCCACCAGCTCCCAGAAGTGATTGACCACCAGCCCGGAGCCTACCGGCAAGGTGGTGAAGCTTTCGGTCAACACCTCGAACACCACCAGGTGGCCGTTCATGGCCAGGAACAACAAGGTCACCAGCATGGTCAGGAATTGCCCTATCACCGCTGCCGACACGCCGTTGGTGGGGTCGACCATGGACGCGAAGCCCATGCCCATCTGGATCGAGATAATTTGCCCGGCAATCACAAACGCCTGGAAGAACAGTTGCAGGGAAAAGCCCAGCAGCGAGCCGATCAGGATTTGCTCGGCAATCAGCATCAAGGCACTGAGGTCGAGTGCGTTGACCGGGGGCATCGGCGGCAGGCCCGGCACCAGCACCACGGTGATCGCCACGGCGAAATACAGGCGGATACGGCGTGGCACCAAGGTAGTACCGAACACCGGCATGCTCATCAGCACCGCCGTCACCCGGAACAACGGCAGGATGAACGAGGCTACCCACGTGCTGATCTGGGTGTCGGTCAATGCCAGCAAGGACTGCATCGGGTCAGCCGATCAACTGCGGAATACTGCCGTACAGCTGCAGGATGTATTCCATGAAGGTTTGCACCAGCCACGGGCCGGCGACAATCAGGGTGATCAGCATCACCAGCAGACGCGGCAGGAAGCTCAAGGTCTGTTCGTTGATCTGGGTCGCGGCCTGGAACATCGCCACCAGCAGGCCCACCAACAGGCTCGGCACCACCAGCACGGCAACCATCACGGTGGTCAGCCACAGTGCTTCACGGAACAGGTCGACGGCAACTTCTGGGGTCATGCTGCTTCACCTAACACATCACACCCCTCCGAAACTGCCGGCCAACGTGCCGATAATCAGCGCCCAACCGTCCACCAGCACAAACAGCATGATCTTGAACGGCAATGAAATAATCAGCGGCGACAGCATCATCATCCCCATGGCCATCAGCACGCTCGCCACCACCAGGTCGATGATCAGGAACGGGATAAAGATCATGAAGCCGATCTGGAACGCGGTCTTCAGTTCCGAGGTGACGAACGCCGGCACCAGGATGGTCAGCGGCGCCTGGTCCGGCGTCGCGATGTCGGTACGCTTGGACAGGCGCATGAACAGCTCAAGGTCGCTGGAGCGGGTCTGCGACAGCATGAAATCCTTGATCGGCCCTTGCGCCCGGTCAATCGCGACCTGAGCCGTGATGGTCTCGGCCAGGTACGGCTGCAGGGCTTGCTGGTTCACCTTGTCGAACACCGGCGCCATGATGAACATTGTCAAGAACAACGCCATGCCGGTGAGGATCTGGTTCGACGGCGTCTGCTGCAGGCCCAGGGCCTGACGCAGGATCGAGAACACAATGATGATCCGCGTAAAGCTGGTCATCAGCATGACAAACGCCGGGATAAAGCTCAGCGCGGTCATGATCAGCAGGATCTGCAGGCTGACCGAATACTCCTGGGCCCCCGCCGCGTTGGTACCCAGCGTAATCGCCGGGATCGACAACGGGTCGGCGGCCAGCGCCAATGGCGCGGCCAGCAACAGCATGAGCGTCAATAAAACGCGCATTACTTCTTATCCTTCTGATCCTTGCCCAGCAATTCCATCAGGCGCTGGGCGAATTCTGGCGTGGCGGGCTGGGATTGGGTGGTTGGCACCGGGGTCTTGAGCACGTGCAGCGGCGTGATTCGGCCGGGGGTAATGCCCAGCAGGATCTGTTCCTCGCCCACTTGCACCAGCACCAGTCGGTCTCGCGGGCCAAGGGCGCGCGAGCCGATCATTTCGATGACCTGGGCATTGCCCGGGCCGATGCTCTGCACGCGACGCATCAGCCAGGCCAACACGAAGATCAAGCCGACCACCAGCAACAGGCCCAGCACCAGCTGCGTCAGTTGCCCGCCGACACTGCCGCCGACGGGCGCAGCGGCAACCTGGGCCACCGGCTCCGCCGCCCACGCCGCCAATGGCAGCGCGGCGAACAGTCCCACCATCAGCCGTTTCATATCAGCGCAACTTCTTGATGCGTTCGCTTGGGCTGATCACGTCGGTCAGGCGGATGCCGAACTTTTCGTTGACCACCACCACTTCGCCGTGGGCGATCAGAGTGCCGTTGACCAGCACGTCCAGCGGCTCACCGGCCAGGCGATCCAGCTCGATCACCGAGCCCTGGTTGAGTTGCAGCAGGTTGCGGATGTTGATGTCGGTACTGCCCACTTCCATCGAGATCGACACCGGGATGTCGAGGATCACGTCGAGGTTCGGCCCATCGAGGGTCACCGGGTCGTTGTTCTTCGGCACGCTGCCGAACTCTTCCATGGGCAGGCGATTACCCGCTGGTGCTGTGGCGGCATCAGCGGCCAGCAGTGCGTCGATATCGTCCTGGCCAACATCGCCGGTCTCTTCCAGGGCCGCAGCCCACTCGTCAGCCAGGGCCTGGTCTTCGGCGGAAGTGTTTTCGTGTTCGGTAGCCATTACATGTCCTCGGCGGAGCAAACATTCATAAATAGGGATCAGCGACGGTTGATCGGCTCAACCACTTGCAAAGCGAGGTTGCCCTTGTGGGACCCCAGCTTGACCTTGAACGACGGCACGCCGTTGGCGCGCATGATCATTTCGTTCGGCAATTCGACCGGAATAATGTCCCCCGGCTGCATGTGCAAAATATCCCGCAGGCGCAACTGGCGCCGGGCCACGGTGGCGCTCAGCGGCACGTCGACATCCAGCAGGTCTTCGCGCAGGGCCTTGACCCAGCGTTCGTCCTGGTCGTCCAGGTCGGACTGGAAACCGGCGTCGAGCATTTCGCGCACCGGCTCGATCATCGAATACGGCATGGTCACGTGCAGGTCGCCGCCACCGCCATCGAGCTCGATGTGGAACGTGGACACCACAATGGCCTCGCTCGGCCCGACGATGTTGGCCATGGCCGGGTTCACTTCCGAGTTGATGTACTCGAAATTGACTTCCATGATCGCCTGCCAGGCTTCCTTCAAGTCAATGAAGGCCTGCTCCAGCACCATGCGCACCACGCGCAATTCGGTGGGGGTGAATTCACGGCCTTCGATCTTGGCGTGACGGCCGTCACCGCCGAAGAAGTTGTCCACCAGCTTGAACACCAGCTTGGCGTCGAGGATGAACAGCGCGGTACCGCGCAATGGCTTGATCTTGACCAGGTTGAGGCTGGTGGGCACGTACAGCGAGTGCACGTACTCGCCGAACTTCATCACCTGCACGCCGCCCACCGCCACGTCCGCCGAGCGGCGCAGCATGTTGAACATGCTGATCCGGGTGTAACGGGCGAAACGTTCGTTGATCATCTCAAGGGTCGGCATGCGTCCACGGACGATGCGATCCTGGCTGGTCAGGTCATAACTTTTGACGCTGCCGGGCTCGGCAGCCATTTCAGTCTGTACCAGACCGTCGTCGACGCCATGCAACAGCGCGTCGATTTCATCCTGGGACAGCAGGTCCTGCACGGCCATGGGGTGATCCTACTGCAATACGAAATTAGTGAAGAGCGCCTGCTCGATCACGACTTTGCCGAGCTCCTTCTGGGCCACTTCCTGCACGCTGGCAGTGACCTTCTGGCGCAGCATTTCCTGGCCCACCGGGGTGGCCAGGGTGTCGAAACTCTGCCCGGAGAACAGCATCACCAGGTTATTGCGGATCACCGGCATATGCACCTTGAGGGCATCCAGGTCCGACTGGTTACGCGCCAGCAAGGTGATGCTCACCTGCAGGTAGCGTTGACGACCGTTCTGGTTGAAGTTGGCGACAAAGGCCGGAAGCATCGGCTCGAAGATTGCCGGTTGCTTGGCGTTAGTGGCGGTTTCGGCGGCAGGTGCCGGCTTGCTGGCACTGCTGTGCATGATGTACCAGGTGCCGCCCACCGAGGCGCCGATGGCCAGGAGCAGGCCTACGACAATCATCAGGATAAGCTTGAGCTTGCCTTTGCCTGCGGGTGCGGGTGCTTTTGCTGCGTCGTCGCTCTTCGCCATGCCAATAATCCGTCACTATTCGGGGATTCATAGATCTACGGAAAGGCAAGAGCAAGTGTTATGCCAGAGTTGTCTGGCTGAACGCAGACAGAGGAACGCCACAAAAAATGTGGAAGGGAGGGTGCTGTGGTGGGTGGGCTTGTTCACCGACAATGGGACTGCTGCGCAGTCCAGCGCGGGGCAAGCCCGCTCACCACTGCAAGCCCGCTCACCACAGCAAGCCTACCCACCACAGCAAGTCCGCTCCCACATTTTGGCCTATGCCAGGCTCACATCAGGCGTAGTAGTCGACGGCGCTGGAGCCGATCACCGTCGAAGTCACCGGCGCCACGGCTTCGGCCACATCAATGTGGCTGCCGCTGTCGCCGCTGTCGCCACCCCGCCCGCTGCGACTAACGCCCCCCGTCTGCGCCTGCTGTTGCTGCTGCTCCTGGCCACGGGACTGGTCGGACACGTTCACATCCACCTGGCCCATGCCCTGCTGGGCGAACATCTCGCGCAAGCGACCGGACTGGCTTTCCAGGGCTTCACGCACCACCGGGTGGGCGCTCATGAAGTTGACCTGGGCCTGCTGGTCGGCGGTCATGTTGACCTTGATGTCCAGGCGCCCGAGTTCGGCCGGTTGCAACTGGATCTCCGCCGACTTGAGGTTGGCGCTGGAGAGATACATCACGCGGTTGACGATCTCGTCGGTCCAGCCGCTCTGGTGCATGGCCAGCGGCGCATTCGTCACCGGCGGCAAGGCATTCGCGGTTTTCGGCGTGGCCGCCTGGGTCAATGCGGCCAGGCGGTTGGCGAAGTCATCGACGCGGGTGTCGCTGCTGGCCTCCTTCAAGTCCTTGAGGCCGCCTTCGATCAAGCCGCTGAAGGCCTTGTCGCCGCCCTGGTCCGTGCTGTCCTTGGTGGCTTGCTGGTCGACCATGGTGGCCAGGCCGACGGCAAAATTCTGGGCGGCGGTTGGCTGGTCCTGGGTGGTCGTCGGGGCGGTTTTGGCCGGTGCCTGGCTGCTGGCCGACACATGCCCGCCCTGCTCCATTGCCAGGCGTACGGCCGGCATGGCGTCCAGGGGGTCGGCCTCAGGGTCGAAGGCCGGGGTGGCGTCCTCGGTCGCTGCGATTGGCGCTGCAACCACGGGTGCGGCCTTGTCATCCTTGGCAGCGGCTGCGGGGGCCGGAGTTTCCACCGGCACTGGCACCACCACTGGGGTGACCGTGGCAATCAATGCCGGGTCGACCACCGGGTCCACGGGAGGCTGCTGCGCCAGGGCCGGATCCACAGGTGCTGCGTCATCCTTGCTGGCAGTGTCGTCGGACGATGCCGCAGGCTTGGCAGGCAAGGTATTGCCGCTATCGGCAACCGCTGGCGTGGCGGCGGCAGGTTTGTCGTTGCCCGCCGCAGGCTTGGCGCTGGCATCGGCAGGCTTGTCCCGCGTGGGCTTGGCCGAGTTGTCATCAGCCTTGACCGTAGGTTTTGAACCTTGGCTGGCGAACACTTGAGCGAAGCCAGGGCCCTTGTCCCGTGGGTCAGCAGCCACTGCCGGTGGATTGACGGCAGGCGCTTGAGGCTTGGCCGCAGGGGCAGCCTGGAGAAGCGAATTCGGGGCGACTGGCATAGATAAAGGTCTCCACTGCATGGGGATCGGGGATGCAGTATCAGGAGGTAGAGCAAGAGTCGGGCCAGGTTTTCACACGGATGGAATCAAATCTGGAACCGCTGCCGCTCCGACTCATACATCGGCTTCACCAAGGCAAACTCATGATCGATCTGGTCCACCAGCGCCCCCAGGTCCGCCGCGGCCTCAGCGGACTCCGCCTCCAAGCGCTGGCACAGGTGCGCCAACCGCACTGCGCCGAGGTTGCCACTGCTGCCCTTGAAGCTATGGGCGATACGCCCCAGTGCCTTGGCGTCGTCCCGCGCCTTGCGCAGCGCTTCGACGCGTTTCTGGGAGTCATCGAGGAAGGTATCGAGCAACTTGGGATACTCGCCTTCCATGACCTCCTGCAAACCCGACAACACGTCCGGGTCCATATGAATCTCAGCCACTTGCTCGCTCCTTGATCAAGAATCGGCGGATTATGCCAGAGCCCCCCAGCAAAACTCTACGCAGACACTGCGTCCTCCGTCGGACCAGCGCACCTGGCTGCTCAGTTGACGCACCAGGCTCAGGCCTCGACCGGACAGGCCGTCGATGTCCAGCGGCCGGGCCAGCACCTGCTCCACGTCAAACCCTGGCCCACTGTCTTCAAGGCGCAGGGTCATCTTGCCGCCCGCCTCGGTGGGCACCACCTGCACATGCACGCGCACATAGCCACTGTTCAACTGAGCCAGGCGGTCATTGCGCTGGCGATAATACTCGGCAAACCCCTGGGCATCGCGCTTGAGCCGCGAGTCCAGGCCCAGCACGCCATGTTCCAGCGCATTGGAATACAACTCGGCCATGACGCTGTAGAGCGCCCCGCTCTGCTCGCGCAGCCCCTGGATCTCCAGCAGCAGTTGCAGCAGGTAGGGCAAGGGGTTGTAACGCTTGAGGGTCTCGGCCCGAAATTCGAAACTCACCGACCAATCGAGCGGGCATGTCTGGCCGCTGTCGGCATACAGCAGCCCGGTCGCACGCAGCGGCTGCCCGGGTTGCAGGATGATTTCCACCAGACTGACATCGTCCCGCGCCTCCCCGCGAAAAGCCGCCAGGGCGCGCTCGATGTCGTCGAAGAGCCGGTCGGGCTCACGGTTGGCGGCAAACACCTGCTGCAAGCGCTCGACGCCAAACAGCTGGTCATTGGCGTCGGCGGTGTCCAGCACACCATCGGAGAGCAGGAACACGCGGTCACCCAGCGCCATGGGCCAGACCTCGGTGCGATCATCAAACGCCTCAGCCGACAGCACCCCCAACGGCAAATGCCGCGGCTGCAGCGGCGTGCGCCTGCCGCTGGCGACTTCATGCACATAGCCTTCGGGCATGCCGCCGTTCCACACCTCCACCACCCGCCGCTGCGTGCTCAGGCACAGCAAGGTGGCGCAGCAGAACATGTCCACCGGCAGGATGCGCTTGAGCTTGGCATTCATCTCCCGCAGGATCTGCGCCAGGCCGTAGCCCTTGGCAGTCATGCCGTAGAACACTTCCGCCAGGGGCATGGCGCCCACCGCCGCCGGCAGGCCATGGCCGGTGAAATCGCCGAGCAGCACGTGCATGTCGCCCGACGGCGTATACGCCGCCAGCAGCAGGTCGCCGTTGAACAGCGCATAGGGCGATTGCAGGTAGCGGATATTCGGCGCCGCGTTGATGCAGCCGGAATGGGCGACTTTATCGAACACCGCCTTGGCCACCCGCTGCTCATGCAGCAAGTGATCATGGTGCCGGGCGATCTGGTCGCGCTGCTGCAGCATCGTCGCCTGCAGCCGGCGCAGGCGGTCCATGGCATTGATCTTGGCCGCCAGGATCAACTGGTTATAGGGCTTGGGCAGGAAATCATCACCGCCGGCATCCAGGCACTCGGCCAGGGCGGCACTCTCGCGCAGGGACGTGAGGAAGATGATCGGCACCAGCTCCTCCCCCGCCAACTGCTTGATCCACCGCGCGGCGGTCAGGCCATCCATCACGGGCATGATCGCATCCATCAACACCAGTTGCGGGCGCTCGCGCGCAAATAGCTCAACGGCCTCCTCGCCATTGGTTGCAGTGAGCACCTGGTGCCCCTGGCGTCGCACAATGGTCGACAGCAACAGCAGGTCGGCGGCACTGTCTTCGGCGATCAGGATCGTCAGCGGCTCAACCGCGGGGGCCAGGGCGCTCAATTGATGTCGAACAATTTGTCGAAGTTGGAAATAGCGAGGATCTTGCGCACATCGGGGTTGGTGTTGATCACCTGGACCTCCGACTCCTCGCCGCCGGCGTGGTCCCTCAACAGCAGGAGCATGCCCAGGGCCGAACTGTCCATATAAGTGGTTTCCTTCAGGTCGACCACATACGACTCAGGCACCTTGTAGAAACGCTCGTAAGCATCACGAAACGTCTGGTGGCTGCTGAAATCGAACCGACCCTTGATTGCGATCGTCAACTTCTTCCCGTCCAGGGATACTTCTGACTCAATTGACATGCGACTGCTTCCTTGTCATAGGCATAGACACAAGGTGTAGCAGGCGAATGGGATACCAGCAACACGACAGACCAAATGTGGCAGGCGGGCAACCGTCAGTATTGTGATTGGCGCGGCAGGCGCTGGGACAATTCGTCGAGCAATTTCTGCTCGCGCTTGTCTTCCAATGCCCGCGCTTCGTCGATGTAGCGCTGCACCAGTTTGCGCAGGCCCTCGACGCGGGCGAAGGCTTGCTGCCAGCTCTCGCGGGCCTTGTCGAGGTTGTTCTGGTGCCAGGCCAGGCTTTGGCGCTGCTGGCCGACGGCCGTCTCGAGCTGATTGAGAAAGCCCTGGTAGCTCATCAGCCATTGGCCCGACACACCTTGGGTGCCGCGCTCGATCCATTGCTGCTGGTACTCGCCACGAAAGCGCTCCAGGTCGCCCAGCTTACTTTCCGCCAAGCGCACCTGGCCCTGGAAATACCCCAGGCGCTGGACCGCGGTTTTCTCGGCCTTCTCGGCCATGTCCACCACCGGGGCCAGGCGTGCAGCGCGGCTGTTGGCCATGGCTTAGCCGCCCGGCGCAGGAGCGAAGATCGAACCCAGGTGCGCTTCGCTTTCACCCATGCTGATCTTGTCGTTGAGGCCCTGGCGCAAATAAGTCACCAACTGCGGTTGCAGGGCGATCGCCAGGTCGGTGTCGCGGTCGCCGCCGGCCACGTAGGCGCCGACGCTGATCAAGTCGCGGCTCTGTTGATAACGCGACCACAACTGCTTGAACTGCTGCGCGCGGGCCATATGCTCCGGCGTGACCACCGCCGGCATGACCCGGCTGATGGATGCTTCGATGTCGATGGCCGGGTAGTGCCCCTCCTCCGCCAGACGCCGTGACAGCACGATGTGGCCGTCGAGCACGCCCCGCGCCGAGTCGGCGATGGGATCCTGCTGGTCATCGCCTTCGGACAATACGGTGTAGAACGCGGTGATCGAGCCGCCACCGGCCTCGGCATTACCGGCGCGCTCCACCAGTTTGGGCAGCTTGGCGAACACCGACGGCGGGTAGCCCTTGGTGGCCGGGGGCTCGCCGATGGCCAGGGCGATTTCCCGCTGGGCCTGGGCGAAACGGGTGAGGGAGTCCATCAGCAACAGGACGTTCTTGCCCTTGTCGCGAAAATATTCGGCGATGCGTGTGCAGTACATGGCCGCGCGCAGACGCATCAGCGGCGCATCGTCCGCAGGGGATGCGACCACCACCGAGCGCTTGAGGCCTTCTTCGCCGAGGCTGTGTTCGATGAACTCCTTCACCTCGCGGCCCCGCTCGCCGATCAGGCCCACCACGATGATGTCGGCCTCGGTAAAGCGCGTCATCATGCCGAGCAACACCGACTTACCCACCCCCGTACCCGCGAACAGGCCCAGACGCTGGCCGCGGCCGACCGTCAATAAACCGTTGATGCTGCGAATCCCCACGTCCAGCGGCACGCTGATGGGGTTGCGGTTGAGCGGGTTGATGGTGGGGCCGTCCATCGGCACCCAGTCTTCGGCTTTCATGCTGCCCTTGCCGTCCAGCGCGCGACCGGCGCCGTCCAGCACCCGGCCGAGCATGCTCATGCCCATGGGCAGGCGACCGGTGTCGGCCAGGGGCACCACACGGGCGCCGGGGGCGATGCCGGCCAGGCTGCCGACGGGCATGAGGAAAATCTTGTTGCCGGAAAAACCCATCACTTCGGCTTCGACCTGCACCGGATGGTAGCTGTCGTCGTTGATCACCATGCAGCGGCTGCCCATGGCGGCCCGCAGGCCCTCGGCTTCGAGGGTCAGGCCGACCATGCGCAACAGGCGCCCCTCGAGGATTGGCTGGCCGGGCAATTCGGTGGCCTCGGCATAGCCGCCCAGGCGCTTGGCGAAGCTGGTGCGATCAAGGCGCATCGGGGGCGTCCAGGTCCACGCTCAGGTCCGGCTCGGCCGGGTTCAGTGCCTGCTCGTGTTGTTGATCAAGCAGCTTGGCCATGATCTGGCTGATGCGGGTTTCCACCGTGGCATCGATGCGGCTGTGTTCGGTCTCGACCCGGCAACCGCCAGGCTGCAGCGCCGCATCTTCGACGATGCGCCAGGTTTCTTCATGGCGCTCGCGCATCGCTTTGACCTGTTCGAAGTCCTGCGGGTTGATGTACAGCCGCACATTGCCGACGCCCAGGGGCAACAACTTGAGGGCTTCGCGCATCACGCTTTCGATCTGGCTGGAATCCAGCACCAGTTCGCGCTGGATCACCTGGCGGGTGATGTGCTGTACCAGGCCGACCATGGATTTTTCGATTTGCGAATCCTGCTCGGCGATGGGATCGAACAACGTCCCCATCAGACGCTCCAGGCTCTCCAGCTTTACGCTCAGCGCCGCCTCGGCCTCCTGGCGCACCTTGAGGGTAGTGCTGCGAAAACCGTCTTTCTCGCCAGCGGCAAAGCCTTCGTTGTAGGCCTCCTGACGGATGCTTTCCAACTCTTCCAGGGTCAGTGGCTGGACTTCCTCCAGCGGCACTTCTTCCATTTCCACCGGCGGCTCTTCAACCGGTTCCGGCTCGGGCTCGGGCACATGCGGATCGAAGCTGGGCAACGACCAGATGTCGAACCCACCGACGTCCCGTGCGCGAATCAGATCGCTGGGCGCCTCATCTTTGTTCGACATGGGGAGCGCCTTAGATCATTTCTTCGCCGCCCTTCCCACCGAGAACGATTTCTCCGGCTTCGGCCATACGGCGGGCAATGGTGAGGATTTCTTTCTGGGCGGTTTCCACGTCGCTGACGCGCACCGGCCCCTTGGCTTCCAGGTCGTCGCGCAACAGCTCGGAGGCACGCTTGGACATGTTCTTGAAGATCTTCTCCTTGACGCCTTCGTCCGAGCCCTTGAGGGCCAGTACCAGCACGTCGGAGGACACTTCGCGCAGCAACGCCTGGATGCCACGGTCGTCGACATCGGAGAGGTTGTTGAACACGAACATGAGGTCTTCGATCTGGCCGGACAGGGTGTCGTCGATCTCGCGGATCGAGTCCATCAACTGGCCTTCGACCGAGCTGTCGAGGAAGTTCATGATGTCGGCCGCGCGCTTGATACCACCCAAGGTGGTGCGCGAGGCGTTCGAGTTACCCGAGAACTGTTTCTCGAGAATCGTGTTGAGTTCCTTCAAGGCCGCCGGCTGCACGGTGTTCAGCGACGACACGCGCAGGATGATGTCCAGGCGCACCTTATGGTCGAAGTGGCCAAGCACTTCACCGGCCTGGTCCGGGTCGAGGTAGGCCACCACGATTGCCTGGATCTGCGGGTGCTCGTAGCGGATCACGTCGGCGACCGCGCGCGGTTCCATCCACTTGAGGCTGTCCAGGCCACTGGTGTTGCCGCCCAGCAGGATGCGGTCGATCAGGCCGTTGGCCTTGTCTTCGCCCAGGGCCGAGGTGAGCATCTTGCGGATGTAGCTGTCGGAGCCGACGCCCAGGCTGGTCTGGTCGCCGACGATCTCGACGAACTCGCTCATCACCTGTTCGACTTGCTCGCGGTGCACATTGCGCATTTGCGCCATGGCCACGCCCACCCGCTGGACCTCTTTGGGGCCCATGTGGCGCAGCACTTGGGCGGCGTCGGTTTCCCCCAGCGACAGCAGCAGGACTGCGGCTTTGTCGACCCGGGAGAGCTTGGCAACAGCGGCTCGATCACTCATCTGCGTTAATCCACTCTTTCACGACCTGGGCCACACGGCCCGGGTCTTCTGCTACCAGACTTTTGATTGCGTTCAACTGCGCGTCATAGCCTTCGCTCGGGCTCGGCAACAGGATGCTTTGCGGGCCGCCGAGGCTGACGCGGTCGTTGGCCAGTTCGCCGTCCAGGCCGCCCATGCCACCCAACTCGACATCGCTGCCACCGAAGGCCGCCAGTTGTTTCTTGCCGTTGCCGGTGATGTTGTTGAGCACCGGGCGCAGCACGCCGAACACCAGCACCAGGATGAACAACACACCCAGCACTTGCTTGACGATGTCCCAGAACCACGGCTGGGTGTAGAACGCCGCTTCGGCGATCACTTCGCCACGCTCGGCGGAGAACGGCATGTTGATCACGCTGACGCTGTCACCCCGGCTGGCGTCAAAACCAACGGCGTCCTGCACCAGGCGTGTGAAGCGCGCCAATTCGTCGGCGCTCCACGGTGCACGTGTTACAGCACCGTCAGCGGCGTTGACCTTGACCTGGTCATCCACCACCACCGACACCGACAGGCGATTGACGCGACCCTGCTGCTGCTTGGTGTGGCTGATGGAACGGTCCAGTTCGAAGTTCTTGGTGGACTGGTTACGCTTGTCCGCCGGGTACGGCGCGAGCATCGGCTGGCCGGTGGCCGGGTCCATGATCTGCTGGCCGTTGGCATCCAACAGTGGCTGGCCAGGCTGGATCGCGCCCGCGGTGGCTGCGGCGCCACCGGTGGTTTGCGGCGCCGAGGCAGGGGCCGGCGGCTGGTTGCTCAAGGCACCCGGCACACCTTGCGGGCCATTGCTGGCGGTACGTTGTTCGCTGGTCGATTGCTCACTGCGCAGGGCCGGCTGGTCCGGGTTGAACTGCTCGGAGGTCGACTCGACGGCGCTGAAGTCCACGTCGGCAGACACTTCCGCCTTGTAGCGGTCATTGCCGAGCACCGGTTGCAGGATGTTGTGCACGCGCTGGGTGAGCATGCTTTCCATGCGGCGGCTGTAGTCGAACTGCTTGCCGGCCTGGGTCAGCGCGGAGTTTTCGGCCATGTCGGAGAGCAGGTTGCCCTTCTGGTCGACCACGGTGATTTGCGACTTGCTCAGTTCGGGAACGCTGGTGGCCACCAGGTTGATGATCGCCATGACCTGGCCAGGCTCCAGGGAGCGGCCGGAAAACAGCTCGACCAATACCGACGCACTTGGCTTGCGCTCGTCGCGCACAAACACCGAGCTTTTCGGAATCGCCAGGTGCACGCGGGCACCCTTGACGTTGTTCAGGCTGGAAATGGTGCGCGCCAGCTCGCCTTCAAGGCCACGACGGTAGCGGGTGGCTTCCATGAACTGGCTGGTCCCCAGGCCCTGGTCCTTGTCGAGGATCTCGAAACCGATATTGCTGTCGGACGGGGTCACGCCGGCGGCGGCCAGCTTCATGCGCGCACGGGCCACATCGTCGGCCTTGACCAGCAGGGCGCCGGAGTTGGGCTCCACGGTGTAGGCGATGTCGGCGGCGGCAAGGGTTTCCATGATCTGCTTGGAATCCATGCCCGCCAGGCTGCCGTACAACGGCCGGTAATCGGGTTGCTGCGACCACAACACCACGGCAAAACCAATCGCCACGCTGGCAGCCAGGCCGACCATCAGGCCCACCTGACGCAGCATGGTCATTTCCGAGAGGTTTTCCAGGAACGACAGGCCAAACAGCGGCGGCTTGCCGTCTGTCTTGGCGGGTACGTTGTCGGAGACTGCTTCTGCCATGACTTAAATCTCGCCCTTAAACCGGCATCTGCATGATGTCTTGATAGGCCTGAACCAGCTTGTTACGCACTTGGGTCAGGGCCTGAAAGGAAACGCTGGCCTTTTGCGAGGCGACCATCACATCGGTGAGGTCCACGCCGCTTTTGCCGATCTCGAACGCATTGGCCAACTGGCTGGACGCTTGCTGGGTATCACTGACTTTGTTGATGGCCTGGCCGAGCATGTCGGCGAAGCTGCTTTGGCCCAATTCCGGCGCTGGCGCGACGGATTTCGGTTGAGCCATGGCATCCATCTGCATGGCGCGCATATCCAACATCAACCGATTGAACTCAATACCCTGGCTCATGACCTTCTCTCTCCAACCTGCAATTTTTTGACACTACGCAGCGATTACTAGGGGAGGTAGCAACAAGGGTGCCAGATCCGCATCAGCTCGTAAGAAAAGGCGACAAACATTGTCGACCTTCTTACCGGTTACGTGGCGAATAGATACGCTTCCACATCCATTCCTGCGTCACGCATCTGCGCCAGCTTGTAGCGCAGGGTGCGCGGGCTGATGCCCAGGCGCTCGGCGGCCTCTTTGCGCCGGCCGCGCTCGGCGCGCAGGGTGTCGATGATCATCTGGAATTCGCGGCGACGCAGGTCGTCGCCGAGGGCACCGGCCGATTCAGCCTCTGCAACCACCGGCGCGGGCGCCAACGTCGGCAATGGCGCCGCGCCACTGCCCATGGACAGGCAGAAATCCTGGGGCTGGATCAGGCCGCCCTGCTGCAGGATCAGCGCGCGCTGGATGGCGTTGTCCAATTCCCGCACGTTGCCGGGCCATGGATAACTCACCAGGCAGGCCTGGGCCTGCGCTGATAGCCGCGCCTGGGCGTGCTTCATTTTTTTGACGTGGTTGTTCAGCAGGCGCTCGGCCAGCGGAATGATGTCTGCCGGGCGCTCACGCAGCGGGCGCCAGGCCAGGGGGAACACCGAGAGGCGGTAGAACAGGTCTTCCCGAAAGCGCCCCGCCGCCACTTCGCCGGCGAGATCCCGGTTGGTGGTGGCGACCACACGGATGTCCAACTGGATCGGCTTACGCGCACCCACCCGCTCCACTTCGCGCTCTTGCAGCACCCGCAGCAATTTGGCTTGCAGGCCCAAGGGCATTTCCGAGATTTCATCCAGCAAAATGGTACCGCCATCGGCCTGCTCGAACTTGCCCGCCTGGGCCGCGATGGCCCCGGTGAACGAACCTTTCTCATGACCGAACAGAGTGGCTTCAAGCATGTTGTCGGGGATCGCCGCGCAGTTGATGGCGATAAACGGTTGCTGGGCGCGGGTCGACTGCTGGTGGATATAACGCGCCAGCACCTCTTTACCGGTGCCGGACTCGCCGGAGATCAGCACGGTGGAGTCACTGCGCGCCACACGGGCCGCCAACTCCAGCAATTGTGCACTGGCCGGCTCGAAGGCGATCGGGCCCTCGCCTTCGTTGGCCGGGATCACCCCCAGGGCGTGACGTGCCACCAGCTCGATCAGGGCTTTAGGCTCGAAGGGCTTGACCAGGTAATCCGCGGCGCCCTGGCGCATCGCGTCCACGGCACGTTCCACTGCACCGTGGGCGGTCATCAGCAGCACCGGCAGTTGCGGCTGGCGCGCACGCAGCAGGCCGAGCAACTGGTGGCCATCCATGCCGGGCATGTTCACGTCGCTGACCACCAGGCTGAAGGCTTCCTGCTCCACCGCGTCCAAGGCGTCCTCGGCAGAACCGACCGCCCGGTAGTCATGGCCCGCCAACAACAGCGTGTCAGCCAATGCTTCACGCAGGGCGCGATCGTCTTCCACCAACAGAACCTTGATAGCCATATCCTTACTCCGCGCTTGCCGCGCATGAAAACAGCGGCAAGGTCATCAATGCACAGGTGCCACGCCCAACGCGGGAATGCAGCTGCAATTCTCCCTGATGGGCACGCGCCACCGCCTTGACCACGGTCAGGCCAAGGCCCGTACCGTTGGTCTTGGTGGTGAAAAAGGGTTCACCCAGGCGCTTGAGCACCACCGGGTCGATACCGCTGCCGCTGTCGCTGATGCACAGGCGCAGGGTTTGCTCGCGGTTGTACAGGTGCACCTTGAGCCGCGCGCCGGGACCGCTGGCCTGGGTGGCGTTTTCGATCAGGTTGAGCAGCGAGCCCACCAGGGTGTCACGGTTGCAGAGCAGCTCGCCGAGGTGGCTGTCGCACTGCCAACGCACTTGCACGTCCTGGATATGGGCAGCGGCCGCCGCTTGCAGGGCCTGCATCAGCTGGGCAGGCGTCACGCGGTCGGTCAGCGGCAATTCGCCGCGGGCAAACACCAGCATGTCGCGGACCTGGTGCTCCAATTCATGCAGGCGCTCCTTCAGGCGCCCGGCAAAGCGCTGGTGCGTGGCGGCGGGCAATTGCTCATCAGTCAAATGACTGGCGTAGATCAACGCAGCCGACAACGGCGTACGGATCTGATGCGCCAACGAAGCGACCATCCGCCCCAGCGAGGACAAACGCTCATGACGCGCCAACTGGTCTTGCAGGTGCCGGGTTTCAGTCAGGTCGTTAAGCAACACCAACTGGCCCGGCTCCGCATCCAGGGAGCGGGTGGCGATGGACAGGCGGCGCCCGTCCTTCAGGGAGATTTCGTGGCCATCGTCCTCACGCGGCGCAAAGCAGCGGGTGATGACATGGCGCCATAGCTCGCCTTCCAGCGGCAGGCCGAGCATGTCGCAGGCCGCCGGGTTGGCTTCACGCACACGGCCTTCTTCATCGATGACGATCACGCCACCAGGCAACAGCGACAGCAGGTTTTGCAAACGGTTGGCCAGGCGCTCTTTTTCGGCCAGCTCTTCCATGCGCTGGGCGCTGACCACGGCCAGTTCGCCTTTCAGCTCGGAAACCCGGGCTTCCAGCAGGCTGTAGGAGTCGGTCAGCTGGCTCGACATCTGGCTGAACTGCGAGAACGCCTGTTCAAGACCCTGGCGGGTCGGCGGCTCGACAGGCGGAACCAGCCCCTGGATGGCAGGGGCCGAAGATAGTTGGGCGGCGTGGGGCATGATGCTCTCTCGCTTGGCTGACCGTCAGTTAAACGGAACGTTGCGAGGGCTATAGCAATAGTTGTGCCGAAAAAAAACCGCTGAAATATCAGCGGCTTGAAAAACAGGCGTCAATCATCTGCCTGTTCATCACCTTCTTTGCGGCTCATTCCGTACTTGCGCATCTTCTCCACCAGGGTCGTTCGACGGATGCGCAGGCGCTCGGCGGCACGGGCGACGATGCCGTTGGCGTCGTCCAGGGCCTGCTGGATCAACCCCTGCTCGAGGTTGCCGAGGTAGTCTTTCAAGTCCAGGCCTTCGGGCGGCAGCATGGCGGTGGAGCCGAAGTCCGGGGTGTGGCCGTTGATGGCAACCCGTTCTTCCATGTCGCTGCGCAGGCTGTCGACCAGTTGCTCGTCTTCGTCGTCGACGTAGCGGAATTTCTTAGGCAGCTCGACCACGCCGATCACACCATAGGGATGCATGATCGCCATGCGCTCCACCAGGTTGGCCAGCTCACGGACGTTACCGGGCCAGCCGTGTCGGCACAGGGACATGATCGCGGCCGAGTTGAAACGGATCGAACCGCGCTTTTCGTGCTCCATGCGCGAGATCAGTTCGTTCATCAGCAGCGGGATGTCCTCCACGCGCTCACGCAACGGGGCCATCTCGATCGGGAATACGTTGAGGCGGTAGTACAGGTCTTCGCGGAAGCTACCGACCTCGATCATGCTTTCGAGGTTCTTGTGGGTTGCGGCAATGATGCGCACGTCGACGCTCTGGGTCTTGTTGCTGCCCACGCGCTCGAAGGTGCGTTCCTGCAAGACACGCAGCAGCTTGACCTGCATCGGCAGCGGCATGTCGCCGATTTCGTCGAGGAACAGGGTGCCGCCGTTGGCCAGCTCGAAACGCCCGGCACGGCTGGTGATCGCCCCGGTAAAGGCGCCCTTCTCGTGGCCAAACAGTTCGCTTTCGAGCAGCTCTGCCGGGATCGCGCCGCAGTTGACCGGCACAAAAGGCCCGTCGCGGCGCTTGGAGTGGTAGTGCAGGTTGCGCGCGACCACTTCCTTGCCGGTGCCCGATTCGCCGAGGATCAACACGCTGGCGTCGGTATCGGCCACCTGCTGCATCATCTGGCGCACGTGCTGGATGGCACGGCTGGTGCCGACCAGGCTGCGGAACAGATTGGGCTCGCGGTGGCGACCGCGTTCGCGGGCCTGGTCGTACATCTCGCGATAGACCTGGGCACGGTGCAGGGAATCAAGCAATTTGCTGTAGCTGGGGGGCATTTCCAGACTGGAAAGCACGCGGCGGCGCTGGTCTTCCGGCAACTCGATGGAAGAAATATCACCAATTAGCAACACCGGAAGGAACTCATCCCAGGTAGACAGTGTCTTTAACAAGCCCAAAACAGCGCCAGGAGCGTTTACCGTCCCGATCAGCACACAGATGACTTCACGGCTCGATGACAATGAGCTGACTACCTGCTGCCAGTCATGGCTGCCGCAGGGCAGATTTTCTTCGCCAAGAAAATTCAAAATCACCGCTAAATCGCGGCGTCGGACGCTATCGTCATCGATCAGCAGAATTTTGGTTTCACGCCACATGCAATAGCAACTTCCCTAGTAAAACGCTCTGCCCAGTGTAAGGGCAATCGAGACGGCCGTAAGACTTCTTACTTTATAGACGTCTGAAATCTGAAAACAGCACTAGTTAAGTCAAAAAAGCTGGCACGGTCAAATTTATGACGCGCCGTTCGGATTAACTGCGTCTGTTCAGCCGAACAAATGGTAAACCTTTGACGCATTTTTCGCTTGGTTGATCTGCGACATCTCTTCAAAAATCGCCTGGCGCTCGCCCGTCGTCACCTCAAGCAACTGCTGGTATACCGCCAACAGGCTCTCAAGCTTTTCACGCAACGCATCCTCATCCACCGGCGCTTCGCTGAGCACCTCGTCGATCACGTTGCGACAGCCCATGTCCAGCTCGCCAATGGCGTCCCAGTTACGGTCTGCCAGCGCGCCGATCAGCGCTTCACGGGTTTCATCAATGCGTTGCAGTGCATGACTCATGGCGTGTTCCTCAAGGCACCCTGGCCTTATTCTGCGGCGGCCTGCGGCGCGCCAATGGCATCCCAGCCTTCTTTCACAGTAATCAGCAACCGAGCGACTTCGTCAATCATGTCGACATCGTTGTGCAGATTGGCCTCCATCAAGCGGTTGGTCATGTAGACGTACAAACCTTCCAACTGCTGGACATACTCCTTGTTGTCGCTCTTCTCCGCATTCAGCCCATCACGAAGGCCGATCAGGATGTCGGTGGCTTTGCCAAGCATCAGCCCCTTCTGAGCGATATCACCACGCGCCAGGGCACCTTTGGCTTGCGCCATACGGTCCAGGCCGCCTTCCATCAGCATCTGCACCAGGCGATGCGGGCTGGCTTCGGAGATCTGGGCATGGGAATTGACCTTCTGGTATTGGCGAAGGGCTCTCATGGGATTCATTTTTCTACCTCGTGACAAGCAACAGCGAGAAGGGTTGCAGTAACCATTATGTCGGCGGGGTCGCTAAAAACTTTAACCCGGCGGCCTTGTAAAGAACAAAGCCCAGGTCAATGGACCCGGGCTTTTTTATGCACGCTCAATCAGCTGTCGCTGCTTTGCGACTTGCTGATCGCATTGAGCGTACCGAGGATGCTGTTGCTCTGCTGGCGCAACTGCGCCACCAGGGTGTCCATCGCCGTGTACTTGCGCGTCAGGGCGTCCTGCATGGTGGTAAGACGCTCGTCGAGGCTGGTCTGCTGCTTGGTCAGGTCGGTCAGGCTGGCGGCCAACGACGTGGTGCGTGTCGCCAGAATCCCCGTGGTGGGTTTGGCGTAGGCATCGGTGGCGGCCGTCAGGCGCGCCAGCAGGCCGGTCTTGCCGCTGAAGATACTGTTGATGTCAGCGGCATTGGTCAGCACAGCCTTGTCCCACTGCTTGGCGTCGATGCTCAGCGCACCGGTGTCCTGGTCGGTGGTGACACCGAATTGCGCCAGGGACTTCAAGGTGCCATTGCCGGACAGCGAGTTGAACTCGTTGCGGATCGCCGACTGCAAGGTGCGCATGGTCGAGTCGCCGGTCAGGGTCGCCGCGATGGAGTTGCCGGCGGCGTCCTTGGTGATCTTGGTCTCGGCGTTCATGGCCTTGAGCAGGGCATTGTAGGTGTCGACAAAACCCTTGACCCCGGACTTGAGGGCGGTGGCGCTGGTGGTGACCGAGATGGTCATGGCTGTGCGAAGCGGGTTAGTTGTATTCGGGTCGTTGGCCGTGACCGTAGGCGACACCGACAGCAGCTTGATGCTCACACCACTCACCGCATCCGTGATGCTGTTGGATTTGGACTCTGCAGCAATACCATCGATGGTGTACTTGGCATTCTGAGGCGGGCTGACCACTGTGTAACCGGTATCAATCCCGGAGTTGCCCGACATCGTCAGGTCCGAACCGACCCCGCCATTGCTGGAGGTCAGAATAAGACGCGAGCCCGTGGAGTCGGTGAGGATGTTGGCACTCAGGCCGGCGGTGCCGAACGTGGAGTTGATCGACTCACGCACCTGCTGCAGCGTCGCGCCTGCCGGCACACTCAAATCAAAGTTCTTGCCCGACTGCGTGATTGTCAGCGTTGTAGCCGTGGTGCCGGCGTTCACGACTGTCGACGGGCCACCGGCATAGGTTTTGGTCGATAGCTTCGACGGTGTGGCCAACTGGTTGACGATCAGCGAGAAGCTACCGTTTGCAGCCCCCTGGTTAGCCGTCATGGTGGCGACCTTTTCGTCCGAAGACGTACCGGTCAAGCCACTGAAGCTGTTATCCGTGCCCATGCTGGTCAACGCACCACGGAAAGCGTCCAAGGCAGCCTGGATCTTGCCGATCGACGACAGCTGAGTGGTTGCCTTCTGCGATTGAGTGTTGATCTGCGCCTGTTTCGGCGCTCGCTCGGCATCCACCAGGGATTTCACAATTGCCTGAGTGTCGAAGCCCGACCCCACGCCAGTAATCGTTGTACCCGCCATCATCTTTCTCCTAGTCCGGTGGCTGCCGTTATCTTGGCGAATATCGCTTCAAACGGTAACCGCAACAAGTTTCATGCCAGCTCAAGCCTTGTCGTCAAACAACACATGACTGGCGCTGGACAAACTTTGCGCCAGCTTCAAGGCAGTTTCCGAGGGAATCTGGCGGATCACTTCACCGGTGTCGGTGGCAATGACCTTGACCACAACCCTATGGGTGGAATCATCAATGGAAAAGTCCAGATTACGCTGGGCCGCTTGTACGAATTCTTTAATATCGGTGACCGCTTTTTCCAGGTCGCCCTGTTGGGACGGACCTGCGGTTGGCGCGGCCGGTTCAACCTTCGTCTTGTCTTTGTCAGCAACCACAGGTGCCACAGAGGCTTGGGGCGCCTGCGGCGGATAAGACAAGTTCAACTTTACATTCATGTCCATGCCCAATCTCCTCTGATTGGAAAAGACGAAAGGGCACGTAAACGCGCCCTTCCGTCAGTCACCAAGTGCTGTAATTACTGAAGCAGTTTCAGTACAGCGGATGGCAGCTGGTTAGCCTGCGACAGGATCGCAGTGGAAGCCGACTGCAGGGTTTGCTGCTTGGTCAGTTCGGCGGCTTCGGAAGCGAAGTCGACGTCCTGGATGGTGCTACGAGCAGCAGTGGTGTTTTTCTGGATGTTGGACAGGTTGTCTACAGTGCTGGTCAGACGGTTCTGAACAGCGCCCAGGCCCGAACGGGAGCTGGAGATGGTAGCGATAGCCTGGTCGATTACGGACACAGCGTTCTGAGCCTTGGTGGCATCAGTCACGTCAGTTTGCGAAACCGAAGTCTTGGCCGAAGCTGCCGAAGTAGCGGCACCGAAGACACCGGTCACACCAGCGCCTTCCAGGGAGTAGCCCTTCGAGGAGTTCAGGTTCACAGCACCGGTAGCGATGATGCCGTCGGCCAGAGCAACGCCAGCACCGAAAGCGCCCGCACCGTCTTTGGTAGCAACAGTGATGGTACCGGCAGCGGTCGAAGCGCTGAAGGCCAGGTTTTCACCGGTATCGGATTTAACCGACAGAGTGCCTTTGGATTCATCGTAGTTAACGCTGATACCCAGTTTGGCGGAGTTGGACTTCAGTTGCTCAGCCAAGCTGCCGGTATCGGTTACGCCGACGAACGTGGTGGCTTGGCCGCCAACGGTCATGGTGAACGAAGCCGGAGCAGCGGCAGCACCGGCGCCAACTACGAACTGAGCTTCAGTGCTGGCAGTAGCGCTCAGGCCACCGATAGCGCCGTTCAGTTGAGCAGCGATGGTTTTAGCGGAAGCTGCGGCAGCTACAGTAACGCTGGCAGTCTGGCCGTTACCGGTAACGGCGATTGCGCCACCCGCAACACCGGCGCCTGGAGCGATACCCAAGCTGTTGATCTGCTGCGAACCAATGTTGTTGGCTGCAACGTTGTCCAGGCTCAGGTTGATGGTTTCGTTAGCGTTGGCGCCAACCTGGATGGCTTTGGTACCGTACGAACCGTCCAGCAGCTTCTGGCCACCGAAAGTAGTGGTTTGCGAGATACGGGTCAGTTCCGAAGTCAGGGCCTGGTATTCGTCGTTGTTCGACTTACGGTCGTCGGTGCTCAGGGAGCCGGTAGCCGAGGACAGAGCCAGGGTACGCATTTTTTGCAGAATGTCGGTCGAAGCCTGCATTGCGCCTTCAGCGGTTTGCGCGATGGAGATACCATCGTTGGCGTTCTTTACTGCTTGACCCAGGCCATTGATCTGGCTGGTCATACGGTTGGAGATACCCAGGCCGGCTGCGTCGTCTTTAGCGCTGTTGATACGCAGGCCGGAAGACAGGCGCTGCATGGAGGTGGCCAGGGCGCCGCCGGCTTTGTTCAGGTTGCCCTGAGTAGTGATCGAAGCAATGTTGGTGTTTACTGTTAAAGCCATGACGAAATCCTCGTTGGATGGATACTGCGGCTTCCGGCCCTGGCAACCGCCGGGTGTGGCCTGAGAACCTACGTAATAGTTATCGTCGTGGTAGCCGGTTGCTTGAGGATTTTTTTTGATTTTTTTAATGGCGCCGTGCCACCCCTTGTAATTCAAGGGCTTACGACGGCCAAAAACCCATATTTCATTGGGTTTTCTGGCGCCAAATAAAAAACGCCGATGCTCTTTCGAGCATCGGCGTTTGCTTTTAAGCAGAAAGCCGTCTATCGAAGCGTCACGGACGATAGAGAATCGCCGACCCCCACGACAGGCCCACACCAAAACCGCTGATCGCCACGCGCTTCCAGGTGGCGTCCATCACATGCTTTTCCAGCAGCAACGGAATGCTCGACGACACGGTGTTGCCGGTCTCGACCATGTCCTTGATGAACTTCTCCACCGGCGCGTCTTCGAAACGCCGGGCCACAGCGTCGACAATCGCCGCACTGCCCTGGTGAATGCAGAACGCATCGATGTCATCGGCCGCAAGGTCCGACTCGTCGAGCAGCTCGTGCAAATGCGCCGGCACCTTGAGCAAGGCGAAGTTGAACACCTGGCGGCCATTCATGAAGAACACGCCATCGCTGACCTTGAGATGTGGTGCGCCGGAACCGTCGGTGCCGAACTTGGACTTGCCCAGCAGCCACGGCGCGTCTTCGCCCATCCAGGTGGCGGTGGCGGCATCGCCAAACAGCATGGTGGTGTTGCGGTCTTCCGGGTCGACGATCTTCGAATACGGGTCGGCGGTGACCAACAGGCCGTTTTTCAGGCCGGTGGCTTCCATGAAGCCCTTCATGGCGTAGATGCCGTAGACATAGCCGGAGCAGCCCAGGGAAATATCAAACGCCGCCACGTGGGTGGGCAGGCCGAGTTTGTCCTGGACGATCGCGGCCGTATGGGGCAAACCCTCTTCATCGCCGTTCTGGGTGACGACGATCAGTGCATCGATGGACTCGCGCTTCAAATCCGGGTTGTTGGCAAACAAAGCGTTGACCGCCTCGACACACAGATCGGAGGTTTCCTGCGCGGCTTCCTTGCGCGGCAGGAACGCCGAACCGATCTTGCCGATGATGAATTCTTCATCCTTGGCGAACTTGGCACCCTGGGCGTAGTTATCGATCCCGTCTGCCGGCACGTAACTGGCGATGCTTTTTATGCCAATCATTGTGGCTTCCCAATACTAAATAGCTGGAGAACACCCCAGGCGTGGCCTGGAGTGCTGACAATAAAGGGGATAACCCCATAAAAATCTCGCTGAAAGCCGCCCCGCAAGGACCCTGTGACGACTTATCCTTTTCACACGATACAGTGAAGATGCGCTTTATGACTCACAGGTCACTCAATTGTGTGTGCTTTGTGCAAAACCTTCAAACAATTAAACCCCTGAAACGACAGCGGCCCGCCCTGTTTCCAGAGCGGGCCGCTTGACTTGACGCCGCTTACATCTTGTTGAACAGGCTCAACTGGGAGATTTTGACGAACGCCAATTGCGAGGCCTGCAACATGGTTTGCTGCAGCGTCAGATTGATTGCCGCCTCGCCCATATCGATGTTGGCCAGGTCACTCATGGTGCTGGTGTTGGCCAGGCCGATGCTGGTGTTTTCGCTGGTCTGGATGTCCAGGGCGTTCTGCCGCGCACCGATGGAACCGCGCACGTTGACGATCTGGGACGTCGAGTTGGCCAGGTTGGCAATCGACGAATCGAGGACGTCCTTGAGCTTGACCGTCGCCGCCGGATTACCGTCGGCCGGCAGTTCCAGCGCCTGGCGCAATCGGCTGAGGGTATCCAGCGCGTTTTGGGTCTTCTGGGTGCTGGCGCCGACGGAGAACTGATCGCCCGCCTGCGGTGGCCCGCCACTTACGTCAAACGTCACCCCCGCCGCCGTCACCGTGGTGCCGCCGCCGGTGTCGCCAGTGGCGATGGTCTTGCTGTCGGTCGTGTACGGCTGGGCATACACCTCATAGGCCGTCGCGCTGGTGAATTTGATCACCGCCCCGCTGTTGGTCGGGAACGTACTGGCGTAGGCCGCCTGGTTGGACACCTGGGCGCCGGTCAATTGCGTGCTCGACGGGTTGCTTGGGGTGCGCGATACGCTGAAGGTATCCGGCTTGGCCGCCAGTTGGAACGAACGCCCCGCCACCACTGCGTCGGAGTTGGCGCCGGGCGCGACATCCCCAAGGTCCATGGTGATGTCGAACTTCACCCCACGCAAAGCAACGCTGGAGCTGCCTTCCTTGGTGGCGTCGAACGTGCCGTTGCCGGAAATCTCCGAAGTCACGTCGGTACCGGTGCTATCGGTCACTGTGTATTGCGTGCTGCTGGTGAAGGTCAGCGTGTAGGGCTGGCCATCCGCGAATTTCTTGGTGTAGTCGGAGCCCGAAGTGACCAGGCCCGCCGACAGCGCAACCTTGTTGTCATTGACCGTCGGCGGCACTGTCTGCGGCACAGGCGGCAACCAGGTGGCCTGGGTGCGGCCGGCATTGGGCGAGCCCTCCAGGATGGTCTTGCCGGTATCGCCAGCGCTGACCGTCAGCGTATTGGAAATCTGCAGGCTCAGCGGGGTTTCATCGCCCTGGTAGCTGTAGGTGCCATCGTTGTTACGGGCATAAGGCGGAGTCTGGGTCTTGGAACCGGAAAACAGGTAGTTGCCGGACGAGTCCTTGCTGTTGAGCAAGCCCAGCACCTGATCCTCGATTGCACCGACTTCACTGGCAATCGAACGGCGATCAGCATCGCTGATCGAACCACCGGCACGCAGGGCCAACTGTGTGGCGCGCTGCATGGCATCGCTGATTGCGTCCAACACGCTTTCTTCGTTGGTCAGGGAGTTTTTCAGGCTGGTGACGTTGCTGTTGTACTGACCCAGCATGTCTTTCTGCTGCTGCAGCATCAGCAAACGCGCCGCCGCCACCGGGTCATCCGCGGCGGTTTGCACACGCACGCCGGAACTGGCCTGGTCTTGAGCCTTCACCACGCTCGAATAGTTGTCCGAATACTTGGAGGAACTGGTTTCGAAATACTGCTGTGTAGAAATACGCATCGTCCCAGACTCCCTTAAAGACTATTGATCAGCGTGCTGAAGGTTTCCTGCGCAGCCTTGATGATCTGCGAGGACGCCGTGTAGTACTGCTGGAACTTGATCATGTCGCCCGCTTCTTCATCCAGGTTGACCTGGGACACGGAGTTGCGCGCGTTCTTGTTCGCGGTCAGCAGCGCACCGGTGGCGGTGTTGTCGGTACCGGCCGCAGCCGCCTTGGCGCCGACGGTGGACACCAGCTTGCTGTTGGCCCCCACCAGGCTGGTACCGCCAGTGCCGTCGGCCGCCGTGCCCACCGTCGCCTTGGTCTGCAGACTCAGCAGTTCCAGGGCGTTGCGGTTGTCGGATTTGCCCGAGGCATTGAAGGAGAACGTGGTGCCGTCGCCATCGGCCGGGGTGCCGCCCACGGTGGTATCAAAGCTGAAGCTGGCAGCCGGGACAACCAAGGCGCCGCTGGCATCACGCATTGGCACGTTGATCGAAATCTTGTTGCCCTGCCCCGGCACGATGCTGCCGGTGCCGATCGGGTTGCCCTGGGAATCGCTGAGGCTGTAAGGCTGGGTGCCATCCGCCGCGACTTTGCCGAAGACCATCTTCACCGGCATCGAGTTTTCAATGCCGATACGCAATTGTGCGGTGGCCGCACCGCCCTGGATGTCCAAAGGCACGGTGAGGCTCGGCGGCGTGAAGGTGCCGGTGCCCTGGTTGGTCTTGCTGGCTTCGCCGATCAAGGGCGCGGCAAACGCGATCTTGGTCGGGTCGCTGAGCACCGTGCCGATTTCCTTGGCGCCATTGGCGGTCGGGCTGACCTTGAAGCTATCGCCGGCCTGCACCGCACCACTCTGGACCGCCAGGGTGAAGCCATCGATGACCGGCGGCGGCGTGGCACTGAGGTCATAGGTGCCCATGGCCTTGCCGTCGGAGCGCAGAACCGTGACCTTGTTGAGATTTGTCCCATCATTGAAGCTGACCTTGTAATCGAAGCTGGTCAGCTTGCTGGTGTCCTTGATCGTCACGCCCAGGGCGCCGTCACCCAGATTACCTTGGGCAGCCTGGCTGCGCAGGGCAACGGACGCGGCATTGTTGATGTCGGTGAACAACGAGGTACCGAACTCGCCATTAAGGTCCAGGCCCTGGCCCAATTGGCTGTTGACCGTATCGGCGGTGGCAATCGCGATGCGCCCCAGATCATTGATCGCCGGAATCAACGCGTCGCTGCGATAGCGCAACAGGCCGCCGATGCTGCCGCCGCTGATCACGTTGCCCAAGTCCATGGTCGTGCCGCCGGCTGCATTAAGCTGGATCGTGTACTGGCTGGTGTCGCCCTTGCTCGGTACGGCGGAAATCGTGTTGGAGCGATCACCCAGCACCAGGGATTGGCCGCTGCCGGTGCTGACACTGAACACGCCGTTCTTTTCGGTGGCGGTCACGCCGATCAACTCATTGAGCGAACGCACGGCTTCGGCACGGGAATCCAGCAGGTTGGCCGGGGTGGTGTTCGACGAACCCTGCACCTGGGCAATCTGCTTGTTGAGAGAGGCAATCGACGAGGTCAGCTGATTGACCTGATCGCTCATCGAGCTCAGCTGGCCGTTGATGGTTTCTTTCTGCTGGCTCAACTGCGTGGAGATCGCGTTGAACCGGTTGCTCAGGGTCTGGGCGTTGGTCAGCAGCACCTGGCGGGCCGATACATCGCTCGGGTTGGCCGAAGCCGTCTGCACCGAGGAGAAGAACGCGCTGAGTACGGCCGACATGCCGGTGGTCTTGTCCGACAGGGTCTTGTCGACGGCGCTGACCTGATCCAGGTAAGCCTTGGCATCGCTGTTGAGCGAGGTGCTGTTCTGGTAGGCGGTGTCCAGGTATTCGTTGTACACCCGGCGCACGTCGGCCAGGGTGGTGCCGCTGCCGATGAACACGCCGCCATACTGGTTCGACGCATTTGCGCTCTGGGTGGTCTGCTGACGCGAATAGCCCGCGGTATTGGCGTTGGCGATGTTGTTACTCAAGACCGACAACGATCCTTGAGCGGCGTTAAGCCCCGACATCCCGATATTGAGCAAACTCATGGTTCAGACCTTATAAATGAGTGGTCGCGCCCGCGGCAGCGTAATTCTGGTAACTGTTCATGGTTTTTGCGATCTGCGAAATCTTGCTGGCGTAGGCCGGGTCCGTGGCGTATCCGGCTTTTTGCAACTCGCGTACAAACTGTTCGGGGTTATCGGCCGATTTCACAACTTCTTTATAGCGATCATTGCTTTGCAGCAATGTCACGAGATCATGAAAGCTGTCCTGATAGGAGGCGTAGGAACGGAACTGCGCCGTTTCCTTGACCATCGCCCCATCACGAAACTCGCTGGTGATCGCACGGGCCTGGCCGCCCTGCCAGCTCTGGCCGGCCTTGATGCCGAACAGGTTGTGGCTGCTGCTGCCATCTTCGGCGCGCATCACCGACTTGCCCCAACCGGTTTCCAGGGCGGCCTGGGCCACCAAGTACTTCGGATCGACACCGATACGCGCGGCCGCCGCCTTGGCCATCGGCAACATGGTCGCGACAAATTCATCCTGGGAGCTGAACGCCTTCTTCACCGGTGCCAATGGCGGCTGGGCCACGGCTCGGCCGTAGACCTGCATGCGCCCGCTCGGCACGGCAAACGTGCGCGCGGTGCTGTTGACCACATTGTCGGCGGCCGCGCTGTTACGCAGCGGCGCCGCCTGGGCAACGGTGGTGGTGTCGGTGCTCGGCACGATACCGGCGAGCAGGCGATCGGTCAGCTTGCTCGGCAAGGCGATACGGCGCTGGTTCATCAGTGCGATGTCGTTGCTGTGGGCCGCTGCAGCGCCCGCCTGGGGCTCCGCCACGCGATAGGCCCACAGTGGACGCTGGCCATTGGAACGCCCCAGTGGGCCCTCGGCCTGGGTGCCGGCGGCAATTTGCGTCGGCACATCGACCTTCTTGACCGCCTCGGCCGCCGCCGGGCCCTGCAAGGTGGCCGCCTGGGCGTCCACCGGCTTGTTCTTCTGCATCTGGCGCATCAGCACATCGGCCAGGCCGATACCGCCGCCTTCGCGGGACATGGAAACCGCCAGTTGCTGGTCGTACATTTCCTGGTACTGCTTGGCGGCCGGGGTGTTCATCGGGTTGTCCTTGCCCAGGGCCTCGGTGGCCGAGCGCATGGACTTGAGCATCTCGCTCAAGAACAGCGACTCGAATTCCTGCGCCACCTTGCGCATGTTGCCTTCGCTGTTCTTGTCGCCGACCTTCAGTTGGTTCAGGCGATTCAAGTCGGAATACGAACCCGAATCCGCCGTGCTGGTCAGGCCGCTGTTACGCATGTCCATGGCCATGGCCTTAAATCACGATCAGGTCGGCTTGCAACGCGCCGGCCTGCTTCAACGCTTCGAGGATCGCCATCAAGTCGCCTGGCGCTGCGCCCACCTGGTTCACCGCACGTACAATCTCATCCAGGGTCGTGCCCGGGCCGAACTTGAACATCGGCTTGGCTTCTTGCTGGGCATTCACTCGCGAGCGTGGCACCACCGCCGTCTGGCCATTGGACAACGGCCCAGGCTGGCTGACGATCGGATCTTCGGTGATGGTCACGGTCAGGCTGCCGTGGGTCACCGCCGCCGGCGAGACCTTGACGTTCTGGCCGATCACGATGGTACCGGTGCGCGAATTGATGATGACCTTGGCCACCGCCTGGCCCGGATCGACTTCGAGGTTTTCCAGGATCGACAGGTAGTCCACGCGCTGGCTGGGGTCCAGCGGCGCGGTGACGCGGATCGAGCCACCGTCGATAGCCTGGGCCACGCCAGGGCCGAGCATGTCGTTGATCTTGTCGACCACACGCTTGGCGGTGGTGAAGTCCGAACGGTTGAGGTTCAAGGTCAGGCTGTTGCCCTGGTTGAAACCGCTCGGCACGGTGCGTTCAACCGTGGCGCCACCCGGGATACGCCCGGCCGACGGCACGTTGACGGTGATCTTCGAACCGTCGCGACCTTCGGCGTCAAACCCGCCCACCACCAGGTTGCCCTGGGCGATGGCGTAGACGTTGCCGTCGATACCTTTCAGCGGGGTCATCAGCAGGGTGCCGCCCCGCAGGCTTTTGGAGTTACCGATGGACGACACGGTGATGTCGACCACCTGGCCCGGCTTGGAAAACGCCGGCAAGTCGGCACTGATCGACACCGCCGCGACGTTCTTCAACTGCACGTTGCCCGAACCCGCCGGCACCTTGATGCCGAACTGCGACAGCATATTGTTGAAGGTCTGCAGGGTGAACGGGGTCTGGGTGGTCTGGTCGCCCGTACCGTTGAGCCCCACCACCAGACCGTAGCCGATCAACTGGTTGGAACGCACGCCAGAGATGCTGGCGATGTCTTTCAGGCGTTCGGCCTGGGCGACTGCGCTCAGACTCAGCAGGAGTGCCGCCGCCATCAGCTGTTTGAGTTTCAAAGTGGCCACCTAGAAAGGGAACAGCGGGCTAAGGAAGAAACGGTCGAACCAGCCCGGCTGACTCGCATCAGCGAACGAACCCGTACCCGAGTAGGTAATGCGTGCATCGGCAATGCGCGTCGAGGGCACAGTGTTGTCAGTCGCAATGTCATCGGCCCGCACCATCCCGGCAATACGCACCAACTCATCACCGGTATTGAGGGTCATCCACTTTTCACCGCGTACGGCGATGATGCCGTTGGGCAACACATCCGCGACAGTCACGGTGATCGAGCCGGTGAGGCTATTGCCCTGCCCTGCGGCGCTCTTGCCGTTGGTGGCACGGTTGCCGCTGTACCCTGCGTTGAGGCTCAAGTCGCCGCTGCCCAGCGGGTTGTTGGTATTCGGTACGGCACCAAACAACGAGCTCAGCCCAATGCTGTTGGTGCTGGTCTTGTCCACCTGGGAGTTGGCGTTCTTGCTGGCCGTCGTTCTCTCGTTCAGGGTGATGGTGATGATGTCACCCACGCGGAACGCCTTGCGGTCGCTGTACAGGTTCTGTTCGAAACCGGCCTGGTAAATCGAGCCATTGTTGGCCGCCGCCGGCAACGGCGTGCGCGGCAACACCGGCGCGTAGTACGGGTCATTGGGTTTTGGCGTCGGGGCGACACAGCCCGCGAGCACGGCAATCCCACTCAATGCCAGAACGGAAACATAGCGATTCATGACCCTTACCTCACGGTGTTGCAGGCGCTCTCAGGAGCGCCCCATAGACTTGATTACAGATTCTGCGTTACGAACGAAAGCATCTGGTCGGCGGTGGAAATCACCTTGGAGTTCATCTCGTAGGCGCGTTGAGTGGTGATCATGTTGACCATCTCTTCAACGGTGCTGACGTTGGAGGTTTCCAGGGTGCTTTGCAGCGTGGTGCCGAAACCGTTCAGGCCAGGAGTGCCGATTTGCGGCGCGCCGCTGGAAGCGGTTTCCAGGAACAGGTTGTTACCCATCGCCTGCAGGCCGGCCGGGTTGATGAAGTCGGCGGTTTGCAGGTTGCCGATCACTTGCGACGCCGGGTTACCGGCCACGGTGATCGACACGGTGCCGTCGTTGCCGACGGTGAAGGTCTGGGCGTTGTTCGGCACGACGATAGCCGGTTCCAGGGCGAAACCGTTGGCCGTCACGATCTGGCCATTGGAGTCCAGGTGGAAGGTACCGTCACGGGTGTAGGAAGTGGTCCCATCCGGCTGCAGGATCTGGAAGAACCCTTTACCGTTGATGGCCATGTCCAGCGGCTGCCCGGTCTGCTGCAGGTTACCGGCGTTGAAGTTCTTCTGGGTGCCGACGATCTTCACACCGGTACCCAGTTGCAGACCCGACGGCAATTCGCTGTCCTGGGTCGACTGGGCGCCTGGCTGGCGCTTGATCTGATAGAGCAAGTCCTGGAACTCGGCGCGGTCACGTTTGAAACCCGTGGTCGACACGTTGGCCAAGTTGTTGGAAATGGTGGTCAGGTTGGTGTCCTGGGCGGACAGGCCTGTTTTGGCAACCCATAGAGCCGGAAGCATGCTGTTCTCCTTCGTGCGCCTGTTTGTTGGCGCTGCGCTGCAAAATTAGTATTCAGTCAGTGACGCGGCTATCAGCTCATCTGCATGACGCGAGTCATGGCCTGGTCGTCTTCCTTGGCGCTGTTCATCATCTTGATGTGCAACTCGAACTGCTTGGAAAGCGCCAGGACCGCGGTCATTTCTTCAACCGCGTTGACGTTGCTCGCCTGCAGGAAACCCGAGGTCAACGTAACGTTCGCATCGGCCACGGCCGGCTGGCCATCCTTGGTATGGATGGTGCCATCCAGGCCTTTATTCATATTCTTGAGATCGGGCTGGACCAGCTTGATACGGTCCACTTCAGCCATCACCCGCGGGCCTTCGCCCATGGCGCGGATGCTGATGGTGCCGTCGGCGCCCACTTCGACTTTCTGCTGCGGCGGTACGGCGATCGGGCCACCGTTGCCCATGATCGGCATGCCATTGCCGGCGCGCAGCACACCCAGCGCATCGACGTTCATGCTGGCACTGCGCACGTAGGCTTCACCGCCATCGGGGGTTTGCACCGCCATCCAGCCATTGCCGTTCACCGCCACATCCAGGTCGCGACCGGTCTCGATCATGGCGCCGGGGCTGAAGTCGGTCGCGGGACGTTCGGTCATGGCAAACGCACGCGCCGGAAAGCTGTCACCGAACACCGGCATCGAACGCGCCTGTTCCAGGTCACGTTGAAAACCGTTGGTGGAAATGTTCGCCAAGTTGTTGGCATGGGCCTTCTGCGCCAGTGCATTCTGGCTGGCGCCGGTCATTGCCACATAAAGGTACTTGTCCACGCTCTTTCCTCTTTCTGACGCAGGCTTGCCGCCCACCGCTGTACTGATGAGGCTTAAGCAATTTGCGAACCAACTTTTAAAAAGAACGGAAAGCCCAGGCGGGGCGGGGGTTTTCGGGCAGGCAGCAGGATTTGAAGGACAGGAGATAGTCGAAAAAACGGCGGACTTATGCCGCTTACGGCAAGTACCCGTCTTACGGGTGACAGAGAACCAATGCGGGGGCGCAGTTGGTTATTTGTCCGCCTTGAGGATTTCGTAGTCGCGCAACTTATTGGCGATGGTGGTGTGCGACACCCCCAGGCGTTTCCCCAACTGCCGGCTGCTGGGATGCTCGGCATACAGGCTCTCCAGCACCGCCTTCTCGAAGCGTCCGACGATTGCCTCCAAACCGCCCTCCAGGGAAAAGTCGCCAAGGGGTTGGCGCACGCCGTAGTCCGGCAGGCGGATGTGTTCGACCTTGACCGTCCCGCCGTCACACAGCGACACCGCCTGGAACAGCACGTTTTCCAACTGCCGCACATTCCCTGGCCAGTGGTAGTGGCTGAGCTTGTCCATGGCGGCAGGCGCCAGCTTGGGCAACGGGCATCCGATCTGCCGGCTGGCCTGGTCGAGAAAGTGCTCGACCAGGGGCGCAAGGCCGTCGAGGCATTCGCGCAGGGGCGGGATATGCAAGGACAGCACGTTGAGGCGGTGATAGAGGTCCTGGCGGAATTCGCCACGGGCGCAGAGTTCGGAGAGGTCCACCTGGGTGGCGCAGATCACCCGTACATCCAGGTACACCTCTTCGTCACTGCCCACGCGCCGAAAGCAGCCGTCCTGCAGGAAGCGCAGCAATTTCACCTGCAAGCGCGCGCTCATTTCCCCGACGCCATCGAGAAACAACGTACCGCCGGCCGTCAGCTCCAGCAGCCCGAGCTTGCCCTCGGCCCGCGCGCCTTCAAACGCGCCGGGGCCGTAGCCGAACAATTCGGTCTCGGCCATCGACTCGGGCAGCCCGGCGCAGTTCAGCGCCATCAACGGCGATTGCCCGCGCGGGCTGGCCAAGTGGCACGCGCGCGCCAACAACTCTTTGCCGGTGCCGGTTTCGCCTTCTATTAATAGAGGCGCATCCAACGGCGCCATGCGCCGGGCTTCACGCACCACGGCGACCATGACCTTGGAGCTTTGGAAAATACTGTCGAAACCGCGCAGCTCCTGTTTGCGCACATTGTAGATACGCTCGCCCACGCGGTCGGCACGG
Source organism: Pseudomonas sp. S3E12 (assembly GCF_001702295.1). Lineage (NCBI taxonomy): Bacteria > Pseudomonadati > Pseudomonadota > Gammaproteobacteria > Pseudomonadales > Pseudomonadaceae > Pseudomonas > Pseudomonas sp. S3E12. Next base: position 249,217 of record NZ_MBDT01000022.1, read on the forward strand.
TGCAGGGTCAGCACCGCACCGGCCATGGCTTCGCTGTCGTCATGTTCGGAGGATTGCAGCGGTGCGATATCCGCCAGGAACACGTCACCCTTGACCTTCACCCGCAGGCCATTGATCCGCGATTTACTCGCGCGTACCAGTTCCGGCAAGTCGAAATCCTCGGCGTAGCGCGACAGCGGAATGCCCGGCACCTCGTCCACCCGCACCCCGAGCAACTGCGCGGCCGCACGGTTGGCGGCGACGATGGAGCCGCCCATGTCGATGGACAACACCGGAAACTCCAGGGCACCGAGCAGCGCATTGAGTTCCATATGCCGACGCTCACTGGGCATCAGCCCTACCCTTTTGACGCCAAACACCCCGGCAATCGCCTCGAACTGCGGGCGCAGCGCCTGGAATTGCATGTTCACCAGGTTTGGGCAGAACAGGTAAATGGCATTGCCATGCTCGCCGCCCACCTCACCCTTGGCGACGTTGACGCCGTACTCCACCAACAGGTTGAGGATGTCCCGCAGGATGCCGATGCGGTTCTGGCAGTGCACTTTGATACGCATGAAAAGGCCCGAAAAGTGGGTAGGCGCCGCGTCTTTTTGTCGCTGGGCGCAGATAGTCGTCAAGATTATGTGACAGCTTAGGGGCTTTTCCCAGCCAATACCGTATTGAGCCAAGCAAGTGTAACGAATACTTTACGAAAATCGGTAAATTTTCCTACATGAGCGCTTTTGAAGTCGATGGAATCTTGCCCCGCACGGAGTATCAATAGGCTCATCCCAGGACATAACAAGAACGAATGCCTAGCAGGAGAGCCATATGAAGCAGACGCACTACGTGGCCCGCGAGCCCGATGCGCAAGGTTTTATCCACTACCCGGCGGAAGAGCACGCGGTGTGGAACACCCTGATCACCCGCCAGTTGAAAGTGATCGAGGGCCGTGCCTGCCAGGAATACCTGGATGGCATCGACAAGCTCGGCCTGCCCCTGGATCGCATCCCGCAACTGGGTGAAATCAACCAGGTGCTGGCCTCGACCACCGGCTGGCAAGTCGCTCGCGTGCCGGCGCTGATCCCCTTCCAGACCTTCTTCGAATTGCTCGCCAACAAGCAGTTTCCGGTGGCGACCTTTATTCGTACCCGCGAAGAACTGGATTACCTGCAAGAGCCGGATATTTTCCACGAGATCTTTGGCCATTGCCCGCTGCTGACCAACCCCTGGTTCGCCGAATTCACCCACACTTACGGCAAGCTCGGCCTGGCGGCCAGCAAGGAGCAAAGGGTATACCTGGCGCGCCTGTACTGGATGACCATCGAGTTCGGCCTGGTGGACACCCCCGACGGTCGGCGTATCTACGGTGGCGGGATTTTGTCGTCGCCCAAGGAAAGTGTTTACTGCCTGTCCGACCAGCCTGAACATCAAGCCTTCGACCCGCTGGAAGCGATGCGCACGCCCTATCGCATCGACATCCTGCAACCCCTGTATTTCGTATTGCCCAACCTCAAGCGCCTGTTCGAAGTGGCGCAGGAAGACATCATGGGCATGGTCGAGCGCGGCATGCAGCTTGGGTTGCATGCGCCGAAATTCCCGCCAAAACCCAAGGCCGCGTGAACCGTGGCTTTTAAGGCCAGGTGAGTCTGTTCCCCGGCCCCGCGTTGCTTTAGGGTGACGCCACTGACGACCGTTTTTAAACACTCGAATTCAGGACACCATCACATGACCACCTTGAACCAAGCCCACTGCGAAGCCTGCCGCGCCGATGCCCCGCAAGTCAGCGATGAAGAACTGCCGGTGCTGCTCAAGCAGATCCCCGACTGGAACATCGAAGTGCGCGATGGCGTGATGCAGCTGGAAAAGGTTTTCCTGTTCAAGAACTTCAAGTTCGCCCTGGCCTTTACCAACGCCATGGGTGAAATCTCCGAAGCCGAAGGCCATCACCCGGGCCTGCTCACCGAATGGGGCAAGGTCACCGTGACCTGGTGGAGCCACTCCATCAAGGGCCTGCACCGCAACGACTTCATCATGGCCGCGCGCACCGACGAAGTGGCCAAGGACGCCGAGGGCCGCAAGTAATGCATTTCGATGCCATAGGCCGTGTGCCCGGCGACCCGATCCTCGGCTTGATGGACCTGTATGCCCAGGACGCCAACCCGAACAAGTTCGACCTTGGCGTGGGCGTCTATAAGGACGACCAGGGCCTGACGCCGATTCCCCAGTCGGTAAAGCGCGCCGAGCAGCGTCTGGTCGATACCCAGGCCACCAAGACCTATATCGGCGGCCACGGCGATGCAGCGTTCGGCACCCTGATCAGCGAACTGGTGCTGGGCGCCGACTCCGCCCTGCTGCGCGAACACCTTGCCGGCGCCACTCAAACCCCAGGCGGCACCGGGGCCCTGCGCCTGAGCGCCGACTTTATCGCCCACAACCTGCCCGGCCGTGGCGTGTGGCTGAGCGACCCGACCTGGCCGATCCACGAAACCATCTTTGCCAAGGCCGGGCTCAAGGTCAGCCATTACCCCTACGTGGGCGTGGATAACCGCCTGGATGTGGCGGCGATGCTGGCAACCCTCTCCACCGTGCCCAAGGGCGACGTGGTCTTGCTGCACGCTTGCTGCCATAACCCGACCGGCTTCGACCTGTCCCAGGATGACTGGCGCCAGGTGCTGCACATCGTGCGCGAGCGCCAGTTGCTGCCGCTGATCGACTTCGCCTACCAGGGCTTTGGCGACGGCCTGGAGCAGGACGCCTGGGCGGTGCGCTTGTTGGCGGCTGAACTGCCGGAAGTATTGATCACCAGTTCGTGCTCGAAGAACTTCGGCCTGTACCGCGACCGTGTCGGCGCGCTGATCGTGTGTGCGGCGGACGCCGAGAAGCTGAAGGATGTACGCAGCCAGTTGGCAAATACCGCGCGCAACCTGTGGTCGACGCCGCCGGACCATGGTGCGGCAGTGGTCGCGACCATCCTGGGGGATGCCGAGCTGAAACAGCAGTGGAGCGAGGAAGTCGAAGCCATGCGTGCGCGAATCGCGCAGTTGCGTTCCGGACTGGTGGAGGCGTTGGCGCCCCATGGTCTGGCGGAGCAGTTTGCGCACATCGGGGCGCAACGCGGGATGTTTTCCTACACCGGCTTGAGTGCCGAGCAGGTCAAGCAACTGCGCGAGAAGCACAGCGTGTATATGGTCAGTTCGGGGCGAGCCAACGTGGCGGGTATTGATGCGACACGCCTGACGCTCCTGGCCGAAGCCATCGCCGACGTATCCAACTGAAGAAACACAAAACCAATTGTAGGAGCGAGCTTGCTCGCGAAGAACTCATAAGCACCGCGCCTATTCAGGCTGCACGCGTTATCGTTGACGTTTTTCGCGAGCAAGCTCGCTCCTACAGTTGGACTGTGGTTGGCCTTCAGTTTGTGATCATCTCAGCTTTCAACTGCGCTTCTTTCGCCTGGGCATCCGCCAACCGATACAACTCGATGCTCCCGTCCCAGTGCTCGATCAACGCCGTGCACGACTCCACCCAATCCCCGCAGTTGAGGTAATCCACCTCGCCCACCTTGCGAATCTCCGCATGGTGGATATGCCCGCACACCACGCCATGCAACTCGCGCCGGGTCACTTCGTGGGCGATGGCCTCTTCAAAATCGCTGATAAAGCTCACGGCGGTTTTGACCTTGTGTTTCAGGTACGCCGACAAAGACCAGTAGCCATAGCCGTAGCGGGCGCGCCAGTGGTTCAACCAGCGGTTCAAGGTGAGGGTGAACTCGTAGGCCGAGTCGCCCAGGAACGCCAGCCAACGGTGGTAACGGGTGATCACATCGAACTGATCGCCGTGGATCACCAGCAGATGACGACCGTCAGCCGTCACATGCACCGCCTCATCCACCAACTGGATATTGCCCAGGATCAGCTTGGAGTAGCGGCGCAGGAACTCGTCGTGGTTGCCGGTAACGTAGATCACTTCGGTCCCGCGCTTGGCCATGGTCAGCAGGCGACGGATCACGTTGGTGTGGGCCTGGGGCCAATACATGCCACCGCGCATTTTCCAGCCGTCGATGATATCGCCCACCAGGTAGACCTTATCGGCGTGGTAGCCCTTGAGGAACTGCGACAGGTGTTCGGCCTGGCAATCCCGGGTGCCCAGGTGCACGTCGGAAATCCACAGGGTACGAACCCGCTGCTTGCGGCTGGGCTTGGTGAACTCGGCACTGGTCATGGGCATCCCTCGACGCTGTTTTCGCGAGCTTGCGCCCTGGCGATTAATAGCCCATGACAGTCGTGCGTCAGTCCGATGACAGCGCCCGCCGGCCGCGAAGCGTTGTAGACTGGCGCCCTGCCGCCCAGGAGACCGCGATGAGACCGTCGCTCACGCTACGCCACTACCTCGAAGCGCCCATCGCCCACAGCCATGACCATGCGCAGTTGGTGTTCGGCCTGTCCGGCCACCTGGACCTGGAAGTCGACGGCCGTGGCAGCCAGGTGCGCGAAAGCAGCGTGATGGTGCTGCCCTTCTCCGCCCACCACGCCTGTGGCAGTCGCGATGGCAGCCGTTGCCTGGTGCTGGATGTGCCCACGGAGCATTGGCTCCTGCAATCCCTGGGCGAACACGCCGACGCCAGCCGCCGTCTGCTCGATCAACCGGCACGCCTGGCCCTGGATGCCCGGCAGCACCAACTGGTGCAATGGCTGGCGCACGGTCCCGTGGATGATCCACTGATCGTCCAGCAGGGTGCGGTGCTGTTGCTGGCCAGCCTCAACCATCCGCAGGCCCCGCAGGTGCCGGGCCGCCGCCTGCCGTATGCGGCATTCAATGCGCATATCGAGCGACACGTTGCCCATCCGTTGCAGGTCGCCGACCTGGCGCGTATCGCCGGCCTGTCGGTGGCGCGCCTGCATGCGCGCTTTATCACCGAATGCGGGCAGACGCCCATGGATTACATCCGCAGTCGGCGCCTGCAACTGGCCCTGAACCTGCTGCGCGAGACGCCGCTGCCCATCGGTGAAATTGCCGAGCGGGTGGGCTACACCTCACAAAGTGCCTTTGCCGCCGCTATGCTGCGTGAATTCGGCGCCTCTCCCGGCGCGTTGCGGCGCGCCTCATAGGGCGAGCCTTGCGCTAAAAATCGCGAGTCCCACGACAGACGCCCGCACCGGCACCCTCTAGACTGCGAACCTGTCACTCCCGTTGGTTCAAGGATCGCAATGACTCCCCGCTCAGCCCTCGGCGCCCTGCATATCGGCGCATTGATGTTTGGCCTTACCGGCGTCTTCGGCAAGCTGGCGGCCGCCTCCCCGGCCATCATCGTCTTCGGTCGCGCCGCGTTTGCCGTGATTGCCCTGGCAGTGTTTGCACGCTTCGCCAGCAACGCCCCCTGGAAAACCCTGGCGCTGCAGGACTGGCGTCGCCTGCTGGTCAGCGGCGTGTTGCTGGCGGCGCATTGGGTGACGTTCTTCATTGCAGTCAAGGTCGCCGGTGTGGCCGTCGCCACGCTGGGGTTTACTGCATTCCCGGCGTTTACCGTGATCCTCGAAGGGCTGATCTTCCGCGAGCGCATTCGCGCCAATGAAATCGTACTGGTGGCTCTGGTCACCGTTGGGTTGGTGCTGGTCACGCCGGACTTCAACCTCGCCAGCGAAGCCACTGGCGGCCTGCTCTGGGGCATCGCCTCGGGGTTGCTGTTTTCCTTGTTATCGCTCAATAACCGAGCCAGTTCCGGGCGCATCCCTGCCGTACAGGCGGCGCTTTGCCAAAATGTGGTGGTCGCCCTGTGCCTGCTGCCCGTGGCTGCGCCGGGTTTGGCGGATGTGCGTGCGCTGGATTGGTTGTGGATCGGCCTGCTTGGGGTGTTCTGCACCGGCCTGGCCCACAGCCTGTTTGTCGCCAGTCTCGCGGTGATCAAGGCGCGCACCGCCTCGGTGGTGTTCGCCATGGAGCCGGTCTACGGCATCACCGTGGCCTGGCTGCTGTTTGCCGAAACCCCGACCCTGCGCATGCTGCTGGGCGGCGCGTTGATCATCGTCGCCATCGTGCTTTCCGGGCTGATGGGCAGCGCCAGCCAGGCCAAGCAGCCCGCTGCAACGGCCTGATCTATACTTTAAACATCCGCAACAGTCAGCCGTCGTTAAACGGATAAAGACTCCTCGACGACAGCCATGGCGTTTCCTGAAGTTGCTGCACGCGAGTGGTCACTCCATCAACGCGATGCAGGGGTTTCATCATGGAAATGTTCATCAGCTTGTTGGTTCAGATCATCAGCGGTGCCGTCGGTGGCAATTTGGCCGGTATGACCAAACAAAGCCTGGGGACCGGCCTCAATACCATGCTTGGCGGTATCGGTGGGCTGGTGCTGGGCCAGGTTGTCGCGGCACTCACGGGCACCTCCGGCGGCGAAGCCCTGGATGTGGCGGCGGTGGGCGGCAACATCGTCGGCGGCGGTTTCGGCGGCCTGCTGCTGACCTGGGTCGTGGGCTTCATCAAAAGCAAGATGGCCGCCAAATAGCGGCGCACCAAGGGGTCACCGCCCGGCTGTGGCGGTGACCTTCATGGCGTACGGTCGTTGTGGCCCAGGTCCCGTTGTGGGTCGATCTGGTCGCGCACCCTTTGCTTGAGCACCTTGGCTTCGGGGAAACCGCCGTCCACCTTGCGCTCCCAGATCTGCACGCCGTCGCAGGTGATCCGAAACGCACCGCCGGTGGCCGGCTCCAGCGCCACCCGGCCGAGGTCATCGGCAAACGTACTCAACAACTCCTGCGCCAGCCACGCGGCGCGCAGCAGCCACTGGCACTGGGTGCAATAGGTGATGACAATCTCGGGTTTGCTCAGCGACATAATTTGAGAGGCTCCTGGCGTAACGGGCTCGGTGGAACGGATGGCTATAATACCGGCCTTTATCGCCCAGCCTCGAGATTCATGATGCGCCGCCTGTTGTCCTGCCTGTTCCTGTGCCTGCTCCCGCTTCTTGCCGACGCCGTAGAAACGCCCCGCCCCAAAATCGGCCTGGTGCTGTCCGGCGGTGCCGCCCGAGGCCTGGCCCATATCGGCGTGCTCAAGGCCCTGGAGGAACAGGGTATTCACATCGACGCGATTGCCGGCACCAGCATGGGCGCGGTGATTGGCGGGCTGTATGCCTCGGGCTACAAGATCGATGAACTGGAAAAACTGGCCCTGGGCATCGACTGGCAACAGGCGCTGTCCGACGCACCGCCACGGGAAGACGTGCCGTTTCGACGCAAGCAGGATGACCGGGATTTCCTGGTCAAGCAGAAACTCAGCTTCCGCGATGACGGCAGCCTCGGCCTGCCCCTTGGCGTGATCCAGGGCCAGAACCTGGCGCTGTTGCTGGAAAGCATGTTCGCCCATACCAGCAACACGCGTAATTTCGACAAGCTGCCGATCCCCTTCCGCGCCGTGGCCACCGACATCACCACCGGCGAGAAAGTGGTGTTCAGCAAGGGCCACCTGCCCCAGGTGATCCGCGCGAGCATGTCGATCCCGGCCGTGTTCGCGCCGGTGGAGCTGGATGGCCGTCTGCTGGTGGATGGCGGCATGACCGATAACATCCCACTGGATGTGGCGCGTGAGATGGGCGTGGACATCGCCATCGTGGTCGACATCGGCACCCCGCTGCGCTCACGCAAGCAACTGGCAACGGTGGTGGACGTGCTCAACCAGTCCATCACCCTGATGACCCGGCGCAACTCCGAAGAACAACTCAAGGCCCTGCAGCCCAAGGACGTCCTGATCCAACCGCCGCTGGCCGCCTATGGCGTGACGGACTTCGGTCGCGCCAAGGACATGATCGATGCCGGCTACCGCGCCACCCGCGCCCTTGACGTTCGCCTGGCCCATTTGCGCCCCGCCGAGCCGATCGACCCGCAACTGGTGGCCGCGCGCACGCCGGGCGAACGCACCCCGGTGATCACCGCGATCAAGGTGGAGAACGACTCGAAGGTCAGCGACGACGTGATCCGCTACTACATCCGCCAACCGCTGGGCCAACCGCTGGAACTTGGCCGCCTGCAGACCGATATGGGCACCCTGTATGGCCTGGATTACTTCGAGCAGGTGCAATACCGCGTGGTGAAAAAGGGCCAGGACAACACCCTGGTGATCAGCGCGCGCGGCAAACGCAGCGGCACCGACTACCTGCGCCTGGGCCTGAGCCTGTCGGACGACATGCGCGGCGACAGCGCCTTCAACCTCGGCGCCAGCTACCGCATGAACGGCATCAATCGCCTGGGTGCCGAATGGCTGACGCGGGTGCAGATCGGTGATCGGCAGGAGCTTTACAGCGAGTTCTACCAGCCGATGGATACCGGTTCGCGCTACTTTGTCGCGCCGTATATCAGCGCCCAGGCACAGAACGTCGAGCTGATCCTGGACAACGACCCCATCTCCGAATACCGCCTGGAACGCTACGGTTTCGGCCTCAACGTGGGGCGGCAGATTGGCAACAGCGGCGAGATCCGCTTCGGCGTCGGCGAGGCCTGGGGCAAGGCGGATGTGCGCATCGGCGACCGCGACCTGCCAAGTGTGAGCTTCAGCGAAGGCTTCTATGAACTGAAGTATTCCTTCGACTCCCTGGATAACGTGTACTTCCCCCACAGCGGCGAGGACATTGGCCTGGCGTTTCGCGAATTCGAACCGGGGTTGGGCTCGGACCAGCGCTATCGACAATGGGAGTTCAAGCTGGACAAGGCCATGAGCCATGGTCCGGACACCCTGGTACTGGGCGGGCGCTACGGGCGCACCCTGGATGATTCGGACGTGGTGATTTCCAGCTTCCTGCTGGGCGGTGCGCGGCAGTTGTCGGGCTTTCGCCAGGATGCGATTTCCGGGCAGAACATCAGCCTGATGCGCGCGGTGTACTACCGCCGGCTGACACCGCGCTCCTACCTGCCGCTGGATTTCCCGCTGTACCTGGGCGCGTCCCTGGAACGCGGCCGGGCGTGGAACAACGACAATGAGTTCGACAGCGGCTATATCAACGCCGCGAGTATTTTCCTCGGGTTTGATACGCCGCTGGGGCCGCTGAATTTCAGCTATGGGTTCAACGATGATAATCAGAAGGCGGTGTACCTGAACCTCGGGCAAACCTTCTAACCCTTGCTACGGGGCTCGGATCAGGACTTTTCCAGGTTCGCCAGGATGTGCCCATGCACCCGCATGCAGACACGCATATCTTCTTCGTCAACGCCCATAAACAGTTCCTGGCGCAAAGCCGTGGCAATAGTCTCGATCTGCTCGATCAACGGCTTGGCGGTGTCACACAGCAGGATGCGCTTGGCGCGACGGTCCTCCACCACGGCCTGGCGTTGCACCAGGCCCTGGCCTTCGAGGCTGTCGAGCAACCGGGCCAGGGTCGGCCCTTCTACGCCGACGCTTTGCGCCAACTCACGCTGGGTGGGCGCTTCTTCAAAACGGGCCAGGTGCAGCAGCACCAGCCAGCGCGCCTGGGACAGGCCCAGCCCGGCCAAACGGCGGTCGAGCTCGGCGCGCCAACCTCGGGACATTTGCGCCAGCTGCATGCCAAAACGGTGTTGATCGGTTAACGGCATAAAAAACTCATGATTTAGACTGAAAATAAAGTATGGCTAATTATTAGTCAGCTAAGCATGAGCCATGTCACTAGGCAAGAGTTGCTATGTACTGATTCGTTACATTGTCGTAATTGGCACACTAAATTTCGAATTCAGACTGCAAAGCGGCCCGCACGCAGTACAAAACCCCCTCAGGAACCCGCCCGGTAAACAGCGGTGCAATCTCCGCAACCGGTGGCAATTCGCCTTCTCCGTCCAGGAATGCATCCTGGATCTCGCCGAGCAGATCTTCCGGCAAATCAAGGGCCTGCTCCAATGACAACTGCTGCTTGCCGATGGCTTCGGCCAGCAAGGTGTAGACGTTTTTCTCCGTGCATTGCAACTGGCCGGCGATCTGGATCGGGGTCATGCCGGCGCGAGCCAGGCTGATCAGTTCATGGCGAATATCGGCGATTTCCTTCGGCGCTTCGGCCTGGCCACCAAGCACTTCAAGGAATGCCTGGCCGTAGCGCTCCAGCTTACGCGCACCGACGCCGCTGACCCGGGCCATTTCGGCCATGGTGGTGGGCTGCTCGCGCAGCATTTCCAGCAAGGTGGAGTCGGGGAAAATAACGTACGGCGGCACGCTGTGTTCCTGCGCCAGTTTGCGTCGCAGGGTCCGCAGGGCTTCCCACTGTTCGCGCTCCTCACCCCGTACAAGCTGGCTGGCCTGGCTGGTGCTGGTCTTGGCGGTGGTTTGCGGCTTGAGGTCGCGACGCAGCTCCAGGCTCACCTCGCCCTTGAGCAGCGGCCGGCAGCTGTCGTTCAGACGCAGGCCGCCATACCCTTCGATGTCGATGTCCACCAGGCCGCGCGCGACCATCTGCCGGAACAGCGAACGCCACTCGCCCTCGGCACGGGCCTTGCCGACGCCGTAGACCGAGAGTTTCTCGTGGCCGAAACTGCGTACTTTTTCGTTGTCCTTGCCCTGCAATACATCCACCAGATGACCGACGCCATAACGCTGGCCGGTGCGGTAGATCGTCGACAGCGCCTGGCGCGCGGGCTCGGTGGCGTCCCAGGTCTGTACACCATCGATGCAGTTATCACAGTGGCCGCACGGTTGCGGCATGTCCTCGTCGAAGTAGGCCAGCAAGGTCTGGCGGCGGCAGCGGGTCTCTTCACACAGCGAGAGCATCGCGTCGAGCTTGTGCTGCTCCAGGCGCTTGTGGCGCTCATCGCCTTCGGAGTTCTGCAGCATCTGCTTGAGCATCACCACGTCCTGCAGGCCGTAGACCATCCAGGCATCCGCCGGCAGGCCATCACGGCCGGCACGCCCGGTCTCCTGGTAATAGGCCTCGAGGGACTTGGGCAGGTCCATATGGGCCACGAAGCGCACGTTGGATTTGTCGATGCCCATGCCGAACGCGATGGTGGCCACCATGATCAGGCCTTCCTCGTTGAGGAAGCGTTTCTGGTGGGCAGCGCGCGTTTCGTTGGGCAGGCCGGCGTGGTACGGCAGCGCGGGGTAGCCCTGCTCGCAGAGGAACGCAGCCACTTCATCGACCTTCTTGCGCGACAGACAATAGACAATGCCCGCATCGCTGCGCCGCTCGGAAAGGAATGCCAGCAACTGCTTGCGCGGCTGCTCCTTGGGCACGATGCGGTAGAAAATATTCGGCCGGTCGAAGCTCGACAGGAACCGCTCGGCGTCCTGCAGGTGCAGGCGCTCGACGATTTCTTCACGGGTGCGCTTGTCGGCCGTGGCGGTCAGGGCGATGCGCGGGACGTCCGGGAACAGCTCCGCCAGTTGACCGAGCTGCAAATATTCGCGGCGGAAATCATGCCCCCATTGCGATACGCAGTGGGCTTCGTCGATGGCGAACAGGGCAATTTCCAGGCTCTGCAAAAACGCCAGCATGCGCGGCTGCACCAGGCGCTCAGGTGCCAGGTAAAGCATCTTCACTTCACCGCGCTTGATCCGCGCGGCCAGGTCGCGTTGCTGCTCGGCACTGAGGGTGGAGTTCAAGGCGGCGGCAGCGACGCCAAGTTCTTCCAGGGTCGCAACCTGGTCGTCCATCAACGCGATCAGGGGCGACACCACCACTGCCAGCCCGTTGCGCAACAACGCCGGCACCTGGAAGCACAACGACTTGCCACCACCGGTAGGCATCAGGACCAGGGCATCACCGCCCTTGGCCACGCGCTCAATGATCGCACCCTGGCGACCACGAAAACTGTCGTAGCCGAAGATGTCCTTGAGGACGCGTTGAGCCTGATCGAGCATGTATAACTCCAACAAAATAGTGCCGAAATCCCTCTGTACAGGCTGGTCGAAAAAATACGGGCTCACGGAAAATAATCCGTAAGCGAAGTTTTCTCGACCTGGCGCTTGGCCTGCTGGGGCATCACAAAACGCGGCAGTATACCCGAGCGTCATCCGGCAAAGGGCGCCGCTGACGAATTGCAGCCCGTCTCTAAAACCTGGCAAATATGCATGCCGACTGGCTTGGGCGCGCAAGAAAGCCTAGAATTCAGCATCGTTTATTCCCAAGGTAGTCCTTCAATGTCCTTCGCTGAGCAACTAACCCGCCTGCAAGCCTTCCTCGACGCCGATGAGCTGCATGACGAGGCGCTGGACTACGTGGCCGCCCACGGCTACCTGACCGCCCTGTCGATCTGCTCCGAGGTCGTTCCCGACCGTGAATGGATCGACGCACTGTTCGCCGAAGAGCCCCACTACGCCGACGCCGCCCAGCGCGAAGAAATCGAATCCACCCTGCTGGCCCTCAAGGCCCACATCTCGCGCCAACTGGCCTCCGATGAAGAGTTCGAGTTGCCGTGCGAGCTGGACCTGGGCGAAGAGCCGGACGACTCCGACCTGCGCGGCTGGTGCATCGGCTTCATGGAAGGTGTGTTCCTGCGTGAAGCCGCCTGGTTCGAAACCGCCGAGGAAGAAGTCAGCGAAATGCTTTTGCCGATCATGGTCGGTTCGGGGTTGTTCGAGGAAGAAGCTGAATTTTCCGACATCGCCGCCGACGCCAACCTGATGGACGACATGATCGTACAGATCCCGGAAGCCCTGACCGCCCTGTACCTGCTGTGCAACGCCCCTGACGAAAAACCGGCGATCCTCAAGCCACGCCACCACTGAGTCGCTTGCCCGTGACACCCATGGGCAATCGCTCGCTGCTCCTGCGCTACGTGCTGCTGGCCATCGGCTGGCTGAGCGTAGCGTTGGGAGTGATCGGTATTTTCCTGCCGGTATTGCCGACCACCCCCTTCCTCCTGCTCGCCGCCGCCTGCTTCGCTCGCAGCTCCCCGCGTTTCTACCAGTGGCTGGTGGAACACCCGCGCCTGGGCCCCTGGATTCGTGACTACTTGGACGGCAACGGCATCCCGCTCAAGGGCAAGGTCTACGCCATCGGCCTGATGTGGCTGAGTATCGGTTTTTCCTGTTACCTGGTGCCGTTGCCATGGGCCCGCGGGTTCATGCTGACCAGCGCCGTACTGGTGACAATCTACATCCTGCGCCAGAAAACCCTGCCACCGCGCTGAGCGCCAACTGCGACATTAGATCCCACACGACCTTGGTCGACACTGACTAACCCCAGGCATCATGCGAGACTGTCCAACCGGGCCTGGAATGCCTGGGTGTTCTCATGCTCGGAGTTACCATGACGCTGTCCAGCGGGCTGATCGCCGCCGTTGCCCTGGCCTATATGGCCATTATGTTTGCCATCGCCTTCTACGGTGACCGCCGCCATGCGCCGCTGCCGCCGCGCATGCGTGCCTGGGTCTATAGCCTGTCGCTGGCCGTCTACTGCACCAGCTGGACCTTCTTCGGCGCCGTAGGCCAGGCCGCCGAACAACTGTGGGCGTTCTTACCGATCTACCTGGGACCGGTGCTGTTGCTGGTGTTGGCACCCTGGGTCCTGCAGAAGATGATCCTGATCAGCAAGCAGGAAAACATCACCTCCATCGCCGACTTCATCGCCGCACGCTATGGCAAATCCCAGTCCCTGGCAGTGGTGGTCGCGCTGATCTGCCTGGTGGGCGTGCTGCCTTATATCGCCCTGCAACTCAAAGGCATTGTGCTGGGGGTCAACCTGCTGATTGGCGCAGGTGCCGACACCACCGGCACCCGCGCGCAAGACACCGCCTTGATCGTGTCCCTGGTGCTGGCGCTGTTCACCATTGTGTTCGGTACCCGCAACCTCGACGCCACCGAACACCACCGCGGCATGGTGCTGGCGATTGCGTTTGAATCGTTGGTGAAGCTGTTCGCCTTTCTCGCGGTCGGGGCGTTTGTGACCTACGGCCTGTACGACGGTTTCGGCGACCTGTTCAGCCAGGCGATGCTCGCGCCACGCCTGGAGGAATACTGGAAGGAAACCATCAACTGGCCGTCGATGGTGGTGCAGACCGGCGTCGCCATGATGGCGATCATCTGCTTGCCCCGGCAGTTCCATGTGACGGTCGTGGAGAACATCGACCCCCAGGATCTGCGCCTGGCCAAGTGGGTGTTCCCGGCCTACCTGATCCTCGCCGCGCTGTTTGTCGTGCCGATCGCCTTGGGCGGCAAGATGATGCTGCCCGGCTCGGTGCTGCCGGACTCCTACGTGATCAGCCTGCCCATGGCCGAGGCTCACCCGGCCCTCGCCGTGCTGGCGTTTATCGGCGGTGCGTCGGCGGCCACCGGCATGGTGATCGTGGCGAGCATCGCCTTGTCGACCATGGTCTCCAACGACATGCTGCTGCCCTGGCTGCTGCGCCGCTCCAGCGCCGAGCGGCCGTTCGAAGTGTTCCGCCACTGGATGCTGTCGGTGCGCCGGGTCAGCATCGTGATCATCCTGCTGCTGGCGTATGTCAGCTACCGCCTGCTGGGCTCCACCGCGAGCCTGGCGACCATCGGCCAGATCGCGTTTGCCGCGGTGACTCAACTGGCCCCGGCCATGCTGGGCGCACTGTATTGGAAGCAAGCCAACCGACGCGGTGTGTTTGCGGGACTGGCGGCGGGTACGTTCCTGTGGTTCTACACCTTGGTCCTGCCGGTTACCGCGAAAAGCCTGGGTTGGTCCCTCGCCATTTTCCCGGGGCTGACGTGGATGCATTCGCACCCGCTCGGTTTGTCCGTCACCTCACTGACCCTGGGCACCGTGTTCTCCCTGGCGGGTAACTTCACGCTGTTCGTGTGGGTGTCGATGCTATCGCGCACACGTGTGTCGGAACACTGGCAAGCCGGGCGCTTTATCGGCCAGGAAATCAGCCAGCGCGCCAATGCCCGCTCGATGCTGTCGGTACAGATCAGCGACCTGCTCAGCCTGGCCGCGCGGTTTGTCGGCGAAGAACGGGCCCAGCAGAGTTTTATCCGCTTCGCCTATCGCCAGGGCAAAGGCTTTAACCCCAACCAGAATGCCGACAACGACTGGATCGCCCACACCGAGCGATTGCTGGCCGGCGTACTCGGCGCATCCTCGACCCGGGCCGTGGTGAAAGCGGCGATCGAAGGGCGGGAAATGCAGCTGGAAGACGTGGTACGCATCGCCGACGAAGCGTCCGAAGTGCTGCAATTCAATCGCGCGTTGCTGCAGGGCGCTATCGAGAACATCACCCAGGGCATCAGTGTGGTGGACCAGTCCCTCAAGCTGGTGGCCTGGAACCGGCGTTACCTGGAGTTGTTCAATTACCCGGACGGGCTGATCAGCGTAGGCCGACCGATTGCCGACATCATCCGCTACAACGCCGAGCGCGGCCTGTGCGGGCCGGGGGAAGCCGAGGTTCACGTGGCGCGCCGCCTGCACTGGATGCGCCAGGGCCGCGCGCACACCTCAGAGCGGCTGTTCCCGAATGGGCGGGTGATCGAGCTGATCGGCAACCCGATGCCCGGCGGCGGCTTCGTCATGAGCTTCACCGACATTACCGCGTTCCGCGAGGCCGAGCAGGCACTCACCGAGGCCAACGAAGGCCTCGAGCAACGGGTGACCGAGCGCACCCACGAACTGTCGCAGCTCAATGTGGCGCTCACCGATGCCAAGGGCGTTGCCGAGTCCGCCAGCCAGTCAAAGACGCGCTTCCTCGCGGCCGTCAGCCATGACCTGATGCAACCGCTGAACGCCGCCCGCCTGTTCTCCGCCGCCCTTTCCCACCAGAACGACGGCCTGTCCAGCGAAGCCCGGCAACTGGTACAGCACCTGGACAGCTCGCTGCGTTCGGCCGAAGACCTGATCAGCGACCTGCTGGATATCTCGCGCCTGGAAAACGGCAAGATCAACCCGCAGCGCCAGCCCTTTGTGCTCAACGAACTGTTCGACACCCTCGGCGCGGAATTCAAGGCCCTGGCCCAGGAACAAGGCCTGCGTTTTCGCCTGCGCGGCAGCCGCTTGCGCGTGGACAGTGACATCAAGTTGCTGCGACGGATCCTGCAGAATTTCCTGACTAACGCTTTCCGGTATGCCGACGGCCCGGTGCTGCTGGGCGTACGCCGGCGCAAGGGCGAGCTGTGCCTGGAAGTCTGGGACCGTGGCCCTGGTATCCCGCTGGATAAACAGAAGGTGATCTTCGAAGAGTTCAAGCGCCTGGACAGCCACCAGACCCGCGCCGAGAAAGGCCTGGGCCTGGGCCTGGCGATTGCCGACGGCCTGTGCCGGGTGCTGGGCCATCGCTTGAGCGTACGTTCCTGGCCGGGCAAGGGCAGCGTGTTCAGCGTGCGTGTGCCGCTGGCACGCAACCAGGCCAGCCCGCAGGCCAAGCCTACCCAGGAGAACGGCCTGCCGTTAAGCGGCGCGCAAGTGCTCTGCGTGGATAACGAAGAGAGCATCCTGATCGGTATGCGCAGCCTGCTGACACGCTGGGGCTGTGAAGTGTGGACCGCCACCGACCAGGCGCAATGTGCGGCGCTGCTGGAGCAAGGCGTACGCCCGCAACTGGCGCTGGTGGATTACCACCTCGACCACGGCGAGACCGGCACCGAGCTCATGGGCTGGCTGCGGGCGCAAATGGCGGAGCCGATTCCCGGTGTGGTCATCAGTGCCGACGGCCGCCCGGAGATGGTGGCAGAGGTGCATGCGGCGGGGTTGGATTACCTCGCCAAACCGGTGAAGCCAGCCGCGCTGCGGGCATTGCTGAGTCGACACTTACCGCTATAAACCGGATGTACTCAGTAAAAACTTGGGAGGGGGCTTGCCCCCTTCCACCTTTCGGATTGTGTTTATTCGGGCAGGTGCGCGACGCCGTCGGCGTCGGTCATCGCCCGCTCCAGCAAATCCGCCGGCAGGCTTTTGCTGGCACGCGCACCGAGCAACTTTAATTGCTCGGTGCGACTGACCAGGTTTCCGCGCCCATCCGTCAGCTTGTTTCGCGCAGCGCTGTAA
The DNA here is from genome assembly GCF_001702295.1 of Pseudomonas sp. S3E12. NCBI lineage: Bacteria > Pseudomonadati > Pseudomonadota > Gammaproteobacteria > Pseudomonadales > Pseudomonadaceae > Pseudomonas > Pseudomonas sp. S3E12. The sequence continues at coordinate 266,096 of NZ_MBDT01000022.1, forward strand.
GCCTTGTCCAATTGCTGTAGACGATTGCCCACTTCGTCCAGATCCTGGATAAACAGCACGAACTTGTCGTACAGCCACCCCGCGCGTTCGGCGATTTCGCGGGCGTTCTGGCTTTGACGCTCTTGCTTCCAGAGGCTGTCGATCACCCGCAGGGTGGCGAGCAGCGTCGTAGGACTGACGATCACGATATGCCGGTCGAAAGCTTCTTGGAACAGATTCGGTTCGGCCTGCAAGGCCGCGGAAAAAGCGGCTTCGATCGGCACGAACAACAACACGAAATCCAGGCTGTGCAGGCCTTCCAGGCGTTTGTAATCCTTGCCGGCCAAACCTTTGACGTGATTGCGCAGCGACAGTACGTGCTGCTTCAAGGCTGCCTGGCCGATCACCTCGTCATCCGCTGCGACATACTGCTGGTACGCGGTCAGGCTGACCTTGGAATCCACCACCACCTGCTTGTCACCGGGCAGCATGATCAGCACATCCGGTTGGAAACGCTCGCCGTCCGGCCCCTTGAGGCTGACCTGGGTCTGGTACTCGCGGCCCTTCTCCAGGCCGGCGTGTTCCAGCACGCGCTCGAGGATCAGCTCGCCCCAGTTGCCCTGGGTTTTCTGGCCCTTGAGGGCGCGGGTCAGGTTGGTGGCTTCGTCTGACAGACGCAGGTTCAACTGCTGCAGGCGTTCAAGCTCCTTGGCCAGGGAAAAGCGCTCGCGGGCCTCGTTCTGATAGCTTTCTTCCACGCGTTTTTCGAAGGACTGGATGCGTTCCTTCAAGGGATCGAGCAACTGGCCAAGGCGTTCCTGGCTGGTCTCGGCAAAGCGCTGCTCGCGCTCATCGAAGATCTTGCCGGCCAGCTCAGCAAACTGCGCACGCAACTCGTCCCGCGAGCCCTGCAGGTCGGCGAGGCGCTGCTGATGGCTTTCCTGCTGTTCGCGCAGTTCGGCGCGCAAGGCGGCCGACAATGCGTCGAGGCGGCGTAATTCGGTTTCCTTGGCGCTGCGGTCAAGGTTCCAGGCGTGGGCGGCGTCGCGGGCGTTGTCGCGGTCGATCTGCAACAGCTCGACCTCGCGGCGCACTGCAGCCAGGTCCGCTTGCTTGGCGGCGTTGGCCTGGCTCAGATCGCTGATTTCATCGCGACTGGCATCCAGTTGAGCGGCGAGGCCCTCCTGGGCCAGTTGCGCAGTGGCCAGGCGCTCTTCGAGCAGTTCCCAGCCGGTGGTCCGCGCGGTCAACCGCCGCTGAATCTGCCAGCACACTGCCAATAAAGGCACTGCGGCGCCAGCCAGGCCCAGGGCAACACTGGTCCAGTCAAAAACCATAGCCATTTCTGCCATCACCGAAAAGGAGCAAGGTTAACCAAGCGTAGAGCGTGAGGACAGCTCAGTCTTCGACCTGACCCAGTTCCCGTTGGGCGCGGCGGTCACCGGCACGGGCGGCCAGGCGCAGCAGATCATGGCCGATGCGGCGGTCGCGGGCGTTGCCGCACTCGCGGCACATCAATTGGCCCAAACGGCTTTGCGCAGCCACTACGCCCTCACGGGCCGGCTGCTTGAGCAAGCGCCCGGCGAAGTGCTTGACGTTGGTGCTATGCCCCAGGCGTGGGCTGTCGAGCAACCACAGGGCGACTTTCAAGGAAAAACGCTTGGGTGCGGTAACAGTCTGGGGGATGTCGGTAACAGAAGGTGATACTGAGCGAAACTTCATAAAGCACTGTGGGACAGAACGGAAGGCGCGCCACTCTACTCTTTTTTTCGCACAGGTAAAGCTGAAAAAACCCGGCACGCCCGTTCTAGAGCAAGCGCTCGGGACAATCCACAGAAGCTGTGGATAACTCAGTGGACAACCACCCTTTAACTCGCGCAAAGGCCCATGGAACGGGGCCCGCAGTCAAACTGACGATTTTTTCACCAATAAAAAAAAGCCAGATTTTTCATTGACTTAAATTTCCATTGCAGGCAAATGGCGGCCCTGTCCAGCGATTGACAGCCTGGTTACACACGCCGCAACTAATGTGCACAAGTACCGATCCGATGGTTATATCCCCGGCTTTTTTGAAGCGATAGCCTTCAAAAATGTTACCGCCGAGGCAAAACGGGGACTTTTCAAATCTTTTCCCGCTCGCCACACTGCCCGACGGACAACACAACGCTGAGTGGGCCGATGAAAGGAATGCTGTTATTTGCCGTGTTGTTACTGGCCATCTGTGCCATTTCATTAGGGATAAATGTCGCGCTGCCATCCCCGGATGGGGCGTTGTTTGCAATCGCCATCCTGCTATCGGCCGCGTTCACCGCCGTGAGCCTGTGCATCGAGCTGGGTGAAGGGCGTATCGATGACATGGGCGATGTGATGAAGATGGTCGAGACCGGCCAATCCTTGCGCCTGACCCTGGCCGCCTATGGGTTGGGTTGTTCCCTGGCCGCCGCCGTCACGGTGCTGGTGTATCGCGGCCTGCTGGGCGGCTGATTGAAATTTTTTGATTAACACGCTTCCATTGCCTGTTTCAATCCGTTACTATCCGCAGCGTTAGTACCAAGCTGAAAGTCAATTCTGGTCGAACAACTCCCCTGAACAACACGGGATCGACCACCTCGATGGTTTCCAGGTATCACTTGCGACGACACTGCCTTTGAACAAGCAAAGGGTGCCGCGAAGTTTTCATACTCTGACCGAACCAACCTGCAAATTGATCAGGATCTTCACCCCGGGCCCAGAACCTTTGCCCTTGTTGTGTTGCCTGCCCTCCTAAGTACCTACCTGCCAGCCCAAGCGCGCCTAACTTAATTAGCGCTTCAAACTGGCTGCTTTGTTCCAGTCGGGTTCTTCGTTTGATCAATGGTGATCAACGTTACTGGAACGTTTTAACGTTGCACGGTTCTTATCCGTGTCATTTGTAGGAACACCAATAATATGTCCGCTATCCATACTCAGGATGCCATTCGCACCCTCACCAACGCTTTTGCCCCAATGAACTGCCTGATCATGGCCGCTCGCAAAGGCTGCTTCAGCTTCACCCTGGTCAACGAACACGGCATCGCTCGTCACAGCGAACGCCTGTACCCCGATCAATACTCCAGCGCTGAACCGCTGCAGGCCGTGATCGAGCGTACCCGTCAGGCACTGGTTGCCTGATCGACCCGAGTCGCTGAAACACAAAAAACCCTGCTTAAAACGCAGGGTTTTTTATTGCCCGTCATTCTTGGCTCGAGTATTTGCACTAAGTTCAAATCGATATAAACGTTATAACTGGATGAAGAAGATGTTTTAAAAACAGTCCTTTACCTCATGAATATGACACTACACTTGAACTCAAGCGGCATGATCCGCTTCCGACGAGCCTGAGAGCCGATCCACTGCTGCCAAGCCCCCCCTTTCTCAGGGCTCGTCGACCCTTTTCACGGATTGAGGCATGTATGGGTATCGCAGCCAGTGAATTGTGTCGTTATGTGATCCGGCCGACGCTGACGTACCTCGGACAGCAGAGCCCCACGGCTGAGTCACTGCTGCTGGGTATCGCCGCCAGCCAGTCGGAATTGGGTTCCGCCCTGCATGATCGACGCGGCCACGGCCTGTACAGCATCACCGAACCTCGCCATCGTGCCTTGTGGGATAACTACCTGGCGCTCGACCCCGAGCGTGCCAGCCTGGTACGCGGGCTCGCCAGCCAACACGCCTTTCTCAGTGCGCCCCAACTGGAACTCACCGTAAACCTGCGTTATGCCACGGCCATCGCCTGGCTCCTGGTCGAACAACACAGCCCCGCCCTGCCACCACCCGGTGATGTTTTAGCCATGGCGCGTATCTGGAAAGAAATATTTCATCCTCAAGGAAGGCTGCGGGATTTCACCCAGGCCTGGCAAACCTGTGTTTCGCCCTTGAATCACGCGACCTGCTGACCGGGCAATTTGCAAGATTCGGCAAAAAAGCCGAATTCTGGTCGGATTGTCCTACAAAACCGCTCTATCTCCTGCATTACAGCCTATAGCGCGATGTTAATTTTATTGATACTTTCCGCTGCGGTGATCACCACGGAGTTCTAATAATGAAAAAAGTAATGCTCAAGACCACACTTAGCCTCGCCGTTGCCATGGCATCCTCCCAACTGTTCGCTAGCGGTTTCGCACTGAACGAACAGAGCGTCAGCGGGATGGGTACGGGTTTCGCAGGTCGCTCTTCTTCTGCCGATGATGCAAGCACTGTCTACGGTAACCCTGCCGGTATGTCGCGCCTGAATGGCCAGCAAATCACCGGTGGTGTTGCGGCTATCGATGCCTCCACCGACATCAGCAATACCGGTGGCAACTCTCGCGGCTCCAACAAAGGTGACATGGTTCCGTTCACCGCGGTGCCATTCGGTTTCTACACCAATAAACTCAACGATCAGTGGGCCGTCGGCTTCGGTGTATACGCACCGTTCGGCCTGGTGACCGACTATGAAAACGGCTTCCAGGGCCGTGGCTTCGGCAGCAAGAGCGAAGTGAAGGTCATGACCTTCCAGCCCACTGTCAGCTACGCCTTCAACGACCGTGTATCCATCGGTTTTGGCCCGACCATCAACCGGATTTCCGGTGTGCTCGAGTCGGACAAGACCCTCAGCCCGCTCGCTTCCGATACCAACGTCAAAATCAAGGGTGACGATACCGCTCTGGGTTTCAACGTCGGCGTATTGGTCCAGGCCACCGACACCACTCGCGTGGGCCTGACCTACCATTCGAAGGTCAAGTACAAGCTGGAAGGCCACACCACGGTCAGCGGCCCAGCGGCCACTCAACCGTTCCTGCGTAACAACCGTTACGACGCTTCGTTGAAAATCGACACCCCAGAGTCCTACGACCTGTCGGTCACCCAAGACCTGACCGACGCCTGGAAACTCTACGGCGGTGCAACCTGGACGCGTTGGAGTCGCCTGAAAGAGATCACCGTCAACAACGAAGGCGTAACAGCTGCAGGCGGCTTACTGGCGCCAAGCCAACTGGGTTCTATCACTGAAGAACAAAATTGGCACGACACCTGGGCCTACGCGGTGGGTACCTCGTATCAGTTGACCAAGCAAGTCGTGCTGCGTACCGGCCTGACCTTTGACCAATCCCCAGCCAACAACACCGATCGTTCGCCACGCATCCCGACGGGTGACCGTACGATCTTCAGCGTGGGCCTGGGCTACAAAGTCATGGATAACATGACCGTCGACCTGGCGTATTCGTACCTGAAAGAAGAAGACGTCAAGATCAACCAGACGGCTAACGCCCCGTCGACAGCCAGTTACCGCGCCAAGTACGAAAACAGTGCCAACGGTTTCGGCCTGGGCATGACCTACACCTTCTGATCCAGGCGGGTGTAAAAAAGCCCCGCTCTCCCGCAAGGGAGGCGGGGCTTTTCAGTGCCCGATAATCAGGGTTTGGACGCTATCGCCTGCTCCACCGCCTTGATCAGGTCGGGGCTGTCCGGCTTGGTCAGGCTGGAGAAATCGGCAATCACCTTGCCCTGCCGGTCGACCACGTACTTGTAGAAGTTCCACTTCGGCGCATTGCTCTGCTGCGCCAATACCTTGAACAGGTGCACCGCGTCCGGGCCCTTGACCTTCTGCGGCTCGGTCATGGTGAAGGTCACGCCGTAGTTCACGTAGCAGACCTTGGCGGTTTCTTCGCCGGTCTTGGCTTCCTGCTTGAAGTCATCGGATGGCACGCCGATCACCTCCAACCCTTCATCCTTGTAGCGCTGATACAGCGCTTCGAGGCCTTTGAATTGCGGCGCGAACCCGCAAAAGCTCGCAGTGTTGACGATCACCAGGGGCTTGCCGGCAAAACGTTGGCACAGGTCGATGGATTCCTTGGCGCGCAACTTGGGCAATTGACCCTCCAGCAACGGCGGGCAATCGGCAGCCAACGCCACACCGCCAAAAGCAGCCATCAGCACAGGTACAGCGAGCCAGCGCATCTGCATGTCGAAAAGTCCTTTAAAAAGTTCAGGTACCGAACTTAACAGATCGACATACCCAGTTGCATCAACGCCAGGCCACCGCGCTGCCAGCCCCACCAGGCCAGGGCCATTAACAGCACGGTCGCGGCTGCCCCGCCGAACCAATACCAGGTCGAACTCATGCCGCCTCCATCTGCGCCTGCAATCGCGCCACCGGCCGCTCACGCACCGGCCAGTTAAGGGCTGCGGCGAGCACACTCAACAGGATCGCCATTTGCCAGATCAAATCGTAGTTACCGGTTCGATCATAGACCACTCCGCCCAACCAGCCGCCAAGGAACGAGCCAAGCTGGTGGAAAAGGAACACGATCCCACCGAGCATGGACAGGTTTCGCACCCCGAACAACGTGGCGACCGTGCCGTTGGTCAGCGGTACCGTGGACAGCCACAAAAAGCCCATGGCCATGCCGAACAGGTAGGCCGTGACTTCGGTCACCGGCGCCCACAAAAACAGGATGATCACCACCGCGCGCAGCAGGTACAACCCGGTCAACAGGCGCGGCTTGGACATGCGCCCGCCAAGCCAGCCGGCGGTGTAGGTACCGAAGATATTGAACAGCCCGATCAACGCCAACACCGTGGTACCGACGGTGGCCGGCAAGTGCTGGTCCACCAGGTAGGCCGGCAGGTGCACACCAATAAACACCACCTGGAAACCACAGACGAAAAAGCCGAAGGCCAGCAGCCAGAACCCGGAGTGGGAGCAGGCTTCCTTCAAGGCTTCACCCAGGGTCTGCTGGCCGGCCATGACCGGCAACGGGCGATCCTTGAGCATGCTCACCAGCGGCAGGATCAGCGCCACCATCAATCCCAGCGCCAGCAAGGCGGCCGACCAGCCCAGCCAACTGATCAAGCCCAACGTGCCCGGCACCATGGCGAACTGGCCAAACGAACCAGCGGCACTGGCGATGCCCATCGCCATGCTGCGCTTTTCCGGCGCCACGGCGCGGCCGACCACACCCAGAATCACCGAGAACGATGTACCCGACAGGCCAATCCCGATCAGCAGGCCGGCACTCAAGGACAACGACCACGCCGAATCCGACAGGCCCATCAACACCAGGCCTGCGGCGTACAACACCCCGCCGACAAACACCGCCTTGGTGGCGCCGAACCGGTCGGCCAGGGCACCGGTGAACGGCTGCGCCAGGCCCCAGATCAGGTTCTGCAAGGCGATGGCAAAGGCAAAGGTCTCACGGCCCCAGCCGAACTCGCTGCTCATCGGCGCCAGGAACAGGCCGAACCCGTGCCGCACGCCCAAGGACAACGCCAGGATCAGCGCACTCCCTACAAGGATCCAACCACTGGTGCGCCACATCGACGTCATTTCTTATTCTCCGTTCGCGGGTATATACCCGCTTGTATTCGAACAAACCCGCGTTCAGGCGAGTTCATCCAGCAAGGCCAACAGGGTTTCGCGTTTTTCCGCCCCGAGTTGATCGATCAATTTCTGTTGCGCTGCCTCCCAGGCGGGTAACGCAGCGGCCAGGCGCTCTTCACCGGCGGCGGTCAACAGCACCAGGCGGTTGCGCAGGTCATCGCCCTCCACCATCCGCACCAGGCCCTCCCCCTCTAACACCCGCAGGTTGCGTCCCAAGGTGCTGCGATCCAGGCCCATGGCGTCGGCCAGGCTGGAAATGCTCGGTTGATCGAGGCGCTGCAGGTTGCACAGCAAGGAATACTGGGCGACGTTGATCCCGAAGCCGTCGAGGGCGCCGTCGTAGTGCCTGCTGACGCCACGGGCGGCACGTCGCAGGTTGGTGCATAAACATTGGGAGGCAAGCATGGAACGTGTATATACCCGCGATTAAGGAAATGCAAGAAAGTGTTACAACGCCAGACCGACCAGAACAGCCACTTCCAGCAGCTCCAGCAGCGCGCCAGCGGTGTCGCCGGTGGTGCCGCCGAGGCGATTGACCATCAACTGGCGCAGGCCGATAAAACACACGGCCGCGAGCAGCACGGCGAGCCCACCGCTGAAACCACCGATCAGGATGCAGGCCAGGCCACTGAGGATCAGCACCTGTTGCCCGACGACGCGCGGTAAATGATCCGACAACGCCTGGCCCAACCCACCCGCTCGCACATAACGGGTGGTGAGAAACAACCCGAGCATCGACGCGCGCCCGATCAACGGCGCGAGAATCAACGCCACACCGTTGCGCTGTTCGATCAAAGCCACCAGTGCGGTGAACTTGAGCAGCAACACCAGGCCCAGGGTGACCACGGCAATCGGCCCGCTGCGCGGGTCTTTCATGATGCTGAGGGTGCGCTCGCGGTCGCCGAAGCCACCCAGCCAGGCATCGGCGCTGTCCGCCAGGCCGTCGAGGTGCAAGCCGCCACTGAGCAATACCCAGGCCGTCAGCAGCAGCGCGGCGTGCAACAACAGCGGTGATCCGGTCAACAGCGTATTGAGGCCCCACAGCAGCACGCCGAACAGCAACCCGACCACGGGATAAAACAGCAACGAGCGCCCCAGTTCCTGCGGCTGCGGCATACCCGGCAGGCGAATCGGCAAACTGCTCAGGAACTGCACGGCGATCCAGAACGGCAGCATGCTTAGATTCCTTCCTTCAACACGCCATCGGCGCCGACCTGCAGGTTGAACAACCCACCATGAGCGACTTCCACATTCAGCAACTGCTCACGGGGCAACCCCCGAGCCTGGGCCAACAACAAACGCATCACCCCGCCATGACTGATCAACAGCACACGCTCACCGGCATACGCCTTATGCAGGCGCAGGACGGCGCCCAAAACCCGCTGGGAAAACGCGCTGACCGGTTCGCCCTGGGGCGGCGTGAAGCTATAGGGATCGGCCCAGAACCGGCCCAGGCCTTCGGCGTCGGTCTCCATCAGCGCTGCCGCACTCTGCCCTTCCCAGGCACCGAAGTGCAGTTCCTGCAGGTCCTTTTCCAGGCTCACCGGCACATTCAGCCGCGCGCCCAGTTCATCCGCGAACCGCGCGCAGCGTTGCAGCGGCGAGCTGATCAGCCGATCCCAGGGCCCCTGTGCCAGCACGGCGGCGCGCATCTGTTCCCAGCCCTTGGCGGTCAATGCATCGTCCAGGCTGCCGCGCAGGCCACCCCCCAGTTCGGTTTCGCCATGGCGCAACAGGTCCAGGTGCAAGGTCATGCCGGACGGTCTGCCACGGCCGCTTCGGCAAACGTCGCCATCTGCCCGTGCAGCGCACAGGCCAGGCGCAGCAACGGCACCGCCAACGCCGCGCCACTGCCCTCGCCCAGGCGCAGGCCGAGTTCCAGCAACGGTTGTGCATCGAGGCTCTGCAAGACATGGCGATGGCCAGGCTCGGCGCCGCGGTGGCCGAACAGCAGCCAGTCGCGGCACGCCGGGTTCAAGCGCGTGGCGACCAGCGCCGCGACGGTGCAGATAAACCCATCCACCAGCACCACGATGCCTTCCTGGGCACAGGCCAGGTAAGCCCCCACCAAGGCAGCGATTTCAAAGCCACCGAGATTAAACAGAGTGTGCAGCGCATCCCCACGCTGCGCGGCATGCAGCGTCAGCGCGCGTTCGATCACCGCCACCTTGTGACTGACGCCTTGGGCATTCAACCCGGTGCCCGGGCCTGTGAGGTCAGTCACCTGGCAATCGAGCAAGGCGCAGGCCAGCGCACTGGCGGCGGTGGTGTTGCCGATGCCCATCTCGCCGCCGACAAACAACTGCGCACCGCTTTCACGGGCGCGCAGCACACTGTCGCGACCCGCCTGCAATGCCAATCGGCCCTGGGCGCCGGTCATTGCCGGGCCCTTGACGAAATTGGCGGTGCCCGCGCCGATATTCAGGTGACGGACGCCGGGCAGGTTCAGCGAAGGGGTCACCGTACCGAGGTCGACCACTTCCAACTGCGCATCCAGTTGCCGCGCCAGTACGCTGATGGCCGCGCCACCGGTGACAAAGTTATGCAGCATCTGCCCGGTCACTTCCTGGGGAAACGCCGATACACCCTCGGCAACCACGCCGTGGTCACCGGCAAAGATGGCGATCCACAGCCGGTCCACCGACGGTTTGACCAGGCCCTGCAAGCCGGCCAATTGCACCGCCAGCGCCTCCAGCTGGCCCAGGGAACCGGCCGGTTTGGTCAATTGCTGCTGGCGCGCCAGGGCTTGTTCGTACGCCGAGGCGTCAATGGCCTTACAAGGGTTGAGCCACCAGGTGTCAGTCATAACGCAGTACCTTTCAACGTCAGGGGCAGGCCGGCAACCGTCAGGACAACACGCTGACAGCGCTCGGCCAAGGCTTGATGCAGCCAACCGGCTTCATCCACATAGCGGCGAGTCAATTCGCCCAGCGGCACGACACCCAGACCGGTCTCGTTGCTGACAAAAATAATTTCACCCGGCAGCACGGCCAGGCTTTCCAGCAATTGATCGCGCTCGAACGCCAGGCGCTGCGCGTCTTCGAGCATCAGCAGGTTGGTCAACCACAGGGTCAGGCAATCCACCAGCAGGCAACGACCGGGCGCGGCGTTTTCGCGCAGCACACGCGCCAGCTCGACAGGTTCTTCGATCAAACCCCAGTGATCAGGGCGACGCTCGCGATGCAAGGCAACACGGGCATTCATCTCGCCGTCAAGCGGCTGGCTGGTGGCGATATAGATGACGGGCAAAGCGCTGTCGCCGGCGAGTTTTTCAGCGAGGCGGCTTTTGCCGGAGCGGGCGCCGCCTAAAATCAGTTGAAGCATGAGATACCCCCTGCCCACCCACCCATCCACGATGCGCAGCGAGTCGTTTTTGATCTGGCTTTTGATCTGAGGTCGCCCCGTAAACCACGCTGGCCGAACGCAGGCTTGAATCCGTGGGTAACCCGGCAGGACGCCGGGTTAGCCGCACTGGGCCAGGGATGGCCCATTGCGGCGGCCCACGGATTCAAGCCGGAGTGAGGGCACACCGAGCTCAAGCGAGGTGCCGAGTGGTGGGGCGAAGGCCTTTTGCTTACTTTTGGGCCTTTCCAAAAGTGAGCCGCTGTAAGAGCGGAACCATACGTGGCCGTTACCGCAGGAATGGATATGTACTCGGTATACCTGAACAATTCAGCACCTGATACACCGCTATCGGGGGCAAGTCGAATCGTCGCGCCGCCCCTCCCACATTTGAACCGTGTGTACACGATTAAACCCCACACAGTTTGCGCAACAAATCGGTATCCAAGTGGTTCTCCACCAGATCCGCCAGGCGCTCGATATCGCGCTCGCGCAGGGCGTAATAATCCACCGCCTGCACATCCTGCAACCCGGCCCAACGCAGCAACGCACTGCAGGCCGCCGGCGTCTCGAACACGCCATGCAAATACGTGCCAAGAATCTGCCCATCAGCACTGTGCGCGCCGTCACGGCGACCGTCCTCCAGCACCACGGCGGCGTTCGCCAGGGCCGCGCCGCACGTCACGCCGGCATGGATCTCATAGCCACTGACCTCGGCGTCCTCCAGCAACAAGCGCCCGCGGACATTACGCAACTGTTTCTCGGCCTCCAGGGTGGTACTGAACGCCAGCAGCCCCAGGCCGTCGCTGGAACCGGCTGGCCCTTCCAGGCCCAACGGGTCGTGCACCTGCTCACCGAGCATCTGCAAGCCGCCGCAAATCCCCAGCACCTTGCCGCCGTAGCGCAAGTGCCGCGCCACGGCGGTGTCCCAGCCATGGGCACGCAGGTACGCGAGGTCGCTGCGCACGCTTTTCGAGCCCGGCAGGATGACCAGGTCGGCGGCCGGAATCGGCTGGCCCGGCCCGATGAACTGCAAATCCACTTGGGGATGCAGGCGCAGCGGATCGAAATCCGTGTGGTTGCTGATGCGCGGCAACACCGGCACCACCACCTTGAGCACCTGCGCCGCCTTGTCGATCTGACGTTGGTCGATGCCGTCCTCGGCTTCCAGGTGCAGGTCCATCACGTAGGGCAATACGCCCACCACCGGTTTGCCGGTGCGTGCCTGCAACCAGTCCAGGCCGGGTTGCAGCAGTGCGATGTCGCCGCGAAAGCGGTTGATGATGAAGCCCTTGACCCGCGCCTGTTCGCTGGGAGCGAGCAATTCCAGGGTGCCGACCAGATGGGCGAACACTCCGCCGCGATTGATGTCGGCAATCAGCAGCACCGGGCAGTCGACGGCCTCGGCGAAGCCCATGTTGGCGATGTCATTGGCGCGCAGGTTGATCTCCGCCGGGGAGCCTGCACCCTCCACCATCACCACCGGGTAGGTTTCGCTCAACCGCGCGTGGGAGGCCAGCACCGCCTGCATCGCGATGGCTTTGTAATCGTGATACGCCACGGCATTCATGCTGGTGACCGCACGGCCATGGATGATCACCTGGGAGCCGGTGTCGCTGTTGGGCTTGAGCAGCACCGGGTTCATGTCGGTGTGGGGCGCCAGGTTGGCCGCCTGGGCCTGCACCGCCTGGGCACGGCCGATCTCGCCGCCTTCGGCTGTCACGGCGCTGTTGAGCGCCATGTTCTGCGGTTTGAACGGCACCACGGCGATGCCCTGGCGTACCAGCCAGCGGCACAACGCGGTCACCAGGGTACTTTTGCCGGCATCGGAGGTAGTGCCTTGCACCATCAGCGTCGTCATAAGGCGTCCTTGTAGGCCGCCAGCGCTTCGTCAAGGCGCAGCCAGTCGGCCTCGGTGTCGGGCAGGCCAAACCGCACGCTGCTGTTGTGCACAAACAGGCGCAGCAAGATGCCGCGCTGGGCCATGAATTCGTGCATGCGCTCGGCGTGCGGGGTGATCAACCACTGGAACAACGCGCAGCCGCCCTGGGGTTGAAAGCCACGGCGCTCGAGCAGTTCAAACAAGCGCTGGCCGGCCTCGATGCAGCGTGCCCGCTGCCGCGCATGGCCGGCGGTATCGCGCAGGCACACTTGCCCCAGCACCCGCGTCGGCCCGCTGACGGCCCACGGCCCGACCTGTTCGGCCAGCAACTTGAGCAGCCTGCGCTCGGCCAGCACAAAGCCCAGGCGCACCCCGGCCAGGCCGAAAAACTTGCCGAACGAACGCAGCACAATCAGGCCGACCTGATGGGCCTGGCTCGCCAGGCTCAACTGCGGGGTGACATCCATGAACGCTTCGTCCACCACCAGCCAGCCGCCGCGCTGGGCCAGCCTTGTGTGCCAATCCAGCAGGCGTTGCGGGGCCAGGCTCAGTCCGGTGGGGTTATTGGGATTGACCACCACCAGCACGTCGAGGACGTCGAGGAAGAAGTCGACTTCCTGCTCCTGTACTTCACGCACCACGTAGCCGGCGCGGCGCCAGGCCTCGGCATGTTCGGCGTAGCACGGCGACAGCACGCCGACCTTGCCAGCACGGCGCAGGCGCGGCAGCAACTGAATCGCCGCCTGGGAGCCGGGCACCGGCAGGACATGCGCGGCGCCGTAATACTCGCTGGCCGCCTGTTCCAGGCCGTCGTCCGATTCCGGCAAGCGCGCCCAGGCCCGCAGCGGAATCTCCGGGATCGGCCACGGCCAGGGCGCGAGGCCGCTGGACAGGTCCAGCCAATCGGCTTCGGCAATCCCGTACTGAATCGCCGCCTTGCGCAGCCGGCCACCGTGCTCAAGCATAAAATTGCCCCCCCACGCAGAGAATCAGCAACCACAACCATACGCCGCGCTGCACCAGTTGCCAGCCTCGATCAATGGAGTTGGCATCCGCCGCCGGGCCTTCGCCCAGTGGCGGACGCTGGTGCACCTCGCCGTGGTAAATCGCGGCACCGCCCAACTCAACGCCCAACGCGCCTGCGCCGGATGCCATCACCGGCCCGGCATTGGGGCTGTCCCAGGACGGCCCCTGGGTGCGCCAGCATTTGAGGGCCAGGCGGGTTTTGCCCAGCACGGCGTAGGTCAAGGCCACCAGGCGTGCGGGCACATAGTTGAGTACATCGTCGATCTTGGCCGCGGCCCAACCGAAACGCTCGAAGCGTTCGTTGCGATAGCCCCACATCGCGTCGAGCGTATTGCTCAGGCGGTAGAGCACCACGCCCGGCACGCCGGCGACGACAAACCAGAACAGCGCGGCAAACACCGCATCGCTGCCGTTTTCCAGCACCGATTCGGTGGCGGCACGGGCGACTTCGGTGCGGTCCAGTTCACTGGTCTGGCGGCTGACCAGGTAGCTCACTCGTGTGCGGGCCGCGTCGAGGTCATCGCTGCGCAGGGCCTGGGCCACCGGGATCACATGCTCGCCGAGGCTGCGCATGCCGAGGGCGCAGTACAACGCGAGGATCTCCAGGACCCAGCCGATATACGGCGCCCACGACAACGCGGTGGCCAGCAGGGTCAACGGCACCACGGCGATAACCCACGCAGTCACGCCATGGCTGCGCCAGCCCCGGCCACCGCTGTTGAAACGCTGCTCGATGCGCCCGGCAAAATTGCCGAACGCCACCAGCGGATGCCAGCGCCTGGGCTCGCCCAGCAGCGCATCCAGCGCCACCGCAGCGACACACAGCAAGGCCACACTCATTGACTCACTCCCCACGCATTTTCATACACCATGTCACTCAACGGCCGGGGCTCGGTCCAGCCTTCGAGCTGCAACATCGGTGCCGGGTAAAACTCGGTCACCGGCCCCAGGCACAAGACCGCCAGGGGTTTTGCGCCAGGCGGCAGGCCCAGCAGGTCGGCCAGGGCCTGGGGTTCGAACAGCGAGACCCAGCCCATGCCCAACCCCTCGACCCGCGCCGCCAGCCACAGGTTCTGGATCGCACAGGACAGCGACGCCAGGTCCATCTCCGGCAAGGTGCGCCGTCCGAAGATGTGGCGCTCGCGATCATCCATCAACGCCGCCACCAGCACTTCGGCGCAGTCGTGGATGCCTTCGACCTTGAGCTTCATGAACGCATCGGAGCGCTCGCCCAACGCCTCTGCGGTGCGCACGCGTTCTTCTTCCACCAACTGTTGAATCCGGCTGCGCACCGCGCGGTCGCTGATGCGGATAAACCGCCAGGGCTGCATCAGGCCGACACTCGGGGCCTGGTGCGCGGCCTGGAGCAGGCGATGCAGCAATTCGGGCGCGACACTGCCGCCGCTGAAGTGGCGCATGTCGCGGCGTTCGGCGATGGCGCGGTAGACGGCGTTGCGGTCGGCCTGGGGGAAAGCGTTGTCGGTCATGGCCCTATCGGGGGCAAGCCCCCTCCCACAGTGGATGGGGTTTCAGCTCGGTCCGGGGCAAACAACGCGGCTACCGCCGTCGGATTCGACGGGAAATAGAAGTGCACGTAAGAGGCGGTCATCCGCCCCTGTCGGAACACCGCTTCGGCACCGCGCCCACCGTTCGGGCTCAGGCCACGGGCAATCGGCTGGCACTCGGTGCTGGTCAGGGAATGGTGGTACGTGTGCCCGCGCAGCACGCCTTCCGGCAGTTCGACGCTTTGCAGGGCCAGGGCCGCGAGTTTCTTTTGCATCACCGCATCGCCTTGCAGCAGGCCGACCAGCTCGGCGCGGGTGCCGTCGACATCGGTAAGCGAATCCAACAGGTAGAGCATGCCGCCGCACTCGGCGAGCAAGGGTTTGCCGGCGGCATGATGGTTACGAATGGCGTCAAGCATCGGCGTGTTTTGCGACAGCGCCTGGTGGTGCAATTCCGGGTAACCGCCGGGCAAGTACAGGCTGTCAGCCTCGGGCAGCTGGCGATCATGGATCGGCGAGAAAAACGTCAGTTCGGCCCCCATCGCCCGCAGCAAGTCGAGGCTGGCGCCATAGGTGAAGGCAAAGGCTTCGTCACGGGCCACCGCAATGCGCACACCGGCCAGCAACGGCTCGGCCTCGATCACTTCCGGCGCGGCGAAGGTCACCGGTGGCGGCAATGCGACTTCGCAGCTGCTGCCCAGGGCCTGGGCGGCGGCGTCCAGGCGCACGTCGAGGTCATTCAGCTCGCTGGCCTGCACCAGGCCCAAATGGCGGCTGGGCAGTTCGATCCCGGTTTCGCGGGACAGGGCGCCATACCAACGCAAGCCTTCGGTGAGGCTGCCTTCCAGCAACTGCGCATGGCGCAGGGTGCCGACGCGGTTGGCCAGTACCCCCGCAAACGGCAGGTCCGGCTGATAACGCGCCAGGCCCAGGGCCAGGGCGCCAAAGGTCTGGGCCATGGCGGTGCCGTCGATCACACCGAGCACCGGCACGCCGAAATGCCGCGCCAGGTCGGCGCTGGACGGTGTGCCATCGAACAGGCCCATCACGCCTTCGATCAGGATGAGGTCGGCCTCACCCGCCGCTTCCCACAGCAGGCGGCGACTTTCCTGCTCACCCACCATCCACATGTCCAATTGATACACCGGCGCACCGCTGGCGCGCTCGTGGATCATCGGGTCCAGGAAATCCGGGCCGCATTTGAACACCCGTACTCTGCGCCCCAGGTTGCGGTGCAAACGGGCCAGCGCGGCGGTGACGGTGGTTTTGCCCTGGCCGGACGCCGGTGCGGCGATCAGGACGGCCGGGCAGTGACGGGGCTGATTCAAAGTTCGACGCCCTTCTGTGCCTTGATCCCGGCCTGGAACGCGTGCTTGAGCATGCCCATTTCGGTGACGGTGTCGCCCATTTCGATCAACTCAGGCTTGGCGCCACGACCGGTGACGACCACGTGCTGCATCGGCGGACGCGCTTGCAGGTCGCTGAGGACCTGGTCCAAGTCGAGGTAACCATGCTTGAGGGCGATGTTCAGCTCATCCAGCACCACCAGGCCGATGCGCGGGTCTTGCAGCAGTTCGCGGGACACGGCCCAGGCGGCTTCGGCGGCAGCGATATCGCGCTGGCGGTCCTGGGTCTCCCAGGTGAAGCCTTCGCCCATCACGTGGAAACGCACTTGCTCGGGGAAACGGCGGAAGAACAACTCCTCACCGGTGCTGTTGCGCCCCTTGATGAACTGCACCACACCGCACTGCATACCGTGGCCCATGGCGCGCGCGAGCATGCCGAATGCCGAGCTGCTCTTGCCTTTGCCGTTGCCGGTCAGCACCAGCAGCAAGCCACACTCATTGGGGGAATTGGCGATGCGCTCGTCGATCACGGCTTTTTTGCGCAGCATGCGCGCCAGGTGGCGTTCGTCGCGGTCGGGGGTATCGGTCATGGCAGCTCTCCATTGGGGCTGGACAAAAACGGCAGGCAGGAAAAAACAGACAGCCAAGCATCGCCCACCGTGATGCTGTTGGATGATCCAGGCCGGTCTCCGGGCTCATGAGTGGTGCGCCGGCTCATCGACAGAGCGAACACGCCGACGGCGCGCCTTCCCATATCGCGGGCGATACAGTGGCAAAAGGCACCGTCTTGACTCATTTACCGTTGCGGGGGCAGCGCCGGAATCGCGGCAGCACTGTGTACAAGTGCGCTCGCTCACCGGCTTCCCTGTTTCACTCGGTCGACCCATGGGTCACAGAGCACCTGGAACAAGCCGCGAAGGTTAGTGGGTTGGGGGTGGAGCGTCAATTAAAGCTGGCCTTGCACTTGAACCATCGCACCAGCGCCCTCCTCTACCCTTACAGGTATCAAGGAGAACACCATGCATAAAACCAGACTCGCCCTACTCATCATGCTCGCCGGCACCCTCGCCGCCTGCGGTGAAAGCTCCACCCTGCAGGTGTCCGACGGCACCGGGCCGTCGCCGCAGCTACCGGAGCCGAACAAAACCCTGATTCCCACGGTGAACATTGCCCCGGCTATCGGCTGGCCGGAGGGCGTGAAGCCAACGGCGGCGGCCGGCACCCACGTGGCGGCGTTCGCCGAAGGCCTGGACCACCCGCGCTGGCTGTATGTGCTGCCCAACGGCGATGTGCTGGTGGCAGAAACCAATGCGCCGCCCAAACCGGATGATTCCAAGGGTATTCGCGGCTGGGTCATGGAGAAGGTCATGGGCCGCGCCGGCGCCGGGGTGCCGAGCCCCAATCGCATTACCCTGCTGCGCGACGCCGATCACGATGGCGTTGCCGAGACCCGTACGGTGTTCCTGGAAAACCTCAACTCGCCCTTCGGTATGACACTGGTCGGCAATGACCTGTACGTCGCCGATTCGGACAAACTGCTGCGCTTCCCCTATCAAGCGGGCGAAACCGCGATCAAGGCACCTGGCACCAAGGTGGTCGACCTGCCGGGCGGGCCCCTGAATCACCACTGGACCAAGAACGTGATCGCCAGCAAGGACGGCAGCAAGCTGTACGTGAGCGTCGGCTCCAACAGCAACGTCGGTGAGAACGGTCTTGAGGCGGAACAGGGCCGGGCGGCTATCTGGGAAGTGGATCGCGCCAGCGGCCAGCAGCGCATTTTCGCTTCCGGCCTGCGCAACCCTAACGGCATGGCCTGGGAACCCCAGAGCGGCAAGCTATGGACCGCGGTAAACGAGCGCGACGAGATCGGCAGCGATCTGGTGCCGGACTACATCACCTCGGTCAAGGATGGCGGGTTCTATGGCTGGCCCTTCAGCTATTATGGCCAGCATGTGGATGTGCGCGTCACGCCGCAGAACCTGGACCTGGTGGCCAAGGCAATCGTGCCGGACTATGCGGTAGGGCCGCACACCGCGTCTTTGGGACTGACGTTCGCCGAGGGCAGCAAACTCCCGGCGCCATTCAGCAACGGCGCGTTCATCGGCCAGCATGGCTCATGGAATCGCAAGCCCCACAGTGGCTACAAGGTGATCTTCGTGCCGTTCGAGGCAGGCCAGCCTGAAGGGCAGCCGGTGGATGTGCTGACCGAGTTTCTCGATAAGGATGAGAACGCCATGGGCCGGCCGGTGGGCGTGGTGATTGATCAGCAGGGGGATTTGCTGGTGGCGGATGATGTGGGGAATAAGGTGTGGCGGGTGTCGGCCGCTAAATAAACGCCCCCAGAAGCATCACAAAACCAATGCGGGAGGGGACTTGCTCCCGATAGCAGTGGGTCAGGCACAGATACTGTGATTGATACTTCGCTATCGGGGGCAAGCCCCCTCCCACATTTGGTTCAGGGATTACGTGCCAGGTTTGCTGGCAACACACGCTTGGCGCTCAGATAGGCATTCTGCCAATACGCCTTGGACAAGGTGTCCAGCTTGACCGTACCGCCGGTCTGCGGCGCGTGCACAAAGCGGCCTTCGCCCACATAGATGCCGGCGTGGCTGACCTGGGAGCCGCCACCGGTGGCGAAGAACAGCAGGTCGCCGGTCTGCAGGTTCTGCTCGCTGACGTCCTGGGCGCGCATCACGATCAGCTCGCGGGTGGTGCGCGGCAGGGAGATGCCGGCGGCGTCGCGGAAGACGAAGCCGATCAGGCCACTGCAATCAAAACCCGAATCCGGCGTGTTGCCGCCCCAACGGTAAGGCGTGCCGACCAGGCCCAGTGCACGAAAGAGTACGTCTTCGGCCGCAGGCGAGAAATTCTGGGTGGAATAGTTGAATACCGGCTTGGGCTTGACCGCAACGGGAGCGGGCGGCGGCCGGCTGGCGCAGGCACTGATAAGCGCGGCGCAGAGAATAAGGAGCAGGCGGGCTGAGGTCGACATGTGCAGAACAATCCTGGTCTGGATGCGGCTATCGCTGCCGAACGCTGAAAACCAGAACGCGCAAGCAAAGCTCGCGCGAACGGATTACAACAATGTCCAGGGATTCTAGCGCTTACACGTCAAACTTCAAGTATCACTTTAAGTTTACTTACTGGCGGTAACCGTAGTCGGGGCCATGGCGAGTGCGCGCTTGGCTTCGATGAAGGTTTTGCTCCAGTAGCTGTCACCCAGGCTGTCGACTCGAACACCGCCACTGCGACGGCTGCTGGAGTGGATAAACTGGTTATCGCCCAGGTAGATACCGGCATGGCTGACGCGACCACGGCCTGCAGTACTGAAGAAAAGCAGATCACCGGGCTTGAGGTTGTTGCGCGCGACCAACGGTGCTTTCACGTTGATCATTTCGCGAGTGGAGCGTGGCAGGTTCATGCCAGCTTCTTCACGAAACAGGTAGCCGATGAAACCGCTGCAGTCGAAACCGGCTTCAGAGGTACCGCCGAAACGGTAACGGGTACCGATCAGGGACATGCCGCGTTCGAGGATGCTGTCGGCCAGGACTGGAAGCTGGTAAGGCTTGTTGCCGGAGAAATCGGCCAGTTCCTTTTCGGTTGCCACCTCTTCTTCATAGACAGAAGCAGACTGCGCAGCAACGAATTTTGCCTGGGACTGTTGTTGAGGTTTTTGCTGCTCAACCACCTGTTGAGGGTGGGAGGCGCAACCAAACAACAGGGTAACGAGTGCGAGGGGCACGAGGGGTGCGAAGCGATTTAGCATGGGCACGACCGTGGCTGGTATGTAAAGAAGTCGAGACTATGCCTTCTATCACATCGATTTGCAAATTCAATCGTGATCTATGTGACTTCGCGATTGGACTATGACATCTAAGCCGTAATTCCATTTATCGGTTCACATGCGTAGCCAACGTGGCTTAAACGCAGGATTTCTGGCGCCTGGAAATTGCCGAACCCCGTAGATTCAACCGGTTACCAGCCCAACGTTTCCTTGAGAAAAGGGATCGTCAATTTTCGTTGAGCCTGCAAAGAGGCCTGATCGAGTTGCTCGAGCAAATCGAACAACGCGCTCATGCTGCGGGTGCCACGGGTGAGGATAAAGTGCCCGACTTCATCGGTGAGGTGCAGGCCGCGACGGGATGCACGCAATTGCAGGGCCCGCAGTTTGTCTTCGTCGGAGAGAGGGCGCATCTGGAAGATCAGCGCCAGGGTCAGGCGCGACTTGAGGTCGGCCAGCTTCACCGGCAACTCCCGTGGCGAGGTGGAGGCGGCAATCAACAAGCGCCGGCCGCTGTCACGCAGGCGGTTGAACAGATGGAACAGCGCCTCTTCCCAATCCGCCTTGCCGGCCACTGCCTGCAGATCGTCCAGGCACACCAGTTCGTATTGCTCAAGGTTGTCGAAGATCCCGATGCCGCGATCCATCAACTCGGCCAGGGGCAAGTAAACCGCCGGCTCTCCCATCTGCTCGAAACGCAGGCAAGCGGCCTGCAACAGGTGGGTACGCCCGACGCCGTGTTTACCCCACAGATAGATCAGGCTTTCGGTCCACCCGGCGTCGGCTTCGCAGAGCCGCTCGACATAGCCGAGTGCAGCGGCATTGGCGCCTGGGTAGTAATTGATAAAGGTAGCGTCATCACGCAGACGCACACCTAAGGGCAGCTGAATCGGTTTCATGCTGACTGAACGGCTCCCATCGAACCGTTAGTGGCCTCTGTGTAAAGTTTGCAAAGTTTATACCCGTGACGCCGGGCGCACAATGCAGCAGACCACAAGCAAAATCAAAGGTTTGCGTTAACTTGCCGGTTTTGAGCGGATTGTTTGACGCCCTAGCCCCATAAACAACAAACCCGGCCGAAGCCGGGTTTATGACGCAGCGGTTACAGGTCGGGGTCTTCGACCCCCGTATAGGCGTCGGAATCCTTGTACAGATCGTGCACATGACGCACCAGCACCATGATCACCGCTGCCACCGGCAGTGCCAGCAGGATGCCGGTAAAGCCGAACAGCTCGCCGCCCGCCAGGATCGCAAAGATGACCGCCACCGGGTGCAGGCCAATCCGATCCCCCACCAGCAACGGCGTGAGCACCATGCCTTCCAGGGCCTGGCCGACCATGAACACCGCGACAATCCCCAGCATCGGGTACAGGTCGCCGCCAAACTGGAACAACCCTGCCACCAACGCCGCACCGATCCCGATCACAAAGCCCATATACGGCACGATAGCGGCGAGGCCGGCGATCAGGCCGATCAACAGGCCCAGCTCCAGGCCGATGGCCATCAAGCCCGCCGCGTAGATGATCCCCAGTGCCAGCATCACCAGCAACTGCCCGCGCACAAAGGCGCCAAGCACCTCATGGCACTCGCCGGCCAGGGCCACGATGCGCTCTTCACGGTTGCGGGGCAGCAGGCTGCGGATCTTGGCCATCATGATGTCCCAATCGCGCAGCAGGTAGAACGCCACCACCGGAATCAGCACCAGGTTGGTCAGCCAGCCGATCAGCGCCAGGCTGGACGCGGTCGCCTGGCTGAGGATCACCCCCACAATATCGGTGGTCTGGCCCATGTGCTCGCTGATCGCCGCCTTGACCTTGTCGAACTTCCAGAAGCCATCCGACAGGCCCAACTTGGCCTGGGCCCATGGCATCGCCGTGTGCTGCAGCCAATCGAGCATCTGCGGCGCCAGCTCATAGAGACGAAACAGTTGCTTGGCCAGCATCGGCACCAGCACCAGCACCAGCGCGGTGATGATCAACGTGAACAGTGCAAACACCGCAACCACGCCCAAGGTCCGCGACAGACCGGCTTTTTCCAGGCGATCCACCACGGGATCGAACAGATAGGCGAGCAGCAACGCAACCAGGAACGGCGTCAGGATCGAATGCAGCAGGAACACAAAAACGCACAGCAGGACGATCCCGCCAAGCCACACCCAACGACGCGTATCCGCCATAAACCACTCCATTATTTGCTTCTATCTATATAGGAAGAACTTTTACCAACGAAAATGCAGTTGCGCCTGGGGCGCAGGTGCCGCTGCCGGTTGTGTGCCATCGACCGCAGGCTGCTGCGCCGGGGCCTCACCGGCAGGCACCTCCTGCAACTTGGCCAGGCTCAACTGGGTACGCAACTGATCGGCGCTGCCGTTGACCCGATACACAATACGATTGCCATCCACCCATTGCGGCTGACCGCCAAACGGCTCAAGCAGGTGCCCCAGGGCCGCGTACCGCTCCAGGTTCATGCCCTGCACTTCCAGCAGTTGCTCGGTACTCACACCGGGCTTGACCGCAAAGCGCGGCGCCAGTTTTTGGCTGACCGCCAGCATGACTGCATCGGCCAGCGCGCCCGTGTCGGCGCCTTGCGCGGTGCCCTGCTCGCTCTTGTCACCCAGCCACAGGCGCCATTTGGCCTGCCATTGATTGCCTTCCTGGCGCGCATGCACGGCCAGCAAGGCGTCGGCACCGTAGCGTTCGGACGCGGCGCGCAACGGCGTGGCATCGGCGCTTTCAAGATTCGGCGCGGTGGCGACCACCTGTTCATCCAGGTCCCCCAGGGGCAGGCGCAATGGCAAGCCACGGTGCTGTGCCGCACGGCGCAGCGCCTGGGCAGCGGCCTGGCCATCGCCGACCAGGCTGCTGCCTTCGGTGGAGTCGTTCAGCCACCAGCCGAGGATCGATGGCCGATTGCTGCCCCAGATCGACAGGCCGGCATCACGCAAGGCGCGATCAGTGCTGACCGGGTCGAAGTCCACTTGCAGGCTCTCGGGCGGGCCGGCGTCGTAACCGTATTGAGTGATGATTTGCTGCGGATCCTTGCGAATCGCCGCCAGGCCCGGGCCTTGCGCGGCCTTGGCGTCGCCGGTCAGGCGAATCACCAGGGTTTCCACCGCGCGCTGGGTCGCCTGGTCGCGCTCTTGCGGCGATTGGCTGCTGACGGGTTCGAGTACCTGGTACAGGCCATTGAGGGTTTCGGCATGACTCGCCAGGCTGATCAACGACAAGCAGCCTACAAAAAAGACATTACACAGACGCATGGAAGATTCCCGAACGACAAATTTAGCGGCTGGAACAGACCGCGTGAAATCGGTATAGCCAGGCTGTGACCACAGCGACAACTAAAACATTCACGGGGTCCCGGTAAGTTTTCGCCATGTCATTAACGACAGCGGTTTAAAGGCTATACCTTAATACGTGCCTGAACAGACCCGATCAGCATTTTTTTAACCTGCTTTTTTAAATCTATCTGCCCTGCCCGTCGGCCCGAGGATGGCCGCTGCCCCTCAAGCCTGATAAAATCGCGCGCCTTCGCAGACCGTCAACGGCTGGGCCTTTTACCAAAAGCGCCTGCCCGCTCGGTCGTTACCCCTGAATCCCCCCTAAAGGCCTGGATCATGAGCAAGCAACCCTCCCTGAGCTACAAGGACGCCGGTGTAGACATCGACGCCGGTGAAGCATTGGTCGAACGCATCAAGAGCGTTGCCAAGCGCACTGCGCGCCCCGAAGTCATGGGCGGCCTGGGCGGTTTTGGCGCCCTCTGCGAGATCCCGGCCGGCTACAAGCAGCCTGTATTGGTTTCCGGCACCGACGGTGTGGGCACCAAGCTGCGCCTGGCACTGAACCTGAACAAGCACGACAGCATCGGCATCGACCTGGTCGCCATGTGCGTCAACGACCTGGTGGTATGCGGTGCCGAGCCGTTGTTCTTCCTCGACTACTATGCCACCGGCAAGCTGAACGTCGAGACCGCCACCCAGGTGGTGACCGGCATCGGCGCCGGCTGCGAACTGTCGGGTTGCTCCCTGGTCGGCGGCGAAACCGCTGAAATGCCAGGCATGTACGAAGGCGAAGACTACGACCTGGCCGGCTTCTGCGTCGGCGTGGTGGAAAAAGCCGAGATCATCGACGGCTCCAAAGTGGCTGCCGGCGACGCCCTGCTCGCCCTGCCATCCTCCGGCCCGCACTCCAACGGCTACTCGCTGATCCGCAAGATCATCGAAGTGTCCGGTGCCGACATCGAGAACATCCAGCTCGACGGCAAGCCGCTGACCGACCTGCTGATGGCCCCGACCCGCATCTACGTCAAGCCACTGCTCAAGCTGATCAAGGACACCGGCGCGGTCAAGGCCATGGCCCACATCACCGGCGGCGGCCTGCTGGACAACATCCCGCGCGTACTGCCAAAAGGCGCCCAGGCGATCGTCGACGTGGCCAGCTGGCAGCGTCCTGCGGTATTCGACTGGCTGCAGGAAAAAGGCAACGTCAATGAAACCGAAATGCACCGCGTGCTGAACTGCGGCGTGGGCATGGTGATCTGCGTGGCGCAGGAACACGTTGAAACCGCGCTGAACGTATTGCGTGAAGCCGGCGAGCAGCCTTGGGTCATCGGCCAGATCGCCACCGCCGTCGAAGGCGCGGCTCAGGTTGAACTGAAGAACCTCAAGGCTCACTGATGCCTCGGACCTGTGATGTCGTGGTGCTGCTTTCCGGCACCGGCAGTAACTTGCAGGCCCTGATCGACAGCACGCGCACCGGCGACAGCCCGGTGCGCATCGCTGCGGTGATCTCCAACCGCAGCGACGCCTACGGCCTGCAACGCGCCAGGGACGCGGGTATCGAAACCCGCTCGCTGGATCACAAGGCTTTCGAAGGCCGCGAGGCCTTCGACAGCGCCCTGGTCGAACTGATCGACGCCTTCAACCCCCAACTCGTGGTACTGGCCGGTTTCATGCGCATTCTCAGCGCTGGTTTCGTGCGGCACTACGAAGGGCGCCTGCTGAATATCCACCCTTCCCTGCTACCCAAGTACAAAGGCATGCACACGCACCAGCGCGCGCTGGATGCGGGTGACAACGAGCATGGCTGCAGCGTGCACTTCGTTACCGAGGAACTCGATGGCGGGCCTCTGGTCGTACAGGCAGTGGTTCCGGTAGAGTCTGACGACTCGGCGCAGACCCTTGCGCAACGGGTACATACCCAGGAACACAGGATTTACCCGCTGGCTGTGCGCTGGTTTGCCGAGGGGCGGTTGATTCTTGGTGACCAGGGTGCATTATTGGACGGTCAGTTACTTGCGGCCAGCGGCCACTTGATTCGAACCTAGGAGATTTTATGCGTCGCGCCTTGCTCTTCGCTTTTGCGCTGTTCGCCTTGCCTGCCGTGCAAGCGGCAGATCTACACCCGTTCTCCGCCAGCTACACCGCCGACTGGAAACAGTTGCCCATGAGTGGTTCGGCAGAACGCAGCCTGACCAAGAACGGTGACGGCACCTGGACCTTGAACTTCAAGGCTTCCATGATGATCGCCAGCCTGACCGAAACCAGCGTTATCCTGTTCGACAAGGACACCCTGCAACCGAAGAGCTACGCCTTCGAACGCGGCGGCCTGGGCAAGACCAAGAAGATCAACCTGGACTTCGACCCGTCGACCAAGAAAGTCACCGGCTTTGAAAACAAAGACCCGGTCAATGTGCCCCTGCAAAGCGGCATGCTCGACAAGTCGACCTACCAGTTGGCCTTGCAGCGCGACGTGGCAGCCGGCAAGAAAAGCATGAGCTACAACGTGGTTGAAGGCACCGACGTCGACACCTACGACTTCCGCGTGATCGGCCCGGAAAAGGTCCAGACCAAGGTCGGCAGCATTGACGCAATCAAGGTCGAGCGCGTACGCGACCCGACTCAAAGCAAGCGCATCACCCAGATGTGGTTTGCCAAGGACCAGGGCGGCATCCTGGTTGCCCTGCGTCAGGTTGAGACCGACGGTAAGGAATACAACATCATGCTGCAAGACGGTACCGTTGACGGCAAGGCGGTCAAAGGCAACTGAGTGCGCGGATGAGCTGAACAAGAGCCTCGCTGAATGCGGGGCTTTTTTTCGTCTGGGGTTTTGGGTTCAAGTGTCTGCCGTCATCGGGAGCAAGCCCCCTCCCACATTTGAACTGCGAACACTTTCCCCTGTGGGAGGGAGCTTGCTCCCGATGGTGCCCAACATGAAACTTCTGTCATAAACCTCTAAAGCGGTTTACTTAGCAAGCTAACAAACCGTATAAAAAGACCTGCGACGACTTGCCGCATACCCACCAGAAATTGGAGCAAGCAGATGACTGTAAAAGTAACTGAACGCGACGACGAACATATGTCCCACGAAGCGCTGGGCCATGGGATTCACATCTGGGATGTCCACCAACAAGACCTGCTGGTCGGCATGTTTCACAACGAGAGCGACGCTCATAATTATAAAAACGAGCTCGAAGCCCTTGAGATGAAACGCCAGACGCAAAGCTCCTGAAACTTCGAAATCCTGTAGGCCCCCAGCCCCACGCAGCTGGGGGGCCTGTAAAACACAAACCCCGCCTTTTGAGCGGGGTTTGTGTGTTCTGGGCTGCTTCGCAGCCCAACGCAGGGCAAGCCTGCTCACCACAATTCTTAGCTACAGCCTTACCACATCAAATCATCCGGGATCTGGTAGGCCGCGTACGGATCATCCTCATCCGGCACCTGGCTTTCGGTCAGGATATTGAGCTGCACGATACGCTCCGGGGCGCGCTCCTGGATCTTCAGCGCGGCTTCACGGGGGATCACCTCGTAGCCGCCACCGTGATGCACGATGGCCAGGGAGCCGTTGCTCAGCTTGTTGCGCATCAACGTGTTGACCGACAGGCGCTTGACCTTCTTGTCATCCACGAAGTTGTAGTAGTCCTCGGTCGTGAGCTTAGGCAGGCGAGAGGTTTCGATCAGTTGCTTGACCTGGGCCG
Source organism: Pseudomonas sp. S3E12 (assembly GCF_001702295.1). NCBI lineage: Bacteria > Pseudomonadati > Pseudomonadota > Gammaproteobacteria > Pseudomonadales > Pseudomonadaceae > Pseudomonas > Pseudomonas sp. S3E12. The sequence goes on from NZ_MBDT01000022.1 coordinate 293,310, forward strand.
TACGGGCCTTGGCCTCGGCTTTTTCCTGCTGCTGGCGGTTCAGCTCCTGGTCACGCTTGACCTTCTCGGCCTGGGCTTCGGCAGCCAGGCGAGCCTGGGTGTCATCGGCCTCGATCTGGCCCTTGTGGACCAGGCGCTGCTGTTTCTGTTTCTCTTTGCCGACCTGCTTGGCCTGCTTTTGGTTGACCAGACCTGCTTTGAGCAACTGGTCGCGAAGGGAAAGGCTCATGGTGCTTACTCACTTAGGCAACTGCTCAACCGCAGCTGGACACGTTCTTTTCCTGACGTTTGGCTTCGCCCCACAGGGCGTCCAACTCTTCGAGGGTGCAATCTTCTATGGGTTGGTGGGTATCGCGCAATGCCTGTTCGATAAATCGGAAGCGTCGCTCGAACTTGGCATTGGCGCCACGCAGCGCGGTTTCCGGGTCGACCTTGAGGTGACGGGCCAGGTTGACCGCCGCGAACAGCAGGTCACCGACTTCATCGGCGATGGCCTCCGGGTCGTTGTCGGCCATGGCTTCGAGCACTTCGTCCAGCTCTTCGCGCACGTTATCCACCACCGGCAACGCCGATGGCCAGTCGAAGCCGACCTGGCTGGCGCGCTTCTGCAATTTGGCGGCCCGGGACAGGGACGGCAAGGCGCTGGGCACATCGTCCAGCAGGGACAGCTGCTCCGGCGCGTCGGATTTTTCCGCACGCTCCTCGGCCTTGATTTGCTCCCAACGTTCCTTGACCTGCTCTTCGCTCAGTCGAGGAATATCCAGCGGCGCGTACAGATCGCCGGTCGGGAACACATGGGGATGGCGGCGAATCAGTTTGCGGGTGATGCTGTCGATCACCCCGGCAAATTCGAAACGCCCCTCTTCCCGCGCCAGTTGGCTGTAATACACCACCTGGAACAACAGGTCGCCCAACTCACCTTGCAGATGATCAAAGTCGCCGCGCTCGATGGCGTCGGCCACTTCGTAGGCCTCTTCCAGGGTGTGCGGGACAATGGTCGCGTAGGTTTGCTTGATGTCCCACGGGCACCCGTATTGCGGGTCCCGCAGGCGGCTCATCAGGTGCAGCAGGTCTTCAAGTGAATACATCTTTCTGTGTCCGATCAGTGTGGGAGCAAGCCCCCTCCCACATTTAGCCTGCATTCATTCTGCGAATCATGGGGTACGGTTGCGCCGCGTCTCAATGATGTTCGGCAACTGGGAAATCCGCCCCAGCAGCCGCCCCAGTGCGTCCAACCCCGGAATCTCGATGGTCAGAGACATCAACGCGGTGTTGTCCTCTTTATTCGAGCGGGTGTTGACCGCCAACACGTTGATGCGCTCATTGAGCAGCACTTGCGAGACGTCGCGCAGCAGGCCGGAACGGTCGTAGGCACGGATGATGATGTCCACCGGGTAGGTGAGCACCGGCACCGGACCCCAGCTGACCTGGATAATCCGCTCCGGCTCACGCCCACCCAGCTGCAGCACCGAGGCGCAGTCCTGGCGGTGAATGCTCACGCCACGGCCTTGGGTGATGTAGCCGACGATGGCATCCCCCGGCAACGGCTGGCAGCAGCCGGCGATTTGCGTCAGCAGGTTGCCGACGCCCTGGATCTGGATATCGCCGCGCTTGCCGGGCTTGTAGCCGGTGGCCTTGCGTGGGATCAGCTCCAGTTGTTCGTTGCCGCGCTCCGGCTCGACCAGTTGCTGGGCCAGGTTGACCAGTTGCGCCAGGCGCAGGTCGCCGGCACCGAGGGCGGCGAACATGTCTTCGGCAATCTTCATGTTGGCCTTTTCGGCCAGTTTGTCGAAGTCCACCTGCGGCAGGCCCAGGCGGCCCAGCTCGCGTTCGAGCAGGGTCTTGCCGGCGGCGACGTTCTGGTCGCGGGCCTGCAACTTGAACCAATGCACGATCTTCGCCCGCGCCCGCGACGTGGTGATGTAGCCCAGGTTCGGGTTCAGCCAGTCGCGGCTCGGCGTGCCGTGCTTGCTGGTGATGATCTCGACCTGCTCGCCGGTTTGCAGGCTGTAGTTGAGCGGTACGATGCGCCCGTTGATCTTGGCGCCCCGGCAGTTATGGCCGATCTCGGTGTGCACGCGGTAGGCGAAGTCCAGCGGCGTCGCACCCTTGGGCAAGTCGATGGCATGGCCGTCGGGGGTAAAGATGTAGACCCGGTCCGGCTCGATATCCACGCGCAACTGTTCGGCCAGGCCGCCGATGTCGCCGAGTTCTTCGTGCCATTCCAGCACTTGGCGCAGCCAGGAGATTTTCTCCTCGTACTGGTTGGACCCGGCCTTGACGTCGGTGCCCTTGTAGCGCCAGTGCGCGCACACGCCCAGCTCTGCCTCTTCGTGCATGGCGTGGGTGCGGATCTGCACTTCCAGCACCTTGCCCTCGGGGCCGATCACCGCGGTGTGCAGCGAGCGATAGCCGTTTTCCTTGGGGTTGGCGATGTAGTCGTCGAACTCCTTGGGAATGTGCCGCCACAGCGTATGGACGATACCCAGCGCGGTGTAGCAGTCGCGCATTTCCGGCACCAGCACGCGCACCGCACGCACATCGTAGATCTGGCTGAAGGCCAGGCCCTTGCGCTGCATTTTGCGCCAGATCGAGTAGATGTGTTTGGCGCGGCCGCTGATGTCGGCATCGACCCCGGTGGCCTGCAGCTCGGCGCGCAACTGGCCCATCACGTCACTGATAAAGCGCTCACGGTCGAGCCGCCGCTCATGCAGCAGCGTGGCGATCTGTTTGTATTGATCAGGTTCGAGGTAGCGGAAGGACAAGTCCTCCAACTCCCACTTGATATGGCCGATACCCAGGCGGTGGGCCAGGGGCGCATAGATGTCGAAGACTTCGCGGGCGACGCGGTTGCGCTTTTCGTCGTCGGCGGTCTTCACCGCACGGATCGCGCAGGTGCGTTCGGCCAGCTTGATCAGGGCGACACGTACGTCGTCGACCATCGCCACCAGCATCTTGCGCAGGTTTTCCACCTGGCCCTGGGTGCCCAGCACCATGGACTGGCGCGGGCTGAGGCTGGCGCTGATGGCGGCCATGCGCAGCACGCCGTCGATCAGCTTGGCCACCACCGCGCCAAAGCGCTGGCTGACGGTCGGCAACTGGATGTGCCCTTCGCGCACGCCGCGATAGAGCACGGCGGCGATCAGCGAGTCCTGGTCCAGCTTGAGATCGGCAAGGATCTCGGCGATTTCCAACCCGGTGCGAAAGCTGGAAGTGCCTTCGGCCCACAGGTTCTTGGCTGCATTGTCTTGTTGCTCAGACTCACGAGCGAACTCGCAGGCTGCTTTCAAGGCTTCACGGTCCAGTGCCGGGTCGACACTGATGGCATGATCCAGCCATGCCTCGAGATTGATACTGCCGTCGGTGTTGATCGGCTGGTGTGCTCTCACCTGTACCATCTTGCTTACCTTCCCTATGACGCACCTTGGATGCGCCAAAATCATCGCCGACCTTTTTACTGCGAGCTCCGTGGCAGATCATAGGCCTTGGAGAACGCAGGCCAGTCGGATTAAACGGGCATCCTAGCCCGCTTCAAATAACGCCATGGCCTCGACATGCGCTGTCTGCGGAAACATGTCGAGGATCCCGGCACGTTTTAGCCGGTAGCCTTGCTTGACCAGCTCAACCGTGTCCCGCGCCAGCGTCGCCGGGTTGCAGGACACATACACCAGGCGCTTGGCCCCCAGGGTGGCGAGATTGCGCACAACCTCTTGGGCACCATCGCGGGGTGGGTCCAAGAGTACCGCAGAAAAGCCCTGTTTGGCCCATTCCGCGTCAGTCAACGGCTGGGACAAATCGGCCTGAAAAAACTGTGCATTATGCAAATTGTGGCTGATGGCGTTCCGTGCAGCCCGGTCCACCATGGTCTGCACACCTTCCACCGCCACCACGTCGCGCACCTGTTTCGCCAGCGGCAGGGCAAAGTTGCCCAGGCCGCAGAACAGGTCCAGCACCCGCTCATCAGGGTGCGGCGCCAGCCAGTCCAGGGCCTGGGCAACCATCGCCTCGTTGACCCCGGCGTTGACCTGGACAAAATCCCCCGGTCGGTACGCCAACTCCAGGTCCCATGGGTCCAATCGGAAACCTAGTGACTGATCGGGCTCAATCGGTTCCGGCTGACCTTCACCATGCAGCCACAGCTGGGCGTCATGGAAGCTGCAGAATTCTTTCAGGATCAGCAGGTCCGCCTCCGACAACGGCGCCATATGCCGCAGCAACACGGCGACGGACGAGCCACTGAACAACTCCACATGCCCCAGTGCCTGAGGTTTGCTCAGGCGGCGCAGCATGTTCGGCAGGCGCTGCATGATCGGTTGCAAGGCCTGTACCAGCACCGGGCAATCATCGATGGCGACGATGTCCTGGCTGGCCACGGCGCGGAAACCCACCTCAAGCTTCTTCGCCTTGGCATCCCAACGCACCGCCACCCGGGCGCGGCGCCGGTAAGCGAATTCCGGCCCACTCAATGGCGCGGCCCACTCCTGCGGTTCGACACCGGCCACGCGGGACAGTTGCTCGGCGAGCATGCGCTGTTTCAGGGCAAGTTGTTCGGCATGGGGCAAGTGCTGCACGCTGCAACCGCCACAGCGACCGAAGTGCGCGCACGGTGCCGGACGGCGCAGTTCGCTGGCCGTGAACACGCGCTCGGTGCGGGCCTCGACCACCTTGCCGTGGGTACCCAATACCCGCGCTTCAACCTCTTCGCCGGCCAGCGCACCGTTGACAAACCAGGTGCGGCCTTCAAAGAACACGATGCCGCGGCCGTCGTTGGCCAGGCGCTCGATGGTCAGGCGCTGCTTCTTGCCCACGGGAATCTGTGGGGCCCGGCTGCCGCCCGTCGGTTGGAAGCGCAGGCCTCTCTCGTGCTTGGCCATCAGTTGGGTTCGTCGAAAATGCCGGTCGACAGGTAACGGTCGCCTCGGTCACAGATGATCGCGACGATCACCGCGTTTTCCACTTCCTTGGACAAGCGCAACATACCCGCCACGGCGCCGCCGGACGACACGCCGCAGAAGATGCCTTCTTCACGCGCCAGACGGCGGGTGGTGTCTTCGGCTTCACGCTGGGCCATGTCGATGATGCGGTCCACGCGCGTCGCGTTGTAGATCTTCGGCAAATACTCTTCGGGCCAGCGACGAATGCCTGGGATCGCCGCGCCTTCCATCGGTTGCAGGCCGACGATCTGGATCGCCGGGTTCTGCTCCTTGAGGTAGCGCGAGTTACCCATGATGGTGCCGGTGGTGCCCATGGAGCTGACGAAATGGGTGATGGTGCCCTGGGTCTGGCGCCAGATTTCCGGACCGGTGGTGGTGTAGTGCGCTTCGGGGTTGTCCCCATTGGCGAACTGGTCCAGCACCTGGCCACGGCCTTCGGCGGCCATGCGCTCGGCGAGGTCGCGGGCGCCTTCCATGCCTTCTTCCTGGGTGACCAGCACCAACTCGGCGCCATAGGCGGTCATCGCCGCCTTGCGCTCGGCGCTGCCGTTGTCGGGCATGATCAGCACCATCTTGTAACCCTTGATCGCGGCGGCCATGGCCAGGGCGATCCCGGTATTACCCGAGGTGGCTTCGATCAGGGTGTCGCCGGGCTTGATCTGCCCGCGCAGTTCGGCGCGGGTGATCATCGACAGCGCCGGGCGGTCTTTCACCGAGCCGGCCGGGTTATTCCCTTCGAGCTTGAGCAACAGGGTATTGCTGGTTTCACCCGCCATGCGTTGCAAGCGGACCAGGGGCGTGTTGCCGACGCAATCGGCGATTGTAGGGTACTGCAAGGTCATGGCGTATTCGCAATCCAGACTGCGGGGGCGAACATCATACCGGGAAAGGTCGGCGGGCCATATCACGCAAAGTGTGGTGCTTATGGCTTAAAGGAATAAGCGAGGCGGTGGTGGCTGAGCGGGCGCCATCGGGAGCAAGCCCCCTCCCACACTGGACCGCATTCTCATGCTGGAACTCGTTCGAATGTGGGAGGGGGCTTGCTCCCGATGGCCGCGCCTCGATATCCCGCCTAGCGCAAATGCCCATCGCCATGATTTCTCCGAAAGACCTCCTCCCCCATCGCCGCAATCTGCCCTTCGATCAATGCATCAAACGGCTTGAGCAACGGCTCGAACGACACCGGCGCCTCCAGCACCTGCAACGCCTGCACAATCGCCTCCACCGTCGACAACGCCCCTGGCCCCGGCGCCTTGCGCAGTCGATAGCGAGACGCAGCGGCCTCAGCCAGCGTCACCCGAGGCAGCGCCGCCAACACAGGATTGAGGTGCAGCAGTTTGCGCGCCTTGCGCCAGGTGCCGTCGGGCACCACCAGCAACAGCGGCTGGGCGCCGGGTGCATAGGCTTGCAGCGGCTGTGCATCGTCAGCCGGAAACAACAGCCGCGCCTGATAGCCGGGCGGGTTCAACAGGGTCGGCAAGTCATCAAAGACCTCGCCCACCACCAACTGCGCGTTGTTCAGTCCCAACGCCGCCAGCCGCGCGGTATTGAGCGCATGGTTGACCTCGCTCGGGTGCTGCAAAACAAGCACACGTGTGCGGCTGTCGAGGCTGGGAATCAGCGCGCACAGGCAATGGGCGGCGGGCCTGAGGCAGCGGGAACAGTGGGTTCGGGACATGGTTTTCAGGCCTGGTTGAGCTGGGCTTTGAGTAGATCGCGGAAGGTCTGGATCAGCGGTTCGCGGCTGCGGCCCCGGCGCATGATCATCGAGAACGGCGCCTGGTAGCCGAAGGTCGCCGGCAGCAATACGCGCAGGTCGCCCTTGTCGGCCCAGGCCTGGGCGTAGTGCTCGGGCAGGTAGCCGATGTAGGCACCGGAGAGCACCAGGATCAGCTGCGCCTCCATACTTTCCACCGTCGCGGCGCTGTGCTTGAAGCCGTGGCGCGCCAGTTCGGCCTGGCTCCAGTAGCCGCGCCCGACCATGCGCTGCTGGGTGATCACCTGCTCGGGGATGCGTCGTTCGCTGAACAACGGATGGCGGGTGCTGCAATACAACCAGTGCTGCTCGCGGTAAAGCGGCATGTAGATCAGCCCGCTCATGCGGTTGGAGAAGGCACCGATGGCCAGGTCCAGGCGGTTGTCCTGCACGCCGAGTTGCAGTTCGTAGGGGCTCATCACCGATAGATTCAGGTGCACCGCCGGGTGCTCCAGGCTGTAGGCGCCGATAACCTCGGCGAACGGCAAGGCCTTGTCGCTCACGGTGGAGTCGAGCACGCCGAGCTTGAGCGTCCCGCGCAGCTCGCCCTTGAGCGCGGCGGCGTATTGCTCGAAGCCTTCCAGTTCGCCGAGCAGGCGCAAGGTTTCCTGGTGAAACAGCTCGCCCTTGCTGGTCAGGCTGAACCCACCCCGGCCGCGATGGCACAGCACCAGGCCCAACGCACTTTCCAACTGGCTCATGTAGGTGCTGATGGCCGAGGTGGACAGGTTGAGTTCGTGCTGGGCATTGGCGAACCCCTGATGGCGCACGACGCTGACGAAGATGCGCAGGAGTTTCAGGTCGGGCAAGGCGCTGGCCATGGTCGGCTCCGGGTGTAGATGTGGGCAGTCTACCTGCCCGCATTAGTTTAGAAAAACCTGAACTAAGTATTTGCCCCTGCCGATTCTTCCCTTCCTGCGCTTTTCGCAGAATCGGCCCCTGATAAACACAACAACGATGAGGCAATCCCGTGGACAAGATTTTCCACCAACCACTGGGCGGCAACGAAATGCCGCGCTTCGCCGGCATCGCCACCATGATGCGTCTTCCCCACCTGCAATCGGCCAAGGGCCTGGATGCGGCCTTTATCGGCGTGCCCCTGGACATCGGCACCTCGCTGCGCGCCGGCACCCGCTTCGGGCCGCGTGAAATCCGCGCCGAGTCGGTAATGATCCGCCCCTACAACATGGCCACCGGTGCCGCGCCGTTCGACTCGCTGTCGGTGGCGGACATTGGCGACGTGGCGATCAACACCTTCAACCTGCTGGACGCCGTGCGCATCATCGAAGAGGCCTACGATGAGATTCTCGAGCACGACGTGATCCCGATGACGCTGGGCGGCGACCACACCATCACCCTGCCGATCCTGCGGGCGATCCACAAGAAACACGGCAAGGTCGGGCTGGTGCACATCGATGCCCACGCCGACGTCAACGACCATATGTTCGGCGAGAAAATCGCCCACGGCACCACCTTCCGCCGCGCCGTGGAAGAAGGCCTGCTCGATTGCGACCGCGTGGTGCAGATCGGCCTGCGCGCCCAGGGTTATACCGCCGAAGACTTCAACTGGAGCCGCAAGCAGGGCTTTCGCGTAGTACAGGCCGAAGAATGCTGGCACCACTCCCTTGCGCCACTGATGGCCGAGGTGCGGGAAAAAGTCGGCGGCGGCCCGGTGTACCTGAGCTTCGACATCGACGGCATCGACCCGGCCTGGGCGCCCGGCACCGGCACCCCGGAAATCGGCGGCCTGACCACCATCCAGGCAATCGAAATCATCCGTGGCTGCCAGGGCCTCGACCTGGTCGGTTGCGATCTGGTAGAAGTTTCGCCGCCCTACGACACCACCGGCAACACCTCGCTGCTGGGCGCCAACCTGCTGTACGAGATGCTCTGCGTGCTGCCTGGCGTGGCGCACCGCTGATGAGCGTGCCGCAGGTATTGAAAGCCGCCGCCGACCTGGTGTCGGCGTTTGCACGCAACGACCGCGCCGCCTACTTCGGCGCGTTCACGGCCGATGCCAGCTTTGTGTTCTACACCCTCCCCCAGCCGCTGCTCAGTCGCGATGCCTACCAGGCGTTGTGGGACAGCTGGCGCCGGGATGAAGGATTCGAGGTGCTGTCCTGCACCTCAAGTAACGCCGTGGTCAGCCTGCTGGGTGACGTGGCGATATTTATCCATGACGTGGCCACCGAGCTGCGCATGAACGGGGAGCAATTCTTTAGCCAGGAACGCGAGACCATTGTCTTCAAACGCCAAGGATCTCGCACAGAACAACAAGAAGGCCCGTGGCTGGCCTGTCACGAACATTTGTCCGCTATGCCGGAAGGGCTGCCGCCCCCTTAGCCAATGTGATCGGAGCTGATCATGAATAATAAAAACAACGATAAAAGTATTCGCACAATAGAAACCAACGGGGTCGAACAGATCCCGGACAACGAACGTACCGCCACCCCCAAGGATCTGTTCCGCCTGATCTTTGGCGGCGCCAATACCTTTGCCACCGCCGTGCTCGGTTCCTTTCCGGTGTTGTTCGGCCTGTCGTTCCAGGCCGGCGTCTGGGCGATTGTGCTGGGTGTGCTGGTGGGTGCGTTGATCCTCGCCCCCATGGGCCTGTTCGGGCCGATCAATGGCACCAACAACGCGGTGTCTTCCGGTGCGCACTTCGGCGTGCACGGGCGGATTGTCGGCTCGTTTCTGTCATTGCTGACGGCGATTGCCTTCTTCTCACTGTCGGTGTGGAGTTCAGGCGATGCACTGGTCGGCGGTGCGAAACGGCTGATCGGCCTGCCGGAAACCGACCTGACCCTGGGCCTGGCCTACGGCGTATTCGCCATGCTTGTCCTGACGGTGTGCATCTACGGCTTCCGCTTCATGCTGTGGGTCAACCGCATTGCGGTCTGGGCGGCAAGCCTGCTGTTTCTGTTGGGCATCTTCGCGTTCGCGCCGACCTTCGACAGCCACTTCGCCGGCACCGTAGCCCTGGGCCAGACCGGCTTCTGGGCGGCCTTTATCGGCGCGGCGCTGGTGGCCATGAGCAATCCGATTTCCTTCGGGGCGTTCCTGGGTGACTGGTCACGCTATATCCCGCGTGAGACGCCGAAAATGCGCATCATGCTGGCGGTAGTCCTGGCACAGATCGCCACCTTGATCCCGTTCCTGTTCGGCCTGGCCACCGCCACCATCGTGGCGATCAAGGCGCCGGACTACATCGCGGCCAACAACTACGTCGGCGGTCTGCTGGCGGTGGCACCGACCTGGTTCTTCCTGCCGGTGTGCCTGATCGCGGTGATTGGCGGCATGTCCACCGGCACCACTTCGCTGTATGGCACCGGGCTGGACATGTCCAGCGTGTTCCCGCGCCTGCTGTCGCGGGTCAAGGCCACGCTGCTGATCGGGGTGATGTCGATTGCCTTCATCTTTATCGGACGTTTCGCCGCCAACCTGGTGCAGAGCGTATCGACCTTCGCCGTGCTGATCATCACCTGCACCACGCCATGGATGGTGATGATGATCATCGGCCTGATCGTGCGTCGCGGCTTCTACTGCCCGGATGACCTGCAGGTGTTCACCCGGGGTGAAACCGGCGGCCGCTACTGGTTCAGCCATGGCTGGAACTGGCGTGGGCTGGGGGCCTGGATTCCAAGCGCGTTGGTGGGCCTGTGCTTCGTCAACTTGCCGGGTCAGTTTGTCGGGCCGCTGGGCAACCTGGCCAATGGCATCGATATCAGCCTGCCGGTGACGCTGGGGTTGGCGTCGGTGGTGTACCTGACGTTGTTGCGTGTGTTTCCGGAGCCAGCTTCGGTGTATGGCCCCAAGGGTCCGCTTCGCAGCCCTGCGGGAGCAAGCTCCGCTCCCACAACAAGTTCGCCTGTTACCTAAAACAATAATCGGAGACCCGCCGTCATGGCTTTGGATTTATTCGTCGTACTCATCTACGCCGCCGGCATGCTCGTGCTCGGCTATTACGGCATGCGCCGCGCCAAGACCCACGAAGACTACCTGGTAGCCGGTCGCAACCTGGGCCCGTCGCTGTACATGGGCACCATGGCCGCCACGGTACTGGGCGGTGCATCCACCGTCGGTACCGTGCGCCTGGGTTACGTGCATGGCATCTCCGGCTTCTGGCTGTGTGCGGCGCTGGGCATGGGGATCATCGCGCTGAACCTGTTCCTGGCCAAGCCGCTGCTCAAGCTGAAAATCTTCACCGTCACCCAGGTACTGGAAAAACGCTACAACCCCATGGCCCGCCAGGCGAGTGCGGTGATCATGCTGGCCTACGCGCTGATGATCGGCGTGACCTCGATCCTGGCCATCGGCACGGTGCTGCAAGTGCTGTTCGGCCTGCCGTTCTGGATTTCGGTGTTGCTGGGCGGTGGTGTGGTGGTGGTCTACTCGACCATCGGCGGCATGTGGTCGCTGACTCTCACCGACATCGTGCAATTCGTGATCAAGACCGTCGGCCTGATGTTTATCCTGCTGCCGATCTGCCTGTACCGCGTCGGCGGCTGGGACGAACTCGTGGCCAAGCTGCCGGCATCGAGCTTCAGCTTCACCGCGATCGGCTGGGACACGATCATCACCTACTTCATGATCTACTTCTTCGGCATCCTGATCGGCCAGGACATCTGGCAGCGGGTGTTCACCGCCCGTGACGAAAAGGTCGCCAAGTACGCAGGCACTTTCGCGGGTTTCTACTGCATCCTTTACGGCCTCGCCTGTGCGCTGATCGGCATGGCGGCCCATGTGCTGATTCCGGACCTGGACAACGTCAACAACGCGTTCGCGGCCATCGTCAAAGTCTCGCTGCCGGACGGCATCCGCGGCCTGGTGATCGCGGCGGCACTGGCGGCGATGATGTCGACGGCCAGCGCCGGCTTGCTCGCCGCCTCCACCGTATTGACCGAAGACCTGCTGCCACGCCTGCGCGGCGGCAGACAATCGAGCCTGGCAATCAACCGCCTGTTCACGATGCTGACCGGTATCGTCGTGCTGGGCATCGCACTGGTGGTCAATGACGTGATCAGCGCCCTGACCCTGGCCTACAACCTGCTGGTGGGCGGCATGCTGATCCCGCTGATCGGCGCGATCTTCTGGAAGCGCGCGACCACGTCGGGGGCAATCACCTCCATGAGCCTGGGTTTTGTAACGGCGCTGGTGTTCATGTTCAAGGATGGCCTGGACGCGAACACGCCGATCTACTACAGCCTGGCGGTAGGGCTGGTGAGTTTTGTGCTGGTGAGTGTGTTGTCGCGCCGGCCAGAGCGGGTCGCGGCCAGCGCAGTTTGAGATAGAGCGGGATTTAGAGCGGTTTCTTCAGCGGGCGCGACGTCGGATGTCGCGCCCGTTTTTTATCATGAGTACATGGCCGAAACTGCGGGCGCCTTTGCCTGGATGATTTCCTCGACCAAGGAGGCCCACACCAATCCCTGCGTGGTACCCCCGGCATACGTCCCGCCGGCGGCAATGCGGTTGTAGGCGGAGCAATAAACTATCGACAGTCCATCAGGCTCCTCTCCTTCCATGGCCGTGACGACGAACTGTTCTCTGCTCAGTTCAGCAATGCGGGCCGGACTCAGATGCTGGGACAGGAACCGAACCCCAGCGCGCCGCAAAAGCGCCTCTATCTCATCCATCAAATGCGCAATGCCCAGATCGTCGCCCGATGCGTCAATCGATGGATTGTCGGCCAGAAACTTTTCAAACAGCTCAATGCCTGCACGGTTGCACTCCACGGCCAGGTACTGGTTTCCAGGCGTCAGATAAGCGTTGTCCAGCGGCTTTGCAGTCGTCTCCGTGGCTGAAAGGTGGCGCATGTTCACCTGCTTATGACTGGCGCCATCGCTCTGCTGATGTCCTCCGTAGACCGAAACCTGATAATTGGCCAGGCGGAACATCACGGCTTGGAGCAGGCCGTTGATGCCTCGACCGATGATCGATACGCGCGGCGCGCGGGCATCTGCCTGTTGCGCGGGGATCATCAATGAGTGGGCAAGTTTGCGTCGGACCAGGCAGCGCAAGGCGGTCAGGCTCAGTTGAATCGAGACGGCATAGTCAAGGTCGCCATGGCAGGCTTCAGTCACTGCCGCCTGGGTTGTCAGGGTCGCCGGTTTGCGCCACTTGGAGACACTGCAGCCGAGTGCCTGCGCGCGCACCCGAAATGCATCCAGTGTCCCAGGCCCGTAGTCCAATACAAGCTGGATAGCTTCAGCCGTTGCCAGGGCCCGCAAAGCGTCATCGCTGAAGACATCCGGCTTGGCGACGCAGACCAGGCGAGCCTGTCTGTGCAGGCACTGAATGAGGGCCCGGTCAATGCGATGGGTGGAGTCATCATTCAGGGATAAACAGATAGCGACGGCACGGGCCCCCTCCAGCACCTCGAACCAGTCCACACCAAAGGACACTCGGCTGTCGGAACAGGCTTTGCCGAGAGTGGCCGGCCTCTGACCATGTCGATCCAATACCTTGATCCGAACCTCCGGATCTCGATCAAGCAACAACTTGACCAGCTCCCTGCCCACGTTGCCGTATCCCAGCACACAGATGTCGCGCGGCAGGGAGCCATCGGCCAGTGTCAGCCAGCGCGCCATATAGGCGGCGACATGTGGCGCGTTGACCCCCGGCGTATTGACTACGCGGATGTCGTTGGAACCGCAAAGGTCCAGTCGCACCTTATCCAGGCTCGTACCTCTGCGGATCAGATGGAGGTCGCCAAACGGATGGGATATGCGCCATTGGGCGATGACGTCTGCATCGATCGCCTGGTCCCCGACAATGATCGCCGATGGACTCAGGAGACCGATCTGTATGAGCAGATCGTGTTTGGTCAATGTCGGGGGAAAGAACACCACGTTGCTGGGTGCATGAGCCTTCCAGGCTCTCGACACCGGTGCGAGATGCAGGATATTTCCGGTTATGGCGATGAGTGACGCGGCGACTGGCGGAATGGAAGAGAGCCTCATAGCTGTTTCTCCAACACTTCTGACGGACTGATGCCTCGCAGAGAGCCCTTCAATAAAGGTGGGGCGTTATTGGAAGGCCGTTGAGGAACTCAACCTACGCTCATGGTTTGAATTGAATAAGCCAGCCACTTCTGATGAACGAGTAGCCTGATTCCGACACGTGAAGGTCAGCGGCCTGACTGACCTGCATGGATTCGGACTACTTGCCTGGGTTACCGAGGGATGACAGAGGGTTCCTGAAAGCAGACGCTCGCATCCGAACGATTGTTCAGATCACTGGGGCGAGTGAGTGTTATGGCGTGAGGGGGCTATCGCGCAGGCCCGGGGCAAGGGTGACTGGGGCGGCGGGAGGTAGGACTGGCGTTGGAAACGCTTTATGGGCGCTGCGGCGTGAGATGTCACGCCCGCTGGTTTTGCCTGGCGCAAAATAAACGGTGGGAGCGGGCTTACTCGCCCCCACCTTTAATCCTGCTTCAGCCAGAGATTATCTGCGACGTGGACGACGCTGCTCGTCATCGGTACGAATCGGCACCGGTTGCAGGGGCGGCTCGATCAAGCCCAATGCAACGCCAAGGTCGTGGAGCCAGTTCTGGATTTTCTCTTTCATGGTTTGCCCCCTTTGAGGGAAATGCTGGTCGGCGCAAGTTCTGTCGCCTTTTCCTACATTGATAGTAGCCCTAAGTCCTACGTATTGCTTGAATGAAACCACAACGAACTGTTACTGAATTGATGCAAATCCTGACGGATCGCTCAAGCAATCGCACGTGCGTCTTGCAGGACCTCGGCCCTGCCCTCTTGCTGCAGGTCGATCCATGCGTTGAGGTTAGCGCCGAGCATACCCTTTCGCCACATCAGCCAGGTCGTAGCAGTGGCAAATTGCCCTGTCAGCGGATGAACGGACACGCTGTCCTTGCCCGGCAGGCTGTCGAGCATGGATTCGGACATCAGCGCCACCCCTGAACCGGCGATGACACAGGCGAGCATGCCTTGATAAGACTCGATCTCAATCGCCCGCCCCATGGCGACGTGCTCGTGGGAAAACCAGGTTTCCAGGCGCGTGCGATAGGCGCAACTGCGGCGAAAAGTGAACACCGAACGGCCGGCAACATCCTGCGGCCCGCGCACCGGTGGGTGGTCGGCTTCGCATATCAGCACCAGGCGTTCTTCGCACAGGGCGACGCCGTCCAGGGAGGCAATCGTGATGGGCCCGTCCACAAATGCGGCGTCCAGGCGACCGGTGATCAACCCTTCGAGCAGTTCACCGCTGGGCGCCGATAGCACTTGGAGGTTCACCATCGGATACGCCTTGTGATAGCACGCCAGCAGCTTCGGCAAATGCACTGCCGCCGTGCTGTACATGCTGCCCAGCACAAAATTGCCAGCCGGTTGCCCACCTTGCACGGCGCCATGGGCTTCATCATGCAGCGCCAGCAGACGAGTGCTGTAGTCCAGCAACACCTTGCCCGCCGGAGAAAGCTGCAAGCGCTGGCGTTCGCGCACGAACAATTCCACGCCAAGCTGTTCTTCCATCTGCTTGAGCCGGGTCGACAAGTTCGACGGCACTCGATGCAGGCGCTCGGCAGCACGGGTAATGGAGCCCTCTTCCGCCACCGCCTGGAAGATGCGCAATTGACTGAACTCCATGCCTTTCTCCAAAACTGAACAAGTTACTCACTATTATTCAATTTTACAGAAAGTCAATCCACTCTAGCCTGACGGTATTCGCTTACCGGCAGGACACCCGACCATGTCACCCCTCACCCGCTTACTCGCCAGCTTTATCGCCCTGATGATGGCCATGGGCATTGGCCGCTTCGCCCTTACCCCGCAAATGCCCCACTTGCTCAGTGAAGGCCAGATCGACCTGACCGGCGCCGGACTGATCGCAGCGGCCAATTACCTGGGCTACTTCGTGGGCGCGGTGGATTCGATTTTTGCGCGCAGCCATCACCATGTGCGGGGTCGCCTGTATGGCGGGCTCTGGTTGTGCGTGTTGCTGACCCTGGCGTCGTACTGGGCCCAGGGTTTCTGGCCACACATGCTGTTGCGCTTCGGTACCGGCGTTGCAAGTGCCTGGGCATTGGTGATGATCACCAGCCTGAGCCAGCCGCTGGCGATTGCCGCCGGGCGTGCACGCCTCGGGGCCCTGGTGTTCGCCGGGCCGGGGCTGGGGATTGTGTTGACCGGGTTGCTGGCGCTGGGCTCCAACCTGTTGGGCCAGAGCTCAGCAACCTTGTGGCTGATCTATGCGGTAGTGGCGCTGGTGATGCTGCTGGCAATCTTGCCCTTCCTGCCACAGCCGTCCGCCGTCACTGCGCCTGTTGCAAGCCGCGCCGACACGGCCAGCAACGGCAGCATTACTCACCTGTGCTGGATCTACGTGTTGTTCGGCCTGGGCTACATCATTCCGGCGACCTTCCTGTCACAGATGGCCAGCGCGCAATTCAACGGCGCCTGGCAGGCTGATCTGTTCTGGCCCTGCTTTGGTTTGGCCGCGGCGATTGGGGTAGTGGTCGCAAGCCTGCGTCCCAAGGATTCGGACACCACCCGCCGCTGGCTGATGACCACGTTATGGCTGCAGGCGGCCGGGGTATTCGCCTGCCTGCTGGGTAACGGTTGGGGCCTGGCGCTGGGGGTGTTGCTATGCGGCGGGCCGTTCCTGGCCTGCATGCAGTTGGTGATGGCGCGCCTGCGGGACGTTGCGCCCCACGGCTATCAGCGCAGCACCGGGCTGCTGACCGCCAGCTTTGCCATCGGCCAATTGAGTGGGCCGTTGCTGGCGTCGGTGAGCAGTCACCTGAGCGGTGGCCTGCAACCGGCGCTGGTGATTGCCGGTGCAGGCCTGTCAGTGGCGGGAGGGGTGTTGGTCAGCCGGCGACCAACGGTGCCGGCGCACGAACCTGCTCACGCCGCGCCAACACCAGGAAAAACAGCCCACCCAGGAAGCAGCCGGTGAACCAGGCAAAGTTAGCCATGCCCTGCAACGCCGGCGTGAAGGTGATCGCGACCCCCGCCAGCGTCGCGGGCACCAGCGCCTTGACCGCCGTCCAGTTCACACCGCCGTCGAAGTAATAGCGCCCGCTCGGGCTGTCATCGAACAGCGCGTCCACGTCGATCTTCTGCTTTTTGATCAGGTAGAAGTCCACCAGCAGAATCCCGAACAGCGGGCCGATAAAGGCCGCGAGGATATCCAGGGTGTAGTGGATCATCAGCGGGTTATTGAACAGGTTCCACGGGGTGATGAAGATCGACGCCACCGCGGCGATCATGCCACCGGCGCGCCAGCTGATCTTGCTCGGCGCGACGTTGGCGAAGTCGAACGCCGGGGACACGAAGTTGGCAACGATGTTGATGCCGATGGTGGCAGTCACAAATGCAAAAGCGCCTAGCAGCACCGCCATGCTGTTATCAATGCGCGAGACGGTAGCGATCGGGTCATGGAGCATTTCGCCAAACACCGGCAAGGTGCCCGAGACGATCACCACGGTCACCAGGGAAAACGCCAGGAAGTTCACCGGCAGGCCCCAGAAGTTGCCGCGCCGCACGTCCTGCATGCTGCGGCAGTAACGGCTGAAATCACCGAAATTCAGGGTTGGCCCGGAAAAATACGACACCACCAGCGCCGTCGCCACGATCACCTGGCCGAACGCCTGCCAGCCCGACAGGGATTTTTCCGCCAGGGTAAAGCTGATATTCGCCCCCCCTGCCTTCCAGACGATCCAGCCGGCCAGGGCAAACATCACCGCATAGACCACCGGCCCCGCCCAATCGATAAAGCGGCGGATGGACTCCATGCCGGCCCAGAACACGGCCGCCTGCAACACCCATAAACTGAGGAAACCAAACCAGCCCAGGTAAGACAGGCCGGCAAAATGCGGCTCTGCAAACACCGCCATCTGTGGGAAAAAGCGCAATACCACAATGATCAGGGCACTCGACGCCAGGTAGGTCTGAATCCCGTACCAGGCCACCGCAATCAAGCCGCGAATCACGGCGGGAATGTTCGCGCCGAACACGCCAAACGCCAGCCGGCAGATCACGGGATAGGGCACGGCGGCCTGCTGACTGGGCTTGGCCACCAGGTTGGCAATCAATTGCACAATGCAAATGCCTGCCAGCAAGGCAATCAACACCTGCCAACTGGCCAGCCCCAGGGCAAACAGACTGGCGGCGAACACATAGCCGCCCACGCTGTGCACGTCACTCATCCAGAAGGCAAAGATGTTGTACCAGGTCCACTTTTGCGGCAGCGGCCCCAGGTCCTGGTTGTACAGGCGGGGGCTGTAGCCTTTGGGCAATTGTTCGGTCATCGCGGGCTCCTCGTCATACCGGCCTGCGCTTCCGTCACGGGGTGCATACGGGAGGCGGCATGGTTTGTATACGAGATAGTCAGCAGAATGCGTGCCAATAGAACACAATCCCTCTGCAACGGTGTTCCAACGGGGTACATAGGGGTTTAGTAACGAGGACTGCGCTCAGCAACGGTGCAGATTAATCCTGTACACAATCACTGGTGCACCCGATGTGCACACAAATACCCGACCGTGCAGCAGGCCGCTGTGAGGAAGGTGCCCCAGGCCATGTCCATCACCGCCAACCCGCCAGACCAGCCTTGCAGCGTGGCCCAGTTGCTCAGGTCATAGGTGCCGTAGGCCACCAGGCCCAGCAATCCACCCAGTCGCGCCGCGCGCTGCCAACTGGCACTGGGCAAGACCACGAACACCACGCAACCGAGGACATACAGGAGATAGAACAGCGCGGCGGGCAACAGGCGAGGCTGATCGAGCATCAGCGGGCCCAGCAGGGATTTGTAGGTCGGGCCCACGAGGACGCCGAGCCAGAGGCCGTCGAGGATCAGGAAGGCAAGCAAGGTGCCGAGGTAGGCAAAGACAGACTTCTTGGACATTGATGCAGCCTCTGTAGGAGCGAGCTTGCTCGCGAAAATATTCCAGGCGCATCACGGTGTCGGATGGACCTTTTTCGCGAGCACGCTCGCTCCTACAGGAGAGCAAACTGCACTCAGCTTAGTTCAATGCGATCCGCGTGAATCACGATCTGGCCCTGCTTGTAGAGCGCACCAATGGCCTTCTTGAAGTTCCCCTTGCTCACGCCAAACAAGTTGCTGATCACCGCCGGGTCGCTCTTGTCGCTGACCGGCAAACTGCCGTTGTTTTCACGCAACTTGGCGAGGATCTTCGAGTTGAGGCTGGACGCCGCTTCCTGGCCGACCGGTTGCAGGCTCAGGCTGATGTTGCCATCGGCGCGGATCTCTTTGATAAAGCCTTTCTCTTCCTTGCCCGGGCGCAGGAACTTGAACACTTCGTTCTTGTGGATCAGGCCCCAGTGCTTGTTGTTGATGATCGCCTTGAAGCCCATGTCGGTGGCTTCGGCGACCAGCAGATCGACTTCCTGGCCCACGACGTAATTGGCCGGCGTCTTGTCCAGGTAGCGGTCGAGGCGTGCGGTCGCGGTAATACGCTTGGTGTGTTTGTCGAGATAGACATGCACCACGCAGTATTCACCGGCCGTCAGCTGACGTTTCTCTTCCGAATACGGCAGCAACAGATCCTTTGGCAACCCCCAGTCGAGGAACACGCCAATACTGTTGACTTCCACGACTTTCAAACTGGCAAATTCGCCGACTTGAACTTTCGGTTTTTCGGTAGTGGCGATAAGTTTGTCATCGCTGTCCAGATAAATGAAAACGTTAAGCCAGTCTTCATCTTCACTGGGAATATCTTTTGGGATATACCGATTAGGCAAGAGGATTTCGCCATCTTGCGCACCATCGAGGTACAAACCAAAGTTAGTGTGTTTAACCACTTGCAAGCTGTTGTAGCGCCCGACTAAAGCCATTTCCAATACCCTCATTGCGTGGGCGGCATTCTACCCGAGTTGCCCTCTCCGCGCGCGCGCGCCTGAAAAATCGCGGGCTTGCCTGGCGTTCCAGTGGCACCGCCCCGCTCGTCCGATCATTCGGCTGAATTTTGCCACGCCACCGGTGCCGGCTCAGCCCGTGGTTTCGAGTTAAAACAGTAAGTTAGGGGCTAATATCAAAAATAAACTTTGGCTGTTTTCAGCTGCCGCGCTTATTCCCGGGGGATATTTACCAAGCAATTGTCAAGTATTTCCTGTACGATGCCTGGCCAAGTTAATTTTCTACAGGTTAGTGGCCGCCATGCGTGTAAAAGCATCCAACAGCAAAGCAAAGCCAGCTCCCGCCGTTGAAACCAGCGAATCGATCAACAGCCAGATTGCTGCTTTCCTCAAGTCCGGTGGCGAAATCCAGCAAATTGCCAAGGGCGTGAGCGGCCAGACTTTCGGCCCGTCCAAGCAGATCAGCCTGGGTAAAAAGTAATACCGCGCAGCACATCTGGTCCCTAAGCGTCTTGCCTTCAAGGCGCTAGGACTAGAGCCCGAAATACCCTCTCGCGTCACCTTCAGAACGTGCAAATCGACGAACGGGCCTCATCTCCTGGCATTCGCCGGTATGCTTGCACACGTCTAGCACGGGCATCTGCCCTATTTTTCCGTTACTGCTCCTCGCTTTTCATGGAGTGAAGCATGCTTAAACGCTGCATTTTCGTGGCCAGTATCCTGGCGGCCAGCCCTCTCGCCGAAGCGCAGATTTTCCAGCGTGAACTGGGCGACTTCGACCTGAAATTGGGCACCACCCCCAGCCGCAGCATGGCCCAGGGCCTGGTCAAGCCGACCTCGCCGGGCAGCGACTCGTTCCATGGCGGGCTGGACCTGAGCCATGACAGCGGCCTGTACTTCGGCCAGTTTTCGCCGAACATGGGCCTGTCCTCGGCCAGCACCCTCGAAGTCGACTCCTACATGGGGTTCAAACACCCCTTCGACCAGACCCTGGGCTACGAAGTCGGCCTGATCCACTACAGCTACCCTAAGCTCAGCCCTCTCGACAGCCAGGAGTTCTACGGTGGTCTGAATCTACTCGGCAATCGTTTCGGCGCCTCCTTCAGCAACGACCCGGACCGCCAGGACAGCACGCTGTTCGCCGACCTCGGCGGTACCCAGCCCTTCGGCATCGGCGTCAGCATGAAGTACACCACCCATCAGCTGGGCACGCCGGCTTCGGTAGAGGGCGGCACCATCAGCAGCTTCAGCGACTGGTCGGTACAGTTCTCCCGCGCCTGGAAAGGCATCGACCTGGACCTGATCTACAGCGACTCCAGCCTCAGCGGCGGCGATTGCTCGGCCTACTCCGGACACAATTCGCAATGCGATGGCCTGTTGACCTTGAAGGCGGTGCGGTCGTTTTATTGATGGGCTGAACTGTCGCATGCGCCGCGGGTTCACATGCATTGACTCCCTCTGCGCAAGGACACGCCCATGTTGCATCGGCTCAAACTGCTGGTGGTATTCCTGACCCTGAGCCTGAGCCTGGTGCTCGCCGGCTGCAACCGCGTGGGCCTGGCCTACCGTAACCTGGACGTGATCATCCCCTGGACCCTCAACGACTACCTGGACATGAACGCCGGGCAGAAGAGCTGGTTCAACGACAAGCTCAAGGACCACCTGGCCTGGCACTGCACCACCCAATTGCCGGGTTACCTCGACTGGCTCGACCGCCTGCAAGCAATGGTCGAGAACAATCAGGTCACCGATGCAGCGCTGCAAACCCGCACGGTTGAGGCCAAGCAGGCGATTGCCGAGGTGGCGCGGGAAATCACCCCGTCGGCGATTGAATTGTTACAAGGGCTGGATGACCAGCAGGTCAACGACATGAACGATGCCCTGGCCAAGGACTTGCGCAAACGCCAGGACGAATACCTCAAGCCGCCGCTGGCCAAGCAGATCCAGGACCGCGCCGAGCGTATGAACAAGCGTCTGGATGCGTGGATGGGGCCATTGAGCGATAGCCAGAAGAACCGGGTCATGGCGTGGTCCATCAGCCTGGGCAAGCAAAATGAACAATGGATCGGCAACCGTGCCCACTGGCAGGCACAATTCATCGACGCCGTGCAGCAACGCCACAGCGCCGATTTCCCGCAGAAAATCCAGCAACTGCTGGTGGACCGCGAAAGCCTGTGGACACCGGAGTATCGCGCGGCGTATGCCCAGACCGAAGCCGCCGCGCGCAGCCTGATCATCGACGTCATGGCCGACAGCAGCGTGCCGCAACGGCTGAAACTCACCCAGAAAATCGACAAGGTCCGCAGTGACTTCCAGGCGCTCAAGTGCCTGAAAAGCGCGCAGTCCTAATTGGGCGCCAGGGTGCCTAACCAGGCCACCAGCGCGAGGATCAGCGCCCCGGCCCCCATCTCCAGCACCATGCTGCGCCGTAGCGCAGCCATGGCAGCGACATAATCACCGGCCGCCACGGACCGTTGCAGAAGCGGCGTCAGGTGGAAACGATTGAGCGCCGCCAGCCCCAGCATCAGGCCAAACAGTCCCAGTTTCAGGCACAACAGGATCGCGTAGACACCGCCGGTAAGGCCGTCCAGATTCAGCCCGACCACCAACAGATAGTTGGCCACACCGGTGCCGATCAGCACCGCGACAAATCCTGCTCCCACATGCTAGAACCCCTTCAGCGCCCTTGCCAGCACCCGAACGTGATAAACATCGTGCAAAGACGTGCGCCTCGACAACAACCCGAACGCCGCCAACGCCCCGACCCAGCCGCCCGCTGCCAACAGATGCGCGCCGTCGCTGAGGATGTGCCACACACCCAGCGTGCCTTCATGCATCACTCCGTGCCCGGTCCACGCCAGCGTGACCAACGCGGCGGCACCCGACAACGTGACCAATGGCAGGCGGGTGCCAAGCGCAGCCACCACCAGCGCCGCCATCCGTAGCCACCACGTCAAGCCCAGGTCGGTCTGCCAAAGCATCATGTGCAGATGCGGCCACAGCGTCTGCCAATCCGTCGCGCCACTCATGGCCTGGGTCAGCGCCAACAGCGACGCTATCGACAGCACTATCCCGACGCCAGCCGTCAGCCGCAGCAGGCCCCTCAAATTCAGCAGCACGCGCTCCGGCGCCTTGAGCCCGTAAAGACCAAAGAGCCCCAGGCCAAACAACAGCATCAGGTCAAGATAGAGCGCGAAACGCAGTGTGACTTGGGTCAGTTCGCTCATGGCTGGACGCTGAACACCACGTTACCGGTAATCGGGTGAGTGTCGGATGACACTGCGCGCCAATCGACCCGGTAGGTGCCGGTAGCCAGTGCAGAGGCCGGCTTGATCAGCATCACCCTGGGGTCGGTGCTCGCCGCGACACTGGCCTTGATGGGCATCGGCGAATTGGGCATGCCGGGCATATCGGTCATGGTCAGTCTGGCCCCGGAAAACTGCGTCAGCAGGTTCTCCGAAAAGCGCAGTTCAATGACGGCCGGCGCGGCACCTTGGGCCCCGGCTGGAGGGAGGGACGACAACAGTTTCGGATGGGCCGAGGCCGGCAGGCTGATCATCAATCCGGCCCACAGCGCTCCCCCCGTTAACGCGGTTTTCAACATCGACATGCAAGGCTCCAGGCCGCTTAAGGCGGCGAGTTATAGGAATAAGAAACCGGTTAAAACCAAAGGCGCACACCGACCACCCAGCGCAGCTGGCTGATGTCTTCGTCTTCATCGCGAGCGTACTGCGCCGTCCGCCCATAGCTGCGGTTCCAACTCACCCCCACGTAAGGCGCCAACTCCCGGCGCACCTCATAGCGCAAGCGCAGCCCCAGCTCGCTTTCCGACAGGCCTGCGCCCACCCGGCGCTGCGGATCGTTCTGTGCATAAAAATTGAGTTCGGCCGTCGGCTGAAGGATCAGGCGGTTGGTCAGCAGGATGTCGTAGTCACCTTCCAGGCGTGCCGCGGTGTGGCCCGACTCGCCCACAAACAGCGTCGCCTCGGCCTCGAAGTTGTAGAGCGCCATGCCCTGCAGGCCGAACGCGGCCCAGGTCTGGCTGTCCCCGGGCTTGAAGTCCTGGCGCACGCCGCCAACCAGGTCCCACCAAGGGCTGATGGCGTGCCCCCACAACGCCTGGGCTTCGGCGCTGTCAGTGCGACCGGCGCTGCGCTCGCCTTCGCTGCGCAGCCACAGGCGGTCGATGTCACCACCGACCCAACCCTTGATGTCCCAGTTCAGCGCACCACCGCCACCGCCGCCTTGCCATTCCAGCTGGTTGACCAGCAGCATCGAGTTGATGCCGCTGTCATGCACCACATGCCCACCCGGCGCGTTATACACAGCGGCGCGATCCGCGTCGGTGAGCAGCGGGATCGGCGTACGGCTTTCGGTCAGCGCCGGAACCGCCGGGCTCATGCCTTGAAACTCCTCGGACTGCGCCGGCGAGCCGAATGTCCACCCGGCCAGCGCGATACACACCGATAAAACTCGACGGTTCATGTTCGCGTCCTCATTCATGCACGCGCACTTCACGGAACATGCCCATTTCCATGTGGTACAGCAGGTGGCAGTGATAGGCCCAACGGCCCAGGGCATCGGCGGTCACCCGGTAACTGCGGCGCGAGCCCGGCGGCATGTCGATGGTGTGCTTGCGGACCTGGAACTGGCCGTTTTCATCCTCCAGGTCGCTCCACAGGCCGTGCAGGTGAATGGGGTGGCTCATCATCGTGTCGTTGACCAGCACCAGCCGGACGCGCTCGCCATAAGTCAGCTGCAAGGGCTCGGCATCGGAGAACTTCACGCCATTGAATGACCAGGCGAACTTCTCCATATGCCCGGTGAGGTGCAATTCAAGGGTGCGCGCGGGGTCGCGGCCATCGGGGTCCTCAAAGGTGCTGTGCAGGTCGGCGTAGGTCAGCACTCGCCGACCGTTATTGCGCAGGCCGATACCGGGATCGTCGAGCTTGGGCACCGGGCTCATCGCCTGCATGTCCACCAAAGGATTGTTCTGCTCGCTGGCCGGGTGGCTCTGCATCGACATCGCGCCCATCGCGCTGTGATCCATGCCCGCCATATCCGGCATGTCCGCCATGGCGCCGTGATCCATCCCACCCATGCCCATGTCGTCCATGGTGAGCCAGGGGCGCGGCTCAAGTGCCGGTACGGGTGCCGTCGCCCCCGCCTGGCGGGCAAGCGTGCCACGGGCATAACCCGTGCGGTCCATGGACTGGGCAAACAGCGTGTAGGCCGCTGCCGTGGGCTCCACCAGCACATCGAAGGTTTCGGCGACCGCAATGCGGAATTCATCGACGCTGACCGGCTTGACCGGCTGGCCATCGGCGGCGATGACGGTCATCTTCAGTCCCGGAATGCGCACATCGAAATAGGTCATCGCGGAACCGTTGATAAAGCGCAGGCGTATTCTCTCCCCCGCCTTAAACACTCCGGTCCAGTTGAGGCCGGGGGGCTGGCCGTTGAGCAGGTAGGTGTAGGTCTGGCCGCTGACGTCCGCGAGGTCGGTAGGGTTCATCTTCATCTGCGCCCACATCAGCCGGTCAGAGACGGTGGCCGACCAGCCCTGTTTGCCCACATCCCGTGCGAAATCGCCCACGGTGGGCTTATGCCGGTTGTAGTAATCGGACTGCTTCTTGAGGGTCTTCATCAGGGCGACGGGGTCTTCGTCGGTCCAGTCCGAGAGCATCACCACGTAGTCGCGCTGGCAGGTGAAGGGCTCGGGCTCCAACGGCTCGATGACCAGCGGGCCGTACACCCCCTGCTGTTCCTGGAACCCGGAATGGCTGTGGTACCAGTAAGTGCCATGCTGTCTGACCTTGAACTGATAGACAAACACACCACCCGGCTCGATGCCTTTGAAACTCAGGCCGGGCACGCCGTCCATGGTCGACGGCAACAAGATGCCGTGCCAGTGGATCGACGTCGGCTCGCGAAGGCGGTTGTGCACGCGCAGGGTCACTGTGTCGCCCTCACGCCATCGCAGCAACGGGCCGGGCAGGCTGCCATTGATGGTCAACGCGGTGCGCTGTTGACCCGTGAGATTGACCGGCGTCTGGTCAATGAACAGAGCGAATTCGCTGCCCGCCAGCACCGTGGGCTCGCCCGCACTTGTCAGCGCCCATACCGGCGTGCGCCATAGCCCGAGCCCGCCGAGCAGGCCGCCGGCGGCCAGGCCTTTGACGAAGGTTCGTCTGGAGGTAGTAGAGTGCATGCCGATTCAAGTCCGTCAGTTGAATGGCAGCAGATTAGGGGGCGCCGGCTGTCAGCAACCTTAGCGGCAGATTACCGATCCGACAGTTTCGGCATGCCCGGCACCGCCTGGGTGCCGGGGCATGGAGGGGTCAGGCAATCTGTGCCTTGGACGCCACCTCAGCGAAGGTCGCCGGGTCCAACGCATCGGCCTGCTCATCCAGCACCTGGCGCGGATGATCGTTACCCGGGATGGAGCTGTCGATCAGCGCCAACAGCTGCGCGCCCAGGGCGGTCAGAATGAAATTCTCACCGTTGCCGCCTTCTTCTTCAGGCCGCGACTCGATAAACCCACGCTTGAACAACAGCGCTTCATAGTCCGCGGCGGTCTTTTTCAGCGCATCCAGATTACCGGTGGACTCACCCGCCGTGGCCTTCTCGGCCGCTTCCTGCTCGGCGTATTTGCGCGGGGCAAAGCTGCCCTCGCCGTTCTGCACTTCATGCAGCAGACGTTCGATCAGATCCCAGTTGTAAGTCGTCATCCTGATTCCTCCTGCAGGCCTAAGGAAAGTAGCCCGTCTGTAGGAGTGACCCTGTGGGTCTGTGGCCGTTCAGACCAACCGACGGGCGTCATTTCTCTGAACTTTCCAGACGTTCGCCCCCTCAACTGAGCATCACCGCCAAGGAGGTCCGACCATGAAAACCCTGATGAACCTGGCCATCGCCGCCACGTTGCTCACCGCCCTGCCCGCTTGGGCCTGCACCCCGGAAGAGGCCACGGCCAAGCGCGAGCAACTGGCCCAGGAAGTGGCCAAACTCACCGAACAGAACCCGACCAAGGCCAAGGAGATGAACGACGAGCTGCAGAAGATGGACCTGGATACTGAAAGCGCGGAGTTCCCCGACAAGTGCCAGTTGATCGACGCCCGCCTCAAGGAATTGAAAGAAGCGGCGGCCAAGGCGAAAAACTGAGGCTATAAAAAAACCGGACAACGTCCGGTTTTTTCACATCCCCCACGCCTTACTCGGCAGCGGGTGCTTCTGGCTTGCGACGCTTGAGCGGCGCCATGCCATCTTTGCTGACCAGCGACAGGTTGTCGGTCTTCGGCCGGTTGGCGATCTTGCGCTTGGTCGGCGACTTGGCACCGGCCTTTTTCTTCTCGCCCTTGGCGTCGGTCTTTTTCTTCTTCACGCCAACGGCCTTGCCCGACGCCTTGACCTTCTTCGGCCCGGTGTAGGTACCTTTGACTTCCTTGATGGTGCGGCGCTCGAACGACTGCTTGAGGTAGCGCTCGATGCTCGACATCAGGTTCCAGTCGCCGTGGCAGATCAGCGAGATCGCCAGGCCATCGTTGCCCGCACGCCCGGTACGGCCGATACGGTGCACGTATTCGTCGCCGCTGCGGGGCATGTCGAAGTTGATGACCATGTCCAGGCCGTCCACGTCCAGGCCGCGCGCGGCGACGTCGGTGGCAACCAGGATCTTCACGCCGCCGGCCTTGAGGCGGTCGATCGCCAGTTTGCGGTCCTTCTGGTCTTTCTCGCCGTGCAGCACGAACGCCTTGTAGTCCTGGGCCACCAGGCGGCCGTAGATGCGGTCGGCCGCAGCACGGGTGTTGGTGAATACGATGGCCTTCTGATAGGTCTCGTTGGCCAGCAACCAGTTGAGGATCTGTTCTTTGTGCACGTTGTGGTCAGCGGTGACGATCTGCTGGCGCGTGGTGGCGTTCAGGTCGCTGACGTTGTTGACCTGCAGGTGCTCAGGGTTGTTCAGGACCTTGGCGACCATCTCGCGCAGGGTCGAACCACCAGTGGTGGCGGAGAACAGCATGGTCTGCTGGCGGTTCACGCATTCAGCCACCAGGCGCTGCACGTCGTCGGCAAAGCCCATGTCGAGCATGCGGTCCGCTTCGTCGAGCACCAGCACCTCGACTTCCTTGAGGTCAAGGTTGCCCGCATTGAGTTGCTCGATCATGCGGCCCGGCGTGCCGATCAGAATGTCCGGCACCTTGCGCAGCATGGCGGCCTGGACCTTGAAGTCTTCGCCACCGGTGATCAGGCCAGACTTGATGAAGGTGAACTGCGAGAAGCGCTCCACCTCCTTCAAGGTCTGCTGGGCCAGTTCGCGGGTCGGCAGCAGGATCAGGGTCTTGATGCTGACGCGGACCTTGGCCGGGCCGATCAGGCGGTTAAGAATCGGCAGCACGAAAGCGGCGGTCTTGCCACTCCCGGTTTGAGCCGTCACCCGCAGGTCACGCCCTTCGAGCGCGAGCGGGATGGCCGCTGCCTGCACAGGCGTAGGCTCGACAAATTTAAGCTCGGCCACGGCTTTGAGCAGGCGTTCGTGCAGGGCGAATTGGGAAAACACGGGTGCTACCTCGAAGAAATACAAAAAATCAGCTGCATAGGGTACCGGTTTCGGGCGTCCAAACCGAGTGTCTTTACGCGAACGGCGCTAATCAGTTGCTTTTTTGTCAGAGCATTTGTCCGCGGCATCAACTTTGTTGCACTTAAATGCTCTAATCGCGCCGTCTTGTCTTACAGAAGAATCGGTTTCATCCATGGATATCAAACAGCTCTGGCTCAACGTCCAAGACCTCTGGGGCACCCTCGACGAACACCCGCTGCTGCATGCCAGCCTCGGTTTCCTGGTGTTGCTGGTGGTGGCCCTGCTGCTCGGACGGGTGGCGCGTTACCTCATCCTCCACGCCGTCAAATTGCTTGGCCGGCAACCGGCGCTGCACTGGCTCAACGACCTGCGGCACAACAAAGTCTTCCACCGCCTGGCGCAGATGACGCCGTCGCTGGTGATCCAGTTCGGCCTGTACCTGGTGCCGGACCTGAGCAAGACCGCCATCCTGTTTATCGGCAATGTGGCGCTGGCCCTGACCATCCTGTTCCTGATGCTGGCCATGAGCGCCCTGCTCAACGCCCTGCTGGACATCTATGCGCGCACCGAACACGCGCGTACCCGCTCGATCAAGGGCTACGTGCAGTTGGCGAAGATGGTGCTGTACGTGTTTGGCGCGATCATCATCGTCGCGACCCTGATTGACCGTTCGCCACTCTTGCTGCTGTCAGGCCTGGGTGCGATGTCGGCGGTGATCCTGTTGGTCTACAAGGACACGCTGTTGTCGTTCGTCGCCAGCGTGCAATTGACCAGCAACGACATGCTGCGCGTCGGCGACTGGATCGAAATGCCCCAGGTCGGCGCCGACGGCGATGTGGTGGACATCACCCTGCACACGGTCAAGGTGCAGAACTTCGACAAGACCATCGTCTCCATCCCGACCTGGCGCCTGATGTCCGAATCGTTCAAGAACTGGCGCGGCATGCAGGCCTCGGGTGGGCGACGCATCAAGCGCAGCCTGTTTATCGATGCCAGCGGCGTGCGCTTTTTGCGTGACGATGAAGAAGTGCGCATGACCCAGGTGCACCTGCTCACCGACTACATCGGGCGCAAGCAGGCCGAACTCAAGGCCTGGAACGAAGCCCAGGGCCACAGCGCGCAACTGTCGGCGAACCGCCGGCGCATGACCAACCTCGGCACCTTCCGCGCGTATGCCCTGGCCTACCTCAAAAGCCATCCGGACATCCAGCCGAACATGACCTGCATGGTGCGCCAGATGCAAACCACCGCCGAGGGCGTGCCGCTGGAGATCTACTGCTTCACCCGCACCACCGCGTGGGCCGATTACGAGCGGATCCAGGGGGATATTTTCGACTACCTGCTGGCCGTGTTGCCGGAGTTCGGATTGAATCTTTACCAGCAACCCAGCGGCACCGACTTGCGCACCGGGATACTGGCCCTGGCAGGCACTGCCCGAACCTTGGAAACCCCGGCGTAGTGACAACGATAGCGACGAGGGGCTGGCAAGCGCCTCGTCGCTATATAGAACGATGGGTGCAAGCGTATTCATCTAAACACGACCGATAAAAGCCGGCATCTATGTATAGCCGCTGCTGCCGTTTATTCAACGGCCCCACCCCATAAAGAAAATTTCTCCTACGCCTTTAGTGAATTTCACTACTTGCGCGCACTATTTCTAATCTGTTTTAAAAAAAACCAACGCCTTAGCATCTGGTAATCAAACAACGCCAGCAAAAGGCCACCCTCATGTTATGGACAACTCAGCTTTCCGATAATGCAGCAGACTTTGTATTAAGTTCGAATGCCGAAGCATTGACCCACTATTGTGGTGCTGGCGCCTTTGCTCAACCCCACGACTTTTATACCCAAAACCCCTACCAGCGCCCTTCGCGGCCGCAGGACGTAACCGATTCAATCATCACCACTTGCCTGACCAGCGACCAGCTTTCAAACAGCCAGCATCTATTGGCACAGCGGTTGTTATTGAATATCTACGAACAAGACCTGGTCTTCTTGCCCAAGCCGCCATTGGAACTCGACTTCAAGGCGTTCAAGCGTTTCTATGATCCGCAGCACGCAGCCAGTGGCAAAAAGATCCGCCCGTTGCTGGAACACTACTTGTACAACTGGCTCAAGGAAGAAGTGCATATCAACGGCCCTTGGTGCCTGGACTCTTTTATCGCCCACACTGATAAAGTCTTGGATGACGTCGCCCAGTCCGAGTCCAAACTCCATGAAGTGCTGACCACCAGCCGCCACCCCGAGCGAGCCGCCAGGTTTTTCATGACGCAATGTGCGGGAGACTTCCTCAGTGAAGCATCGGCCATGGCCCGCAACGTACTGGGTAACAGCGGCGTGTACACCAGCGAATTGTTCAAGATCCTGATCGACGAGTATGGCTACGGCGTCGACAAAAAGAAGCACAGCACCATTTTTGAAGACATGCTCCAGGACATGGGCATGTCCCATCACGTGCACCACTACTGGCAGTTCTATACGCCGGCATCGCTGTCGCTTACCAACTACTTCCACTATGTATCGGCCAACCATGGCGAGCTGTTCCGCTATATCGGCGCCATGTACTACACCGAAGCCACGTTGGCGCTGACCACCAAGCACCAGTCACGCGCGATCAAGACCATCTTCAACGGCAGCGTCTCCACGGACTATTTCGATGAGCATGCCCACATCGATGTGCACCACGGAAGAATGGCCCTCCAGCGCCTGATCATTCCCATGATCAAGCAGTTCGGCACCAAGATCATCCCCGACCTTATTCGCGGCTTTGAAGAGTTCAGGCTGCTTCAGGACATCGCCGACGAAGAGTTGTATGCCCATATCAACTGGCATGACGCGTTCGAAGAGCATCGCGCGCAGGCAGCGGCGCTCCAGGGCCAAAAACCCGTGGACCTGAGGATTACCGAGACCGAACACGAGCTGTCGGTGCTGCATACCCACCCGAATGACGAACTGTTCTGGGTCGAATCAGGCGAGCTGGAGTTCGTCGCCAGCCCCGAACTGACGGTGCACCTCAAGGCCGGCGAAGGCGTGGTGATTCCCAAGGGAATGCTGCACGGCACCCGCATCACCAGCCCGTCCTGCACGTACACCGTCACCGCCATCTGAGTGGGCAACCCAATGAAAGCCATCAGCCTGAATATCACCCACGCCAACTATGTGGCCGTGGAGGAAAGAACCTATTTTCTCAAGCGTCACGCCTATTCGACGCAATTGCTGCCCACCGCGTGCCCCCATCGCGGCGGCCCGCTGCACATGGGCGAAGTGACAGGTGACGGCCAAAGCGTGATCTGCCCCTGGCACGACAACGCCTACAAGGTCTGCAACCTGGAAAAGAAAGCACTGCCCACGGTGCGCGTCAGGAACCAGATCACCACCGTCGTCGGCGACACCGAGCGCTGTGTGCCGCTGCTTAAAATCTCCCGTTACGACTGATGAAGCCCATGAATACTAAATCGACATTGACCGCGTTCTATTCAATCGTGACCCTGTTCACCGGCCTCGACATGGCGATTGTCATCGCGATGGTCTGGTTCGGCCTGGAGACCACCGGTTCGACATTCCTGGTCGGCGCCACCTTGTGCGTGGCCACCGTGGTGCCCTATTTGTGCGAACAGTACATCGGCAAGTTCTTTACCATTGAACTCAGCCTGAAACGCCTGCTGTACATTCGCCTGGCGGCCTTCGCCGCAGTACTGGGGCTGTCGTTTACCCAGGCCGCCTTGCTGCCGATCGGCTTCCTGGCCATCGCGTTCGTGGTGGGCGTCACCGACTACTTCACCATCAGCACCCTGGAATCGAAAAATACCAAGCTGGTGCTGGCCGGCCTCACCGACAGCGATACCTGCGCGCGGTTGATGCAAACCTCCATCCAGATCGGTGCCTTCGGCGGTGCGCTGCTGGGCGGGTTGATCGTGGATGTGTTCTCGGTCAACCAGACGCTGCAGATCATCAGCCTGGCGGCGATCCTCTCGCTCGCGGCCATTCTCCTGGTGGCCGACAACCCCAACGAACACGCCGCCGAACAGGCCACAGGGGCCTCCAATGCACCACCGCTGGACCTGCCGCGCAACCTCTACATCCTCATCATCGTGTTGAGCATGATCGGTTTCCATATCGGCGCGTTCAACAGCCTGGTGCCCATCGTTTTTCAAAAGCTCAATGAATGGAATGCCACCCTGTTCGGCGTCG
The DNA here is from genome assembly GCF_001702295.1 of Pseudomonas sp. S3E12. NCBI lineage: Bacteria > Pseudomonadati > Pseudomonadota > Gammaproteobacteria > Pseudomonadales > Pseudomonadaceae > Pseudomonas > Pseudomonas sp. S3E12. The sequence goes on from NZ_MBDT01000022.1 coordinate 325,605, forward strand.
CCAGTGGCCTGGCCGGCCTGGGCGCCTTCAGCGCCGCGGTGTTGCCGCGCATCAAGCTCAACAGCTACGGGGCCATCTCGCTGGTGATACTGGCGGACGTGGCAATCGTCTACTTCCAGAACCTCTACGTGATGATGGCTGCAGCCTTCCTGCTGGGTTTTTGCATCAACAGCCTGCGGATCCAGTTGCGTAAAACCCTGATCGAGTCGGCGCCCAACGCCCGGGTAGCCGATGTGATCGCGGCCAAGAGCTCACTCTACTACCTGCTGGTCAGTGGCTCGGCACCGATGATCCTGACGTTCTTCACCACCTCGGGATTTCTCGGACTCGAAGGCGCCCGCCTGTTGATGATCGTCTCCGCCGGCCTGTTGGCCACCGCCGTACTGGCGTGGAACCTGACCCCGGCCGCCGCGCCCACCGCCACCACGGAATAAGGAATGCACGACGTGAAAACCGTACTCATCGTTGACCCGTTCTCCACGGGCAAACTCTACGCGCCCTTGCTCAACGCACAGGGCATACGGTGCATCGCCGTGATCTCCACGCGCGCCTTGCCTGAACACTTCACCAACGACCTGATCACCGAGAACTTCCATGAGGTGTATGCCTGGGAAGAGAGCCTGTTGATCACCCTGGAAGCCTTGTCACCGAGCGCCGTGATCGCCGGTTGCGAAACCGCGATCTACCTCACGGACTACCTGACGGAGCTGCTCGACATCCCGGGCAACAGCCGTATCACCAGCGACCTGCGACGTAACAAGTTCTCCATGCAGCAGGCGCTGAAAAAATACCAGTTGGCCCACATCGATTCGCACCTGCTGAGCTCACCGAGGCGCATCGGCGAAGTGCTGGCCAAACTCGACGACTCCGCCACCTATGTGGTCAAGCCGCTGAACTCGGCCGCCACCGAAGGCGTGGTGTTTGCCCAAGGCAAGCGCGAAGTGGAGACCGCCTTGCAAAACGCGGCCTGGCAGCAGAAAAACGACCTGGGCGAAGTCAACCTCGGTTTTATCGTGCAGTCGTTCATAGCGGGACCGGAGTACGTGGTGGATATGGTCGCCTTTGACGGCACCTACATCGTTGCCAGCGTCTGCAAGTACACCAAGATCCAGAAGAACGGCAGCATGTTTGTCTACGAAAGCCTCGACACCCTAGACCCGCAGGCTGCAGAACTGCAACCGCTGACCGACTACGCGCGCCAGGCGGCAGCGGCCCTGGGCGTGCGGGTCGGGCCGATTCACATGGAAATCATCTGGTCTAAGGATGGGCCGGTGATGATCGAGGCCGGCGGTCGCTTGCACGGCGGCATCGCGCCCCTGCTGTTCCAGCAGGTGTATCACCCCGACTTGCTGTCACTGTCGATCGACAGCTACCTCGGCCACCCACGCCCCCAGGCCGATGCGGTCAGCCAGATCAGCCATGGCCGGATCGGTTTCTTCTGCTCCGATGAACGCCATGCCTTCGCTCCGCCCTCCCCCCAGGCCATACAAAGCGCCCAGGCGGATGAGGCCTATTGCGGGCACCGTTATTTTATCGGCGCCGGCGATACCACGCCGGTCACGATCGACTTCGCCACCTGTCCGGGGCTGTTCTGGCTGCAAAGTCCTTCGGCGCAGCAACTGGACGCCAGTACCGCCAACCTGCGAAAAAAACTGTGGGGCTAAGGTTATGAAAAGTCGCTTGATCATCAGAAAGTCAGCCTGTGAGCTGGGCATCAATAATGCGTGCGCCGCCGTGATCGAAGACATCACCGTCTCCGATGACCAGAGCTTCGTCGGGGTACTGCAAAGTAACCTGAACCACGTGGCCTCGCGCCTTAACGAGCTGGACTCGAACGTCGTGTACGAAGGGTTTGCCAAACAGCTCAAGAAACTCGGCTACGAAAATACCGTGAGTGCCAACGAAAAGCTGCTGCGCCGCTTCATCGCCAAAGGCGTGTACCCCATCAACAACATCGTCGACGCCTATAACGCGGTCGCGATCCGACATGGGGTCAGCATCGGCGTGCACACCTATCATCAGAAGGATGACATCTACGTGATGCGTTCGGAAAAGCCGAGGGTGCTACGCCCCCTGTTCGCCAAGAAGGCCATCACCATTCCCGTCGGCGATATCGTCTATACCTGCGGTGATGTGCCGTTGGCGAGCATCGGCAAGGTGGATGCCGATGCCCATGACTTCCGGCTGACAAAAGACTCGTCGAGGTTGTTGGTGGTGATCCTGGGGCACGACGACACATCGTTCCAATTCAACCAGGCGGTCATCGAAGAACTCGTGGACACCCTGCGCCAGAAAATGCCGAACCTGAGCCATCATTTTCTTGAAACCGTGCGCGACCACGCCTGAAGCCAGCACATGAAGGGGTGGCCGGCACCTAGCGCCAGGCCTTCAGCACCGGGTTGACCACCACTTCCTTCACATGCTCGATCTTCAGCAGGCTGTCCTTGAAGACCATCAGCTCTTCAAAGCTCCTGTACCGAACGTCGAGCATCATGTCCACGTCGCCAAACAGTGAATAGGCATGCACCACCTGGCTGAACTGCTGGATCTTCGGAAACACCAGATGGCAGTTGCTGCCATTGAGCGTCAGCATCAAGAACGCCGCTTGCAGGGTCTCATCGCCCTCGGCGACGTTGATGGTGAAGCCCAGGATGATGCCTTTTTCAATCAGCTTTTGAACGCGCGACTCCACTGCGGTTCGAGACTTGTGAACTTGCCGCGCCAATTGCGCCAGGCTGACTCGGGAGTCATCCTTCAAGGCTGCAATGATCAGTTCATCAATCTTGTCCACTCTGCCGCCCCCACACCGTTCTTTTCGATAGCAGACTTTCATTGCCGCTCACGCTTGCCCTCGACCGATCACGTCGCAGACTGTACGCCAGGCGCGGGCTTTACGCCCAATCGACTTATCCACACCGCCCCCAGGATCACCAGGCCACCCAAGGCCAGGCGACCCAGCGGCTCGTGCTGGTTCCAGATCAGCAGGTTCAGCAACAACCCCACGGGCACATGCAGGTTGTTCATCACCGCCAACGTGCCGCCATGCACCAGGCAGGCGCCCTTGTTCCACCAATACATTCCCAGGGCAGTGCTGACCAGCCCGAGGAACACCAGCACGCCCCACTGCAGCGGCGCTTCGGGCAGGAAGTTGGCCTTGCCGAACAGCAGGAACGCCGGCAGCACCACCAGCAACGCGCCGATGTAGAAATAACCGAAGCGCCGGTAGTGCGGCAGGTCACTCGGGTAGCGTGCCACCAGGTGCTTGTACATCACTTGCCCGGCGGCGTAGGTGAAATTAGCCAGCTGCAGCAGCAGGAAGCCCATCAGGAAGTGCGGGGTGATCTGGTCGAAGCGAATCACCGCCGCCCCCGCCACTGCCACCAGGGCAGCAACCAGTGCCCACGGGTTGAAGCGCCGGTTGAGCGCATCTTCGATCAGGGTCACGTGTAACGGCGTGAGAATGGTGAACAGCAGCACCTCCGGCACCGTGAGCACACGAAAGCTCAGGTACAGGCACACATAGGTCACGCCAAACTGCAGCGCGCCGATCACCAGCAGGCCGCGCATAAAGGCAGGTTCCACCGAGCGCCAGCGGGTCAGCGGGATAAAGACCAGCCCGGCCAGCACGACACGCACCAGCACCGCGAAGTAGCTGTCGACGTGACCGGCGAGGTATTCGCCGATCAAGCTGAAGGAAAATGCCTGAATCAGGGTGACAACCAGTAGATAGCCCATGTGCGCCTCGCATCGAATGGGCGGGACATTAAAGGTTTTCGGCGATTGAAGAAACTCGGGGCAAAAAAACCCGACCTCGCTAAAGCGGCAGTCGGGCAGGAGCACTCAGGAGCAACAAGTGCAAAGGGAGGTTCGTACGCGTACTTGAAGGGTTTGCGTGGAGCGATATAAACACCGCGCGATTATCTGACGATTAAAGGATCAACCACCTCATGCCACGAGCTGTACCAGCTGGGCCTTGGCGTGGTTGATGCCCTTTTCCTGGAAGTCCCCGCTCAGGTTCACCCCTTCGGCGTGAATGAAAGTGACATCGTGGATGCCGATAAAGGCCATGACCTGGCGCAGGTACGGTTCCTGGTGATCGGAACTGGCGCCGGTGTGGATGCCACCCCGGGCGGTCAACACAATGGCACGCTTGCCGGTCAACAAACCTTGCGGCCCGGTGGGGGTGTACTTGAAGGTCACACCCGCCCGCAACACGTGATCCAGCCAGGCCTTGAGGGTGCTGGGGATGGCGAAGTTGTACATCGGTGCGGCCATCACCAGCACGTCAGCGGCCAGCAGTTCGTCGGTCAATTCGTTGGAGCGGTCGAGGGAAGCCTGTTCGCTACCGTTGCGCTGATCCGCCGGTTTCATCCAGCCGCCGAGCAGGTTGGCGTCCAGGTGCGGAACCGGGTTGAGCGCCACGTCACGTACCGTGATCCGGTCCATCGGGTGGGCGGCCTGCCATTGGCTGATGAACTGCTGGGTCAGTTGACGGGAGATCGAATCCTGCTGGCGGGCGCTGCTTTCGATGATCAGGACATTGGACATGGCTTCGTAGGCTCCATCTGTAATTGCTGTAAGTCGATGGAGTGGAGATTAGACAGAGCCAATTCGATAAAAAAGCGCAAAAAACTGCTATAACCCATCTATAAATTTGTTTATAAGCGGAGTATCGAGATGGGCATGCTCCGCTGGTGTGTTATTTCGGCGCGCAGGCCAACGCGATACGCATCTTGATAATGGCGCGGTTGAACTTGACCGTGGTGTTGGTGCTTTTCCCCGCCGGCACCGTAACCGTGCGACGACGCGGCGATTCCGGGCCATTGGTGAACGTTACCGAACACACGGCGTCCTGGGTGCCGTAGTTATTCAGCTGGATCGAGCTGATATCGCCGTCCACGTCGGAGGCGGTGTAATCGATGCTCACGCCGTCGATCTTTTTCGTCACGTCGATGGGGTAGGCAAACGCGCTCATCGGCAGCAGCGTCAGCAACACACAACAGAATTTTCTCATTCGGCAGTCTCCAATAGGGACCGCCAGCTTAGGACAAGAGGAACACATCTTGAAAGCGCCCCGCGTTACCCTCGATCAATGGCGCACGCTGCAAGCCGTCGTCGACCACGGCGGCTTCGCCCAGGCAGCGGAAGCGCTGCACCGTTCGCAGTCTTCGGTGAGCTACACCGTGGCCCGTATGCAAGACCAACTCGGCGTGCCGCTGCTGCGCATCGACGGGCGCAAGGCGGTACTCACCGACGCCGGTGAAGTGCTGCTGCGCCGCTCCCGGCAACTGGTGAAAAACGCCAGCCAGCTGGAAGACCTCGCCCACCATATGGAACAGGGCTGGGAAGCCGAAGTGCGACTGGTCGTCGATGCGGCCTACCCCAATGCGCGCCTGGTACGCGCACTTACCGCGTTCATGCCGCAGAGCCGTGGTTGCCGGGTGCGTTTGCGTGAAGAGGTACTGTCCGGCGTCGAAGAGCTGTTGATGGAAGGCGTGGCCGACCTGGCGATTTGCGGCTTCAGCATCCCCGGCTACCTGGGCACCGAAATGAGCGACGTGGAGTTCGTCGCCGTGGCCCACCCCGAGCACGCCTTGCACCGCATGAACCGTGAGTTGAGCTTCCAGGACCTGGAAAGCCAGATGCAGGTGGTGATCCGCGACTCCGGCCGCCAGCAACCCCGGGATGTGGGCTGGCTCGGCGCCGAACAACGCTGGACCGTCGGCAGCCTGGCCACCGCCGCCGCGTTTGTCGGCAGCGGCCTGGGCTTTGCCTGGCTGCCACGGCACATGATCGAGCGCGAACTCGCCGAAGGAGTGCTCAAGCAGCTACCCTTGGAACAGGGCGGCAGCCGCCACCCCACGTTCTACCTGTATTCAAACAAGGACAAACCCTTGGGGCCGGCAACGCAGATCCTCGTGGAGCTGCTGCGCACCTTTGACACCGCCCCCCTGGACGCGCCTTTCGCCGCCCCCCGGCAAGCCTGAAACGGAGTTCATGCATGGCCTGGTTCGACCATGAAGGCTGCAGCCTGCACTATGAGGAATACGGCCACGGCACGCCGCTGATCCTGATCCACGGCCTGGGCTCCAGCAGCCAGGATTGGGAATTGCAGGTGCCGGTGCTGGCCCGCCACTACCGCCTGATCGTGGTGGATGTGCGCGGCCATGGGCGCTCCGACAAGCCTCGGGAGCGCTACAGCATCGAAGGGTTCACCTACGACCTGATCGCCCTGATCGAGCACCTGGACCTGCCGCCCGCCCATGTGGTGGGTTTGTCCATGGGCGGCATGATCGCGTTCCAGCTGGCGGTGGACGAACCCGGCCGGGTCAAGAGCCTGTGCATCGTCAACAGCGCGCCGCAGGTGAAGGTGCGCAGTGCCGACGATTACTGGCAGTGGGCCAAGCGATGGACCCTGGCCCGCACCCTCAGCCTGGCCACCATCGGCAAGGCACTCGGTGACCGGCTGTTCCCCAAACCTGAGCAGGCCGACCTTCGCCGCAAGATGGCCGAACGCTGGGCAAAAAACGACAAACGTGCTTATCTCGCCAGCTTCGATGCGATTGTGGGCTGGGGCGTACAGGAACGACTTTCGAGGATTACCTGTCCAACCCTGGTCATCAGCGCCGACCACGACTACACCCCCGTGGCCCAGAAAGAAAACTATGTAAAACTGCTCCCCGATGCGCGACTGGTGGTGATCGAGGATTCCCGCCATGCCACGCCCTTGGACCAACCCGAAGTCTTTAATACCACCCTGCTCGATTTTCTAGAGACAGTCGAAACCACTACCCAGGATCACTGACCCATGCTGAAAAAAATCGCCTTTTTTGCCGGTTCCGTTCTGTTCGCTGCCAACCTGATGGCCGCCGAGCCTTCCAAGGCGCCACACGTATTGATCTCCACCACCAACGGCGACATTGAAATCGAACTGGACCCGGTCAAGGCGCCGATCAGTACCAAGAATTTCCTCGCCTATGTCGACAAAGGCTTCTACACCAACACGATCTTCCACCGCGTGATCCCGGGCTTCATGGTCCAGGGTGGCGGGTTCACCCAGCAGATGTCGCAAAAGCCGACCGAAGCGCCGATCAAGAACGAAGCCAGCAATGGCCTGCATAACGTGCGTGGCACCCTGTCGATGGCCCGCACCTCGAACCCGGACTCGGCCACCAGCCAGTTCTTCATCAACGTGGCTGACAACGCCTTCCTCGACCCGGGTCGCGATGCCGGTTATGCCGTGTTCGCCAAGGTGGTCAAGGGCATGGATGTGGTCGACATCATCGTCAACTCCCAGACCACCACCAAGCAAGGCATGCAGAACGTGCCTATCGATCCTGTCCTGATCAAGTCGGCCAAGCGCATCGACTGAGGTCTGCAGGTAGCTCCGCGCGCAGCCCACAAGGCCGCGCGCGCATTTGAAAGGAGAGCCCGCCAGGCGGGCGTCAACCCTAATGCTCTATCGTCGTTTTGAACAACTGATCGATATTTTTCGCGACGCCCCCAGCGCCGCCCCTCCCGACAAAGTCCTGCCCTTCTACCTCTACTACCTGCGCCAGGTGTGGCCCTGTTTTGCCGCACTGCTGGTGGTGGGCCTGGTCGGTGCGCTGATCGAAGTCGCGCTGTTCAGCTACCTGAGCCGTATCATCGACCTGGCCCAGGGCACACCGCCCGCTGACTTCTTCCAGATCCACAGTACCGAGCTGATCTGGATGGCCGTGGTCGCCCTGCTGCTGCGCCCGATTTTCAATGGCCTGCACGACTTGCTGGTGCATCAGACCATCAACCCCGGCATGACCAGCCTGATCCGCTGGCAGAACCACAGCTATGTGCTCAAGCAGAGCCTGAATTTCTTCCAGAACGATTTCGCCGGGCGCATTGCCCAGCGCATCATGCAAACCGGCAACTCCTTGCGTGACTCTGCGGTGGCAACAGCGGAAGCCATCTGGCACGTGTCGATCTACGCCATCACCTCCCTGGTGCTGTTTGCCGAGGCCGACTGGCGACTGATGATTCCGTTGATCACCTGGATCATTTGTTACTGCCTGGCATTGCGTTACTTCGTACCGCGGGTCAAGGAGCGTTCGGTAATTTCTTCCGAAGCCCGTTCCAAACTCATGGGGCGCATCGTCGACGGCTACACCAATATCACCACCTTGAAGCTGTTCGCCCATACCCAGAATGAGCAGGAATACGCCAAGGAAGCGATCATTGAGCAAACCGAAAAAACCCAGCTGGCGGCACGCGTGCTCACCAGCATGGATGCGGTGATCATCGTGCTGAACGGCCTGCTGATCGTCACCACCACCGGCCTGGCCCTGTGGCTGTGGACCCAGTCGCTGATTTCCGTGGGCGCCATCGCCCTGGCCACTGGCCTGGTGATTCGCATCGTCAACATGTCCGGCTGGATCATGTGGGTGGTCAACGGCATTTTCGAAAATATCGGCATCGTGCAGGACGGCCTCAAGACCATCGCCCAGCCCCTGGCCGTGGTCGACCGCGACAATGCCCCGCGCCTGACAGTGCCCCAGGGCGAAGTACGCTTCGAGCACGTGGATTTCCACTACGGCAAGCAGAGCGGGATCATTGGCGGCTTGAACCTTGAGATCAAGGCCGGGGAAAAAATCGGCCTGATCGGCCCGTCCGGCGCGGGCAAGTCGACCCTGGTCAACCTGCTGCTGCGCCTCTACGACCTGCAAGGCGGGCGCATCCTGATCGACGGCCAGGACATCGCCGAAGTGGCCCAGGAAACCCTGCGCGAACAGATCGGCATGATCACCCAAGACACCTCGCTGCTGCACCGTTCGATCCGCGACAACCTGCTGTACGGCAAGCCGGACGCCACCGACGAACAACTCTGGGCCGCCGTGCACAAGGCGCGTGCCGATGAGTTCATCCCGCTGCTGTCGGACTCGGAAGGGCGTACCGGGCTCGATGCCCACGTGGGCGAACGCGGGGTGAAACTCTCCGGTGGGCAGCGTCAACGTATCGCCATTGCCCGTGTACTGCTCAAGGATGCGCCGATCCTGATCATGGACGAAGCCACCTCGGCGCTGGATTCGGAAGTGGAAGCGGCGATCCAGGAAAGCCTGGAAACCCTGATGCAAGGCAAGACGGTGATTGCGATTGCGCACCGGTTGTCGACCATCGCGCGGATGGACCGCCTGGTGGTGCTGGAGAAAGGCCAGATTGCCGAGACCGGCAGCCATGCCGAGCTGCTGGCCCATGGCGGCTTGTATGCACGTTTGTGGCAGCACCAGACCGGTGGGTTTGTCGGCATCGACTGAAGCAAACACCGTTTAAAATAATGTGAGGGGGGCAAGCGTACATCGCCTCCTGTAGGAGCGAGCTTGCTCGCGAAAAACGTCAACGATAACGCGTGCTTCCTGAATGAACGTGGCGCCTGTGAGTTTTTCGCGAGCAAGCTCGCTCCTACAAAAAGCCTTAACTGACTGGCAAGCCCCCTCCCACACTTGATGGTCTGGATTTGTGTAAAAACCGTGCTGTACTCAGTGCAGTGCCCAGACGGGCGCTGAAGTAAATCTGCAGGGAGCATCACTGATTTACTGATTGGGTAGAGCGATCTATCAAGGACGTGTTGCATGTCTTTGTTCAAGCGTTCAGTCACAGAGGGGTTGGGAACGTTTTGGCTGGTGTTGGGTGGTTGCGGGAGTGCGGTGTTGGCCGCCGCGTTTCCCGCCGTCGGGATCGGGTTGCTGGGTGTGGCCCTGGCGTTCGGGCTCACGGTGCTGACCATGGCGGTGGCTATCGGGCATATCAGCGGTTGTCACCTCAACCCGGCGGTATCGGTGGGGCTGGTGGTGGGCGGGAGGTTTCCGGCCAGGGAGTTACCGGCGTACATCGTGGCCCAAGTCATTGGCGGGGTGGTCGCCGCCGCATTGTTGTACTTCATCGCCAGCGGCAGGCCGGGCTTTGAACTGGCCGGCGGGCTGGCCTCCAACGGCTATGGCGAGCATTCGCCGGGCGGCTATTCAATGGCTGCGGGGTTGGTCTGTGAGCTGGTGATGACAGCCATGTTCGTGCTGATCATCCTCGGCGCCACCGACCACCGTGCCCCGAAGGGCCTCGCGCCCATCGCCATTGGCCTGGCCCTCACGTTGATCCACCTGATCTCCATCCCCGTGACCAACACCTCGGTCAACCCGGCCCGCAGTACCGGCCCGGCACTGATCGTGGGCGGGTGGGCGATCCAGCAATTGTGGATGTTCTGGCTCGCGCCGATCCTGGGTGCGGTGGCGGGCGGTGTTGTCTATCGATGGCTGGGCAAGGAGGAGCCGGCCTGAGGCAAAGGGTCAGCCCTGCCGGTAGAGCAGGGCTGATTTCAATGGGCAGATACTCAACCCTGATGAGCCTGCATGTATTGGCGCAACAATTGATTGATACGCGTCTGGTAACCCGTACCTTGACCTTTAAACCACTCCAAAACGTCAGCATCCAGCCGAATCGTAACTGCCTGCTTCACCGGCACACGCAACTCTGCACGCCGGAAAAATTCCGCGTCCAACTCAGGAATATCGCTGGTATCAACTTCTTCATCATTCATCTTGGCCAGGCGCTCCCAATCAGTTTTCGATGTTTGCGTCATAATATTTGGCCTCCTTCTTGGTTGCTTTTCGGGCGGAAATGATACGGATCACATCACCGTGCCGCTCGGTGTATACGACCACACCCATTAACAATTTGATCCAGCCAATACTGATCCAACGCTCTTCGCCATAATCCGCTCGATCATCGCGCAAGGCCAGCATTGGATGCCGAAAGATATCCGGAACGTCGTTGAAATCGATGCCGTGCTTGGAAATATTGACTTTGTTCTTGGACTCATCCCACTCAAAATGCATGGCACATCCTGTATGTACTTTTGTACATACAGGATATCGACTCCATTACGTCCTGCCAGCATTGCCAGACCAATGGTTCAGCCCTGCCGGTAAGGCAGGGCTGCCCTCGCCTCTTCGGCATACGCCACAATCCCCACCCGTTCGCGCTCGAGGAAATCCTCGACGGCATTCTTCAACCCGGGATGGCGCAGGTAGTGCCATGACCGGGTGATCACCGGCTCGAACCCGCGAATCAATTTGTGCTCGCCCTGGGCGCCGGCGTCGAAGCGTTGCAGGCCGTGAGCGATGGCATAGTCCATACCCTGGTAGAAGCAGGTTTCGAAATGCAGCCGGTCGAACTCCGCCAGGCAACCCCAGTAGCGGCCGTAGAAGCTGTCGCCACCGATCAAGCTGAAGGCCATGGCCACCGGGCGTGTGCCTTGCTTGGCCAGCACCACACGGATCGCCTCGGGCATGCGCTCGGCCAGCAGGCTGAAAAACGCGCGGGTCAAGTACGGTGTCTGGCGGCGTACCGCGTAGGTATTGGCGTAGCAGGCGTAGACAAAATCCCACTGCGCCTCGCTCAGCGCGTGGCCTTGCAACCATTCGAAGTCGATGCCCTGCCCCGCCACTTGTTCGCGCTCCTTGCGCATCTGTTTGCGCTTGCGGGAACTGAGGGCGTCGAGGAAATCCTGGAAGTCACGGTAGCCACGATTCTGCCAGTGAAACTGGCAACCCAGGCGCTGCAACCAGCCCGGTTGCTGGGCTAACGCCTCATCGGCCAAGCCGTCGGTGAAGTTGATATGGGCACTGGAGAGCCCTTCGATTTCCAGATAGCCCGGCAGGCTCTTCAGCAGTTCGAACCCATCGTCGGCGCTGGCCGCCAACAAGCGGGGGCCGCTGACCGGGCTGAACGGTACGGCCGTCAGCAGCTTGGGGTAGTAATCAATGCCCGCACGCTCACAGGCATCGGCCCAACCATGGTCGAACACGTACTCGCCGTAGGAATGCCATTTGCGATAACTGGGCAATGCCGCCACCAGGCGGTCGCCTTCCCAGTGCAACAAATGTTCCGGTTGCCAGCCCGATTGAGGGCCCAGGCTGGCACTGTCTTCCAGCGCGCTGAGGAAGGCATGCCGCACAAAGGGCTGGGCGTCCGGCACCAGTGCGTCCCAGGCCTGCGGAGCGATTTCGGACAGGTTGTCCAGGCGTTGCAGCGGCATTGGCATCCTCACTACGTCATGGCATGAAAGCCTGGCGAGTATCGCTTATCGCAGGTCCGGGCACACCCCTCAATCGCCCGACAAGGCTCTAAATCAATAGTTCCATTCTTAAATAATTTGTCATCTACATGACATCACTTCGCCACTGCGCCGTCATAAACGATCGTGATACTGACGCCTGTTTTTAGAGCGCCTGGTTCTATCAGGTGGTTATTTTTCCGTCCGTCATCGGTCGGTTGTGTCCTGGATGGTTTGCCATCCCTCCTCACTTTCGGAGATTGATATGCGTCTTGCTTCCACTAAAACTGCAGCGGCCCTGTGCGGTGGCCTGTTACTGGCCCTGAGCGTTCCGGCCGGCGCTGCAGTCGACGCTAAATTGCTCGACATGCTCAAGGCCAACGGCCAGATCACCGCTTCGCAGTACACCGAACTGCAAAACGAGTTGGCCAAAGACCAGAAAGAACAGCAGATCGCACGGCAAGCTCAACAAGAGACCAACGAACAGATCGCGGCCACCGCGAAGAAAACCAACGAGCTGAGCAGCTTCGACCAGAAGCTGGCCTGGGCCGCCAAGACTCAGTTCAAGGGTGATGTGCGCATGCGCCACGAGACCATCAAGGTCGAAGGCGAAAATGGCGTTACCCGCGCCGGCGTCACCGGTCGTGACAAGGACCGCGAACGGATCCGCGCACGCCTCGGCGCCTACACCGAAATCAACCCGCAGGTGGACACCGGTATCCGTATCGCCACCGGCGGCGGCAGCGATGCGCGCTCCACCAACCAGGACCTGGACGGCTACTTCGATAAAAAATCGATCTGGCTGGACCTCGGCTACATCGACTACCACCCTGACCAGATCAAAAACCTGCACATCATTGGCGGCAAAATGCTGCAGCCCTGGGTCAACATGGGCGATGTGATCTGGGATAGCGACATCAACCCGGAAGGCCTGGCACTCACCTACAAGTACCCACTGGGCGGCAGCGCCGAGCTGTTCGGCAGCCTGGGTAACTACAACCTCAAGGACAACGTGGACGGTGACGGCGTGCAGTACCGCCATGACCTGCGCCTGACCACCGGCCAGTTGGGGACCCGCTTCTCGGTGACCGACAACCTGAAAATGACCCTGGGCGGCAGCGTCTACGCCTACCAGAACGATGAAGACAGCCGCGCCTCAGGCACCAGTACCCCGAACGTGCTGGCCACCAACGGTAACACCCCCAACGGCGAGTTCCGCCTGTATGAAGGCTTCGGTCAAGTCGATATCGGCGGCCTGGCGGTCCCCCTGTCGTTCTATGGTCAGTACGTGAAAAACAACGACGCTGTCGACGATGCGGACACTGCCTGGTTGCTGGGTGCCAAGTCCAAGGTGTTCGGTTTCAACCTGGACTACAACTATCGCGACGTGCAGAAAAACGCCGTGGTGGGTGCCTTCACCGATTCGGACTTCGGCGGCGGCTTCACCGGTTCCCGTGGTCACAAGTTCAAAGTCGGCTATGACATCGACAAGAACTTCGCCGTCGGCGCAACCTACTTCCTGACCAAAACCGACACCTACAGCCGCACGCTGGTGGACGGTAGCGCCAAAGCCAACACCTTCCAGCTGGATGCAGAAGCCAAGTTCTAAATGTAAAAGTTGAAAGCCTTGGGCCAGGAAGGCCCAAGGTGGCTGTACCAGACTTGCGTGGGTGGATCGGTCCCCATCATCCGTCCGATCGCCCCACGCGAGCCTGCTTATTCCCCGCCTTTCTGATCCTTGAGCCGCTCGGCAGCCAGCCGTTGCGCCAAGGCATCCACGTCCTTCACCGGTTCCTGCGGCAGCATCCGCAACGTCGCCTGCAGCAGGCGCATCTGGCGGATAAACCGTCGGCAGTTGGGGCAGAACATCAAGTGATGACGCACCAGCAGACGTTCGCGAAAGGTCAATTGCCCATCGAGATAGTCACTGGAACGTGCCACTTGTTCTTTACAGGTCAACATTCGCCCGTTTCCTCAAAATGCTCCACCGTGGCGAAGACTTTAAGCCGTGCTCGATGCAACAGCACGCGGACATTGGAGAGTGAGAGCGTCAGAAGATTACAGATCTCCTCCAGCTCCAGGCCCTGGCGTTCACGCAGCACCAGCACGCTGCTTTGCAGTTCGGACAAACTCAGCAACGTGTGCTCCAGGCATTTGCGCAGTTCATCCTCGGTCAGCAAGGCTTCCGGGGTGTCCTGGTGCCAGGCATACGGGGCGACGGCCCAGTGGCCATCATCGGCAGTAAAGCGGTCATCGCCGATGGTGCCATGGGGCGAAGGCAAGTCGTCGAGCAACACTTCCCGGCGATTCTGCTTATAGCGCCCCTTGGCGGCGTTGGCGGTGATGGTCAGCAGCCAGGTCTTGAGACTGGAACGCCCTTCGAATTTGGCCAGGTTGCGCACCACCGACAGCCAGGCGTCCTGCACCACTTCGTCGGCATGCCGCTGGCCGGCGATGGCATACGCCACCGCCCGCATCGCGCTTTGGTACGTGGTGACCAATTCCTTGTAGGCCCGTTGCTCGCCCTTGAGCAGTCGTTCAAGCAGGTGCGCGTCGTCCGCTGCTGCCATTCAAGACCTCGATTGTCTTAACGCTTGCGCAGGATCACGCTACCGATCGAATAGCCTGCGCCAAACGAACTGAGTACCGCGACAGCGCCCTTGGGCAGATCGTCCTGGTAGGTGTGAAACGCAATCACCGAACCCGCCGAGCTGGTATTGGCGTAAGTATCGAGGATCACCGGTGCTTCTTCCACCGTGGCTTCGCGGCCCAGCAGTTTCTTCACAATCAAGTGGTTCATGCTCAGGTTGGCCTGGTGCAGCCAGAAGCGCTTCACATCGGCCACGTTCAACTGGTTCTCTTCCAGGTGCACGCCGATCAGTTCCGCGACCATCGGGCACACGTCGCGGAAGACTTTGCGGCCTTCCTGCACGAACAGCTTGTCGGGCGCACCGATGCCCTCTTCCGCCGCGCGGTTGAGGAAACCGAAGTTGTTGCGGATGTTATTGGAAAACTTGGTCAGCAGCTTGGTGCTCACCACGTCGAACTGATGCTCGGAGGTCGCCAGGTCGGCGCGCTCGAGGACCACGGCCGTGGCGGCGTCGCCGAAGATAAAGTGACTGTCGCGGTCGCGGAAGTTCAAGTGGCCGGTGCAGACTTCCGGGTTGACCATCAGGATCGCCCGGGCCTGGCCCAGTTGGATGCTGTTGGCGGCGTTCTGGATGCCGAAGGTCGCCGAGGAGCACGCCACGTTCATGTCGAAACCGAAGCCTGCGATGCCCAGGGCTTCCTGGACTTCGATGGCGATGGCCGGGTAGGCACGTTGCAGGTTGGAACAGGCGACGATCACACCGTCGATGTCGGCGGCAGTCTTGCCGGCGCGCTGCAGGGCCTGCTCGGCGGCACCGATGGCCATCTGGCAAAGCACCGACCACTCGTCATTGCTGCGCTCAGGCAGGCGCGGCGCCATGCGGTGCGGGTCAAGGATGCCCTCCTTGTCCATCACAAAGCGGCTCTTGATGCCCGACGCCTTTTCGATGAACGCGGCGCTCGACTCCGTCAGCGCCTGGACTTCACCGCGCTCGATGGCAGCGGCGTTGTCCGAGTTGAACTGGTGCACGTAAGCATTGAAAGACTGCACCAGCTCTTCGTTGCTGATGCTGTTGGCAGGGGTGTAAAGGCCAGTGCCGCTGATGACGACGTTATGCACGATCGTTCCTCTAAATCTGTCAGGCAGATGATATTGGTACCGACGTACCAAACTTTAAGTAGTTTTATTCCGCCCAGCGGACATCAAACTGGCAACGCTTTATTCCTTCGCGCCGCAGACTTTTGCGACGATCCCGGCATTTATAGCGGCGAAGTTTGCCACAAACCCTGGGGTTTGGCGCCATATGCCGGATAAACACCCCGATCAAAACGCCATCAAGTTTCAATGTGGGAGGGGGCTTGCCCCCGATAGCGGTGTGTCAGACAAAGATTCTGTGACTGATATACCGCTATCGGGGTAAGCCCCCTCCCACATTTGGACCTGCTCAGTCTTGGAGACAGGGAGAGCTTCAGGGCTCTACTTGGCTCCACTGCTTGCTCAAGCGCTTGTCGGAAATCGGCACCTTGGTCCCCAACTGCTGGGCAAACAACGACACCCGGTATTCCTCCAACCACCAGCGATACAGCTCCAGTTGCGGGTCGCGCTTGCCTTCCTGGGCGTGCTTGTTCAAGCGGTTCTGGTACTGCGCCCACAGGCCGCCCAGTTCGCTGCTCCACACTCGATCCTTTTGCACCTGGCTCGGCAGTTTCTCCAGGCGCAATTCGATGGCCTTGAGAAAACGCGGCAATTCCTTGAACCACTGCGCCGGGGTTTCGCGCACAAAGCCGGGATAGACCAGGTTGCTCAATTGCTGCTTGATGTCGTTCAGGGCCACGGCCTGGGCCAGGTCGATCTTGCCCTTGAAGCGCTTTTGCAGGCCATGCCAGAGCTTCAGCACGTCCAGGGTCAGGCGCGCCAGGCGTTCGGCGTGTTCGGTCCAGCTGCCACGCTTGCGTTCAGCCAGCGCCGCCAAACCGGCACCGTCACGGGGCAGGCTGGCTTCGCCTTCCAGCACGCAGGTGTCGAGGCTGGCCAGCAGGATGTCTTCCACCAGGGCGTCGATACGCCCCAGTTCGCGGTACATCAGGCCTAGTTCAGTGAGGCCGGGCAATTTGCCGCGCAGGAATTTGGCCGGTTCCGCCAATTGCTGCATCAGCAGGCGCTGCAACGCCCGGCGGTGCTGGAACTCAGCCTCGGCGGCGGTGGAGAAACGCCCCTCTTTCACGGTGCCGTTTTCTTCCACCAGCGCCGGGTAGACCGTCATCGACAGCCCGGCGATCTTCTGCTGAGTTTTCTCAGCCACCGCCGCGAACACCTTGGCCTCCACCGGCTGCTGGCTTTTCGCGGTGTGCGGCACGGCCAGCGCGGCCTGGCTGGCTTCGGCAAAGCGTGCAGTCAGTTCGGCCAGGTCGCGGCCTTCGCCAAGGAACTTGCCTTGGCCGTCGACCACTTCCAGGTTCATCTTCAGATGGTTTTCCACCTGCTGCGCCGCTTCGGCCCAGGCCTCATCGCTGACCCGCGCCCCGGTCATGCGCAGCAGCTCGCGCCCCAATGCCTGGGGCAACGAACCCTGGCCAAACTCGATGCGCTGCAGCGCCGCCTTGACGAAATCCGGTACCGGCACGAAGTTCTTGCGCAGGGCCTTGGGCAGGTTGCGCACCAGGGCGATGCACTTGGCTTCGATCAGCCCTGGCACCAGCCATTCCAGGCGCTCCGGCGGCAAGGCCGGCAGCAGCGGTGCCGGTACGCGCAGGGTCACGCCGTCGCGGGGATGGTTGGGTTCAAAGTGGTAACTCAGGGCCAGTTCCAGGTCGCCCAGGTACAGGGTGTCCGGGTAATGGGCGGCAGTGACTTCACTGGCCTCGCGGGCCAGCACGTCTTCCTCGCGCATGATCAGCAACTGCGGATCTTTCTGGCTGTTGACCTTGTACCAGCTGTCAAAGGTGGCGGTCTGGTGGATCTCCGCCGGCAGCCGTGCGTCATAGAACGCGTACAAGGTCTCTTCGTCGGCCAGGATATCGCGGCGGCGTGCCTTGGCTTCCAGTTCGTCGAGCTGCTCCAGCAGTTGCTGGTTGGCCGTGAGGCACTTGGCGCGGGACTGGATCTCGCCACGCACCAAGCCTTCGCGAATAAACAACTCCCGCGACACCACCGGGTCAATCGGCCCGTAATGCACCGGCCGACGCCCGACCACGATCAGCCCGAACAGGGTGATCTGCTCGAACGCCACCACCTGGCCGCGCTTCTTCTCCCAGTGGGGTTCGAAGTGGTTTTTCTTGATCAAGTGCCCGGCCAGCGGTTCGATCCAGTCGGCATCGATCTTCGCCACCATGCGCGCATACAGCTTGGTGGTTTCCACCAGTTCGGCGGTCATCAGCCATTGCGGGCGTTTCTTGCCGATGCCCGAGGAGGGGTGGATCCAGAAACGTCGCTGACGAGCGCCGAGGTAATCGCCGTCTTCAGTCTTCTGGCCGATCTGGCTGAGCAGGCCGGACAGCACCGCCTTGTGCAGCTTGGGGAAGTCCGCCGGTTCTTTGTTGACGGTCAGCTGCATGTCGCGGCAGATCAGGCTCAACTGGCGATGGGAATCACGCCATTCGCGCAGGCGCAGGTAGTTGAGGAAGTTCTTGCGGCACCAGTTGCGCAGCGGGCTGGCGGTGAGTGCCTGGCGCTGCTCTTCAAAACCACGCCACAAATTGACCAGCCCGGCGAAGTCCGAGTCCGCATCTTTCCACTGTGCATGGGCCTGGTCGGCGGCCTGCTGGCGCTCCGGTGGGCGCTCGCGCGGGTCCTGGATCGACATGGCGCTGGCCACGATCAACACTTCCTGCAAGCTGCCGAGCTTGGCGGCTTCGAGCAGCATGCGGCCCATGCGCGGGTCTACCGGCAGGCGCGCCAACTGGCGGCCCAATGGCGTGAGCTGGCTGTTGCGGTCGACGGCTGAGAGTTCCTGCAA
Source organism: Pseudomonas sp. S3E12 (assembly GCF_001702295.1). Lineage (NCBI taxonomy): Bacteria > Pseudomonadati > Pseudomonadota > Gammaproteobacteria > Pseudomonadales > Pseudomonadaceae > Pseudomonas > Pseudomonas sp. S3E12. Next base: position 344,232 of record NZ_MBDT01000022.1, read on the forward strand.
CAGGTTGAAACCGTCGCTGATGGCCTTGCCGTCCGGCGGTTCGATAAACGGGAAATCGGTGATTTCGCCCAGGCGCAGGTGCAGCATCTGCAGGATCACCGCCGCGAGGTTGGTGCGCAAAATCTCGGGGTCGGTAAATTCCGGACGCCCGATAAAATCCTCTTCGCTGTACAAGCGAATACAGATCCCCGGCTCCACCCGGCCGCAACGACCTTTACGCTGGTTGGCACTGGCCTGGGAAATCGCCTCGATCGGCAGGCGTTGCACCTTGGCGCGGTAGCTGTAGCGGCTGATGCGTGCGGTGCCGCTGTCGATCACATAACGAATGCCCGGCACGGTCAGCGAGGTTTCTGCCACGTTGGTCGCCAGTACCACGCGGCGCCCTGGATGGGACTGAAAAATGCGCTGTTGTTCGGCCGGTGACAGGCGCGCGTACAACGGCAGGATCTCGGTGTGCTTGAGCTGGGCCTTGCGCAGCATCTCGGCCGCATCGCGAATCTCGCGCTCACCGGGCAAAAACACCAGCACGTCGCCAGGGCTGCGGCGTTCGCTGCGCTCATAGGCGGCGATTTCATCAAGGGTGGCGAGGATCGCCTGATCGACGGTCAGGTCGTCTTCGACACGGTTGCCCTCCTCGTCCTGTTCCAGGGTCAGCGGGCGGTACCAGGTGTCCACCGGGAAGGTGCGACCCGAGACCTCGACAATCGGTGCGTCGTCGAAGTGCTTGGAAAAACGCTCCAGGTCGATGGTCGCCGAGGTGATGATGACTTTCAGGTCCGGACGACGCGGCAGCAGGGTTTTCAGGTAACCCAGCAGGAAGTCGATGTTCAGGCTGCGTTCGTGGGCTTCGTCGACGATGATCGTGTCGTAGCGTTCCAGGTAACGGTCGTTCTGGGTCTCCGCCAGCAGGATACCGTCGGTCATCAGCTTGATCAGGGTGTTGGCGTCGCTCTGGTCTTCGAAGCGCACCTGATAGCCGACCAACGCGCCCAGCGGCGTGGCCAACTCTTCGGCGACGCGGCTGGCGACGCTGCGCGCAGCGATCCGGCGTGGCTGGGTATGGCCGATCAGGCCATATTGGCCGCGGCCGATCTCCAGGCAGATCTTCGGCAACTGGGTGGTCTTGCCCGAGCCGGTCTCGCCGGCAATGATCAGCACCTGATGCTTTTGCAGCGCGTCCTTGATCTCATCGCGCTTGGCGGCGATCGGCAGGCTGTCGTCGTAACGAATCACCGGCAGGCTGGCGCGCCGTGCCGTGACCTGGGCGCAGGACGCCTGCATGCGCACCACCCACTGCGCCAGCTTCTCCTCGTCGGGCTTCTTGCGCAGCTCGAGCAACTGGCGCCGCAAGCGGTGGCGGTCGGCGAGCATGGCGTGGTCGAGGTTTTTCAGCAGTTGGTCGATAGCGGGCGCTTGGTCAGTCATCAGGGCGGCAAGGGTCTTTTGGGTGAGGCAGGTGAGGCCTGCGCAGCGTAAGTCATCAGAGAGGACGGGGATTGTCGCAGATTTCGACCAGTATGGAGACGGTCAGTCAATCAGGACTGCGCTGACTTACCGCCGATGACGATATTTACTACGACACGGAGTGGACCATTCGGTAGTTTCAATAGCAGTAGTCCGATGGGATGGATGGCACGTGAACGGTTCAATAAGACTTCCAGACACCCACCTAACGTGAAACGGAGCTTCCATGGAAATCAGGCCGTCCACTACACCCTCAGACAACCCGCCCTCATACGATGAAGCAATGAGTTCTCGGAACCTGCCGCCCAATGAGCCCCCTCCGAGCTATGCGCAAGCAACAGGTACGCAGCCTTCGACCAGTAATAGCCGTACTCCAGCCGAGCCGGCCACCAACCTGACGGAGAATCGAAGCGCAAACAGCGTTACAAGCGGACTGGCGAGGCTCGGGATGCATTTATTGTCTCGCCTTTAAAATGACGGATCTGACTTACCGCCGACGACGATATTTACTACGACACTGAGTAGATCATCCTGTCGTTTTAATAGCAGAAGTCCGATGGGATAGATGGCATGTGAACGGTTCAATGAGACTTCCAGACACATCTGGCCAACCTTCATTTTTTAACGTGAACCGGAGTTTCCATGCAGATCAGGCTGCCCCCTACGCATACGCGCTCAGACAACCCGCCGTCCTACCGCGAAGCAACGAATCCTCGAAACCCGCCGCCCTATGAACACCCTCCGAGCTATGAGCAAGCAACAGGTACGCAGCATTCGACCAGTAATAGCCGTGCTTCATCCACGCCGGCCACCAACCTGACGGCGAATAGAATCTCGCAATATCATTCTACAAGCCAGGCCATTCGAGGAATGAACTTCATGAGTAACTTGTAAAATATCGGCCCGGTTGCGCGGCGCAGCCTCCCCAAGAAAACACTGAGACGTCCTGTACATCAGCTTTAAAGGAGATTTTATGCCTATTGATTCTAACTCTAACCCGAGCAGCGGCTCCTATAGCTATCAGAACCGATACTCCGACAAACACCAGAACATCGCGCCTGAAAACCCTTCAAAACAAGGCTCCTGGTTCCAGACGTCCAGCCGCGCCGATACATCGCAGCCGCTGGTGGACAAAAAGCCCTATTCCGCGTTGAGTTCGTCCCAGCAAAAACAGCTTGACCAAGCCAGGGCAACCAAAGACAAGCTGAAACAACTACGGCTTGATTTCCCGATAAATGCCATGCCCAAAGAGGTTTACAAGCCCTCTACCACCGTGCTGAAACAGCAAATTAAAAAGCTTGAGGCTACCCCTCAAAGCAAAAACCCACTGCAAAAATTCAGTGATTACCGAGATAATAAGAAAACCGACAAAGCGTTTATCAAGGAAATGGGGGCATTGTATAAACAATCTCGCGATGCTTATAACCATAGCACCGACCCCATCGAAAAAGAGCGTGCGCTCAATCTCACGGACGAACTGACGGCGATGGGTCGTAACCAACCCTGGTTTAAGGCTGTAAGGGCAGAAAATCGCAACGAGAAGGGCGTTAACTTCAGAAGCCAGGGAGGACATACCACCGGTTTTAAAATTTAAGGAACCTTCCTGAACATCCACACGTTCTGCTCTTATGTTGTTACCAACGAATAAGCCAGATCCCCCTAAGCGCTAAAGTTGCACATACCAAAACTACTGCGGGCGGATGGTTGCAAAACATTCGCCCGTTTTTATGAGTGATCACGCTCTCTGCGTCGATACGGAAACACATCAATCACCTTCCCCGCGCGAATAGCGTCCTGCAAACCTTTCCAGTAATCGGCGTTGTACAACTCGCCGTGCAGCTCATCGAACAACTTGCGCTGGCCGGCATCGGCGAACAGGAACGGCGGGAATTCTTCCGGGAATACATCCAGCGGGCCGATGGAATACCAGGGCTCGGACGCCATTTCGTCCTCGGGCGTACGCGGCGCGGGGATGTGGCGAAAGTTGGCCTCGGTGAGAAAGCAGATTTCGTCATAGTCATAAAACACTACGCGCCCGTGACGGGTGACGCCGAAGTTCTTCAGCAGCATGTCGCCGGGGAAGATGTTCGCTGCCGCCAGTTGCTTGATCGCCAGGCCGTAGTCTTCCAGGGCTTCGCGCACCTGGGCGGGGTTGGCGTGCTCCAGGTAGAGGTTGAGCGGGGTCATGCGCCGTTCGGTCCAGCAGTGGCGGATCAGCACGGTGTCGCCTTCCACTTCGACGGTGCCGGCGGCGACGTCCAGCAGTTCCGCCAGGCACTCGGGCTCGAACTTGCCCAGGGGAAAGCGGAAGTCGGCGAACTCCTGGGTATCGGCCATGCGCCCGACGCGGTCGACGCTTTTGACCAGGCGGTACTTCTCGATCACCGTGGCGCGGTTGACGTTTTTCGACGGTGAAAAACGGTCCTTGATGATCTTGAACACGGTGTTGAAGCCCGGCAGCGTGAACACGCTCATGACCATGCCACGCACGCCGGGGGCCATGATGAATCGATCGTCGGTGGTGGCCAGGTGATTGATCAGCGCGCGGTAGAACTCCGACTTGCCGTGTTTATAGAAACCAATCGAGGTGTACAGCTCGGCGATGTGCTTGCCCGGCAGGATGCGTTTGAGAAAGCCGATGAATTCCGCCGGCACCGGCACGTCGACCATGAAGTAGGAACGGGTGAACGAAAAGATGATCGACACCTCGGCCTCGTCGGTGATCAGCGCATCGATCTGGATGCCCTGCCCTTCGCGGTGCAGCAGCGGGATCACCAGGGGCCATTGTTCGTCGCGGGTGTAGATGCGCCCGACGAGGTAGGCACCTTTGTTGCGGTAGAGCACCGAGGAAAACAGCTCGACCTTAAGGTCCGGGTCCTTGCACACCCAGTCCGGCAGGTTTTCCCGCAGTTGGGCTTCGAGGCGATGCAGATCGGCTGCCAGATCGGCGTAGGGCTCGCTGAAACGATAGTCGGCAAAAATCTGCGCGAGCATCTCGGGAATCTGGCCGGCGGGCGCGTAGGTATGGGTTTGTGCCGCCCGTGCCCGGCGCAGGCTCGGCCGCGTGGTGTGGATGAACATGCAGCCGTCGCTGATCAGGTCATGGCTGAACAGGCCACAGAAGATCGAGTTGTACCAGGTCTCGGACAGCTCATCGTCAAAACGCAGGTCGATCAGGCCGATATAGGCGCTTTTCACCAGCGGCCAGAGGTCAATGTCGAGCAATGCGCTGCCCTCGAAGTTCGCACGCAGGCGCACGCTGACTTCACCGACCTTGTCTTCGTACAGGTTGATCCGCGCCGCCGACGCCGCCTGCCCCTGTTGCCACTGGGCCTTTTCGAAACGCTCGCGGGCGCCATCGGTGATCTGGCGAAAGTGTTCGCGGTAATCGTCGAAGCCTTCGAGGATGGTGCGGGCGATAGCGAGGGCAGGCGTGGATAGCGACATGCAGGAAACCTCGAGCGGGCATCGGGAAGCCCTGAGCTTAGCCAGTGTACGCAGGCAGGAGAAGGGTCATTTTTTGCACTGACTTGTACAGCTCTGTTCATTTCGTACATTTATTTTCAATTTTTTAATTCGACCATCCGGTCAATAAACGCACCTCACAGTCGATCCGCGTTTGATCCACAGGCCTTGAGCGCCGTGGCCTGGCAGGTAGAAGCCGAAAAACCGCCAACCAGAACGGCCGCGGGTCCTCCATAGGGCTTTGGATCCAACTAAGGGAAACCCCGATTACTACCTTGATGGCACTTTGATATATAGCGCGCCCTCTCCCACCCTAACAAGGTCCGAAGACCGATCCGGGAGCAGGTTCTAATCGCCCAAGGAGCATTGAGATGTCATTGAGGAATATGAGGATCGGTCTGCGTGCCAGTCTGAGTTTTGGGGTTTTGGCCAGCTTGCTGGTGATTGTGGGAATGTTTGGCCTGGGCCAGATGGCCAAGCTGCGGGAAAGCGCGCTGGTCATTGAACAAACCTGGATGCCGAGCATCGAGAATATCCATGACAGCGCAGCCTTGGTGGCCACTGTCCGCCTGGAGTCCCTGCGCCTGGTGAGCACCGACGAATCTCGCGTGCGTGACACCAGCAGAGGCCTGATCAGCCGCACCAGCAGCGAACTGCAAGCCCTGCTCGATCGTCATGAAACCTTGCTGAGCAATGACGAAGAGCGCGAACTGCTGAAAACCCTCAAGGCCAATGTCGCGACGTACCTGGCCATCGTCGGGCAGATGGTCGCGCTGGTGGACAAGGATCAACAGCAAGACGCCCTCGACCTGCTCGTCAGCCGCCTCGCCCCCCAGGGCACGATCCTGAGCCAGAGCCTGGAAAACCTGATCGTCTTTAACCAGAACGGCGTCGAAGCGGCGGCCGATTCGGCCGCACAGATGTATTCGAGCGCACAGTGGATTGTCGGCCTGATTATCGCAGTCGCCCTGATCGCCACCTTGCTGCTGGCCTGGCTGCTGACCCGCAGCATCACCGCGCCGATCGGCCAGGCCCTGAACGTGGCGCGCACCATCGCCGCCGGCGACTTGAGCCAGCCGATCGTGGTGCGCGGCCATGACGAACCCGCGCAATTGCTGAGCGCCCTGGCGACCATGCAAGCGCAGCTGCAGACCACCATCCGAGGCATCAGCGAATCGGCGCAGCAACTGGCTTCCGCCGCCGAAGAAATGAGCGCGGTGATGGAACAAAGCACCCGCGGCCTGCAGGCGCAGAACGATGAAATCGAGCAGGCTGCCACCGCCGTGACCGAGATGAGCACGGCAGTGGACGAGGTCGCGGGTAATGCGGTGTCCAGCGCCGAGGCGTCCCAGGCTTCCGATGAAGACAGTAAGCACGGCCACTACCAGATCAGCGAAACCATCAGTTCGATCCAGAACCTGGTAGACGAAGTGCTCGGCGCCTCGAACAAAGCCGAAGGCCTGGCGCTGCAAGCCCAGGACATCAGCAAGGTGCTGGAAGTGATCCGTGGCATCGCCGGGCAAACCAACCTGCTGGCGCTCAACGCCGCGATTGAAGCGGCGCGTGCCGGTGAAGCCGGGCGAGGGTTTGCGGTCGTCGCCGACGAGGTGCGTTCGCTGGCACAGCGCACCCAGGACTCCACCGAAGAAATCGAACAGATGATCACCGGTATCCAGCAAGGCACCCAGGCCACCGTCGAGGCGCTGAACAGCAGCGCCGAGCACGCCGGCCAGACCTTGCAACGGGCCAACAGCGCCGGCAGTGCCCTGGAAAAAATCACCGCCGCCATCTCGCAGATCAGCCAGCGCAACCTGGTGATCGCCAGCGCCGCCGAGCAACAGGCGCTGGTAGCGCGCGATGTGGACCGCAGCCTGGTGAACATCCGCGACCTGTCCACCCAAACCGCCGCCGGCGCCACCCAGACCTCGGCCGCCAGCCAGGAACTGTCGCGCCTGGCGGTGGACCTGAATGGGCTGGTGACGCGGTTTGTCCTGTAATCAGTGAAGGCGGCGTGCAACACTCGCCGCCTTATTGATGTAGGAGTGTTCCGTGAGGCCTGTTGACACCCTTTACCTGCTGGGACTCGCCGCTATCTGGGGCGCGAGCTTTCTGTTCATGCGCATCATCGCGCCGGAAATCGGCACGGTGCCGACCGCATTTTTCCGCGTATCGATTGCCGCCGCCGGGCTATTGGTGATCCTCGCGATGGCGCGGGTGCGCTGGGATTTCCAGGGCAAGTTCAAGACGGTCCTGTTGCTGGGGGTGATCAACTCGGGGATCCCGGCGACCATGTATTCGGTGGCCGCCCAGGTACTGCCGGCGGGTTACTCGGCGATCTTCAATGCCACCACGCCGTTGATGGGGGTGTTGATTGGCGGGCTGTTTTTCAGCGAACGCCTCACCCCGTCGAAAATCGCCGGGGTGTGCCTGGGTCTGTTCGGTGTAGGCGTGCTGACCCGTGCGGGACCGGTGGCGTTTGACCTGGAATTATTGATGGGCGCACTGGCTTGCCTGTTGGCCACCACCTGTTATGGCTTTGCCGGGTTCCTCGCCAGGCGCTGGCTGGACCAGCGCGGCGGGCTGGACAGTCGTCTCGCGGCCCTGGGCAGCATGCTGGGCGCGACCCTGTTTCTGCTGCCGTTGTTTGCCTACAGCGCAATCAGCCATCCGCCGGCGAGTTGGGGTGGCTGGCAGGTCTGGTCGTCGCTGCTGGGGTTGGGGCTGGTGTGTACGGCGTTTGCGTACGTGTTGTACTTTCGGCTGCTCACCGCGATTGGGCCGGTGAGGTCGATGACCACCACCTTCCTGATCCCGCCGTTCGGCGTGTTGTGGGGGGCGTTGTTGCTCGACGAGCCGTTATCGATGGCGCATTTATATGGCGGCGTGTTGATTGCCGGGGCGTTGTGGCTGGTATTGCGGCCTCGAAAACCGTAGGCGCCGGCTGGCCGGCACCTACGGGGGGCATCAGTTTTTGCGGAACACGAAGACCAGCCCAATGATGATCAAGCCCATCCCCAACAGGCTCAGCATCGCGAGCCGATTGCCGAAGATCAGGTAATCCATCACCGCCGTCACTGCCGGCACCAGGTAGAACAGGCTGGTGACATTCACCAGGTTGCCCCGGGCGATCAGGCGGTACAGCAACAGCGTTGCCAGCAACGACACCACCAGGCCCATCCACAGCACCGGGAGGTAAAAGCCGGCGTTGTGTTCAACGTGGAACGACTGGAACGGCACGAACACCGAACACAACAGCAGCCCCGCCAGGTACTGCACCGGCAGGGTGCCGAGGGGGTTGTCGGTGATGCGCTTTTGCATGATCGAGCCGAAGGTCATGCTTGCCAGGGCCAGCAGCCCGAACAGCATCCCGGCCAGGGACATGCCCGCCAGCCCGATGCCTTGGTAGACCACCATGATCAGCCCGGCCAAGCCCAGACTCAGGCCGAACATCCGGCGCCAGGATCGCTGGCGCTCCATCAGCACCACGGTGAGGATCGGCTGCACCCCCATGATGGTCGCCATGACGCCGGGGGTGACGCTGAGGTCCAGGGCCAGCAGATAGAAAATCTGATAGGCCCCCAGCAATACCAACCCGGTTGCCGCCGCGTACAACACGGGCTTGCCGCGACGCGGCAGTTTCAACCGCAGGACCGGCACCAGGATCACCAGCCCCGCCAGGGCGATGGCAAAACGGATCAGCAGGAAGGCGAAGGGCGAAGCATGGGCCAGGCCCAGTTTGGAGAAGATCGCCCCGCTGCTCCACAGCAGGACAAACAGGCTCGTCGAGGCCGCCGCGGCCACGGAGTGTTTCGAAAGAACGGACATGGTTACCACCTGTAATCAGGCAAAAAAAGCCGATTCAGCCGCAGAGGCTGAAATTCAGTAGTTTTTTTCAGGCAGGCAGAGCGGGCACAGCAACGTGCCGATCAGCCCGAAATGCCAACACCCGGCGGTGATACGACTGCGTACACCGGCGTGCTACTGACAGGTGGGGGGTAGTGACTGATCTGCACAGGCTGCTTGTTCGCGCACGGCACGCGCACAGCGTTGACCGCTGAATCGACTACCGCTATGCGCAGGGAAGCTGGCATGTGCTGATCTTTTTGAAGGAATAAGGACGCAAGGACTATAACCAGCCGATGACATGTTTTGCAATCACTTGCCCAAGCCCTTTTGCGGGGAGGCGTTTTCACGTTTCGGCGCGCAGGTCATCGCTATAATGCCGACCGGTTTTTTCCAAGGATTCCTCCATGCTCCCACTGCCCTGGCTGTACCTGGCGCTTCTTTCCATCGGCTATGTGCTGGCCTTGGCCTACGGGCAACTGGGCGTACTGGCGCTGGTGTCCGTCGCCCTGCTGTTGATCGCCGGCTATGCCGTACGCCAGCAGCGCACGCCGTGGGCGCGTTACCTGGGTCACGGGCTGTTTATCGTGTTGGCGCTAGGCCTGGCGATGCACTGGCTGCCGGGGTTCCATAACGGTCGCGGCATTGCCCCGCAGCGCTTCACCCCCGATGCCGTGCCGTTCTCGATGTACCTGAACCTGGACAAGCCGTTGATTGGTTTCTGGTTGCTGCTGGCCTGCCCGTGGATTGTGGCGCGGCGTTCGTTGCGCCTGTGGATCTGCGTCACCGCGTTGGTACTGACCCTTACCGCCATTGTCGCGCTGGGTGGCGCAGCCTTGCTGGGCGTGATCAGTTGGGCGCCGAAATGGCCGGACCAGGCCTGGCTGTGGATGCTCAATAACCTGTTGCTGGTGACCCTGGTGGAAGAAGCCCTGTTCCGTGGCTACATTCAAGGCGGCTTGAGCCGACGCTTCAAACAGCTGCCCTACGGGGAAAACCTCGCGCTGCTGCTGGCATCGCTGCTGTTCGGCCTGGTGCACGTGGGTGCGGGGTGGCAATGGGTGCTGCTGGCGGGCATCGCCGGGGTCGGTTACGGCCTGGCGTATCGGTTTGGCGGGCTGGGTGCGGCGATTGCCACGCACTTTGGCTTGAATCTGCTTCACTTCGGGTTGTTTACCTATCCGATGCTGGCGGGTTGATATCCCCTCGAGGAATGACCAACCTGCCGGATTGTTGCAAAAATAAGTTAAATAAACCCCCGTTACCGCCGATACCCAATGAAAGCCTTGCGGATTGAACAATCATGCGTAATAACCAGCCCGTTACCCAGCGCGAACGTACCTTCCCCGCTCAGCAACGGTTGATCTCCACCACAGATGCCAAAGGCGTGATTACCTACTGCAATGACGCGTTCGTCGAAATCAGTGGGTTCTCTCGCGACGAACTGGTGCGTGCCCCGCACAACCTGGTGCGTCACCCGGACGTGCCAGCGGCCGTGTTCGGGCATATGTGGACCACGCTCAAACAAGGCTTGCCATGGATGGGCATCGTTAAGAACCGCTGCAAGACGGGCGATCACTACTGGGTTAACGCCTATGTGACGCCGGTCTTCGAAGGCAACCAGGTGGTCGGCTACGAATCGGTGCGCATCAAGCCCACCGCCGAGCAGATCCGTCGTGCCGAAGCGCTCTACCAACGCATCAACCAGGGCAAGTCGGCCGTCCCCCAGCGGGACAAGTGGCTGCCGGTGTTGCAGGACTGGCTGCCGTTTATCCTGATCAGCCAGTTGAGCTTCATGATCGGTGCGTCGCTCAACTCCCACTGGGGCTTTGCCCTGGCGGCGGGTTTGTCGGTGCCATTGGGGCTGCTGGGCCTGAGCTGGCAACAGCGCGGCCTCAAGCGCCTGCTGCGCCTGGCCGAGCAGACCACCTCCGACCCGTTGATCGCGCAGATGTACACCGACAGCCGTGGTGCCCAGGCGCGTCTGGAGATGTCGATCCTCAGCCAGGAGGCACGTCTGAAGACCTGCCTGACGCGCCTGCAGGACACTGCCGAGCACCTCAACGACCAGGCGGCGCAGTCCAATACCCTGGCGCATAACAGCTCCAGCGGCCTGGAACGCCAGCGTGTGGAAACCGAGCAGGTGGCCACGGCGGTCAACCAGATGGCGGCGACCACCCAGGAAGTGGCCAGCCATGTGCAGCGCACGGCCGATGCGACCCAGGAAGCCAATCGCCTGACCGGTCGCGGTCGCGATATTGCCGGGGAAACCCGCGAGGCGATTCAGCGTCTGTCGGTGGCCGTGGGGGAAACGGGCGTGACCGTCACCCAACTGGCCAAGGACAGCGACGAGATCGGCGGCGTAGTCGACGTGATCAAAGGCATTGCCGACCAGACCAACTTGCTGGCGCTCAACGCCGCCATTGAAGCGGCGCGAGCCGGTGAGATGGGCCGTGGGTTTGCGGTGGTCGCCGATGAAGTGCGCCAACTGGCGCAGCGCACGGCTGAGTCGACCGGGCAGATCCATGCCCTGATCGCCAAGCTGCAGCAAACCGCTGCCGCCGCCGTGCAAACCATGGATGCCGGGCATCGCCAGGCCGAAGAGGGTGTGGCGCGGGTGATGGAGGCGGACCAGGCGTTGGTGGGCATCAGTGAAGCGGTGGCGCATATCACCGACATGACCACCCAGATCGCGGCGGCCACCGAAGAGCAAAGCTCGGTGGCCGAAGAGATCAGCCGCAATATCAGCACCATTGCGCTGTTGGCGGACCAGACCTCGGAGCAGGCGTTGAACTCGGCGCAGTTGAGTGAAGAGCTGACGCATACGGCGAATACCCAGTATTCGTTGGTCGAGCGTTTCAACCGGTAGACCGATATCGGGAGCAAGCCCCCTCCCACAGTTAACCGCGTACATCCCTTGGAATGCGGTCGAATGTGGGAGGGGGCTTGCTCCCGATTGGCCCTAACAGGCGCTGAGAAACTCAGCCACCTGCACGGCCGCAGCCTCCAAATGCTGCTCATGCGTAAACCCCGAAGCCTTCAACGGCTTCAAGTCGTGATCCCCCGCCACCAGCCACATCACCTCGATGCTCGGCGACAAATCATAGCCCTCCACCGCCCCCCGATTGCCGAGGGCATCCCGTTCGCCCTGCACGATCAGCGTCGGCGTGCTCAGCCCGGCCAAATGCTCGACCCGTGGTTTCTCCGGTTTGCCCACCGCATAGAACGGATACCCCAGGCACACCAGCCCGTCGGCGGCCAATTCGTCCGCCAACAGACTCGCCATGCGCCCGCCCATGGACTTGCCGCCAATGGCCAGTTTCCCAGCGACATGACGTCGCACCTCGGCATACACCCCGCGCCAGGCTTCCAACAGTCTTGGCGCCGGGTTGGGTGGGCGTTTGCCGCCGTCCACCCGGCGCTGGGCCATATAGGGAAACTCGAAGCGCAACACGTTGACGCCATGCCCGGCAAGGCGTGCAGCCATGTCGTTCATGAAGGATGAGTCCATCGGTGCGCCGGCGCCATGGGCCAGGATCAACGTCACGCAATCACTCGAAGCACGGCCCGACGCGACATCCCAAAGCCACCCGTGTTCCCGCACACACTGCGCCCATTGATCCCCGTCAATACTGGCCTTGTGCTCTTTGCCCATGCTTGCCTCGCTATTCAGTCTGCCTATAACTCCAGCCCAAGTGCCGCATTTGCTTGGGTTGAACCGTGGATGGGGAACCATGAACACTACTTTAAGTACCGCCTATAACTACAAGGTGGTCCGCCAATTCGCCATTATGACGGTGGTGTGGGGCATCGTCGGCATGGGGCTCGGGGTTTTTCTCGCCGCCCAATTGGTTTGGCCCGCGCTCAACTTCGACTTGCCCTGGACCAGCTTCGGCCGCCTGCGCCCATTGCACACCAACGCGGTGATCTTCGCGTTCGGTGGCTGTGCGCTGTTCGCCAGCTCCTTCTACTCGGTGCAGCGTACCTGTCAAACGCAGCTGTTCGCGCCGAAAATCGCCGCGTTCTGCTTCTGGGGCTGGCAACTTGTCATCCTCCTGGCCGCGATCAGCTTGCCCCTGGGCTACACCAGCTCCAAGGAATACGCCGAGCTGGAATGGCCGATCGACATCCTGATCACCATCGTCTGGGTGGCCTACGCCATCGTGTTCTTCGGCACGGTGATGAAGCGCAACACCAAGCACATCTACGTCGGTAACTGGTTCTTCGGTGCGTTCATCATCACCGTGGCGATCCTGCACATCGTCAACAACCTGGAAATCCCGGTCAGCCTGACCAAGTCCTACTCGCTGTATGGCGGTGCGACGGATGCCATGGTGCAGTGGTGGTATGGGCATAACGCGGTAGGCTTTTTCCTCACCGCCGGTTTCCTCGGGATGATGTACTACTTCGTGCCGAAACAGGCCGAGCGCCCGGTGTATTCCTATCGCCTGTCCATCGTGCACTTCTGGGCGCTGATCACCCTGTACATCTGGGCCGGCCCGCACCACCTGCACTACACCGCGCTGCCGGACTGGGCACAGTCCCTGGGCATGGTGATGTCGCTGGTACTGCTGGCACCGAGCTGGGGCGGCATGATCAACGGCATGATGACCTTGTCGGGTGCCTGGCATAAGTTGCGCAGCGACCCGATCCTGCGTTTCCTGGTGGTGTCCCTGGCGTTCTACGGCATGTCGACGTTCGAAGGTCCGATGATGGCGATCAAGACCGTCAACGCCCTCTCCCACTACACCGACTGGACCATCGGCCACGTACACGCCGGCGCCCTCGGCTGGGTAGCGATGATCTCCATCGGCGCGCTGTACCACATGATCCCGAAAGTCTTCGGTCGCGAGCAGATGTACAGCCTCGGCCTGATCAACGCGCACTTCTGGCTGGCCACCATCGGCACCGTGCTCTACATCGCCTCGATGTGGGTCAACGGCATCGCCCAGGGCCTGATGTGGCGTGCGATCAACGAAGACGGCACCTTGACCTACTCCTTCGTCGAAACCCTGGTGGCCAGCCACCCAGGCTTCATCGTGCGGCTGGTGGGCGGTGCGGTGTTCCTCAGCGGCATGTTCCTGATGGCTTACAACACATGGCGCACCGTGCGCTCGGCACAACCTGTCGAAGCCGCCCCTGCCGCGCAGATGGCCTGAGGAGTCAGTGATGAAACACGAAACGATTGAAAAGAACGTCGGCCTGCTGATGCTGCTCATGGTGCTCGCCGTGAGCATCGGCGGCCTGACCCAGATCGTCCCGCTGTTCTTCCAGGACGTGACCAACAAGCCGGTCGAAGGCATGAAGCCCTACACCGCGCTGCAACTGGAAGGCCGCGACATCTACATCCGCGAAGGCTGCGTACAGTGCCACTCGCAGATGATCCGCCCGTTCCGCGCCGAGACCGAGCGCTACGGCCACTACTCGGTGGCCGGTGAAAGCGTGTGGGACCACCCGTTCCTGTGGGGCTCCAAGCGCACCGGGCCTGACCTGGCACGCGTTGGCGCACGCTACTCGGACGACTGGCACCGCGCGCACTTGTACAACCCGCGCAACGTCGTGCCTGAGTCGAAAATGCCGGCCTACCCGTGGTTGGTCACGGCGGCGGTCGACAGCAGCCACACCGAGACCAAGTTGAACGTGATGCGCACCCTCGGCGTGCCGTACACCGACGACGACATCAGTGGCGCCGTGGCCAGCCTCAAGGGCAAGACCGAAATGGACGCGCTGGTTTCGTACCTGCAAGTACTCGGCACTGCCATCAAGAGCAAGAGGTGAGCCATGGGATTTGAATTCGATGCGGGCACCATCCGCGGCCTTGGCACGCTGGTGGTCGCCATCGCCTTTATCGGCCTGTCGCTGTGGGTGTTCAACAACCGGCGCAATGCGGAATTCGAGCAGGCGCGCCTGCTGCCCTTCGCCGATGAACCCTCTCCAACCGACGCTCAAGAAGAGCCTGTAACAAGGAGCAACCGGCCATGACTACCTTTTGGAGTACATGGATCTGCGTACTGACCCTCGGCAGCCTGATCGGCCTGACCTGGCTGTTGATCGGTACCCGCAAGGGCGAGACCAAGGGCAGTGTCGACCAGACCATGGGCCACGCCTTCGACGGTATCGAGGAATACGACAACCCCCTGCCCCAGTGGTGGTTCATGTTGTTCGCCGGCACCCTGGTGTTTGCGGTCGGCTACCTGGTCCTCTATCCGGGCCTGGGCAACTGGAAAGGCGTGTTGCCGGGCTATGAAGACGGCTGGACCTCGGCCAAGGAGTGGGACAAGGAGATGGCCAAGGCCGACACCAAGTTCGGACCGATCTTCGCCAAATTCTCGGCCATGCCCGTGGAACAAGTCGCGAAAGACCCGCAAGCGTTGAAAATGGGCGGCCGTCTGTTCGCCTCCAACTGCGCGGTGTGCCACGGCTCGGATGCCAAGGGCGCATTCGGCTTTCCCAACCTGGCTGATAACATCTGGCGTTGGGGCGGTTCGGCCGAAGCGATCAAGACCACCATCATGAACGGTCGCCACGCGGCGATGCCGGCCTGGGGTGACATGCTCGGCGACGACGGCGTGAAAAACGTCGCCGCCTATGTGCGCCACGACCTGGCCAAGTTGCCATTGCCGGCCGACAGCACCGCCGACCTGGCCGCAGGGCAAGCCGCATTCAACACCACCTGCGTGGCCTGCCATGGTCCGCAGGGCCACGGCATGGAAGCCATGGGCGCGCCGAACCTGACCCTGCCCGCCGGTTACATCTACGGCACCAGCCTCGCGCAATTGCAGCAGACCATTCGCCACGGCCGCCAAGGCCAGATGCCTGCCCAGGAAGTGCTGCAGGGCAACGACAAAGTGCACCTGCTCGCCGCCTACGTTTACAGCCTGTCCCATAACGCTGATGGCGCAACGCCAGAAAGCCCAGCCCAGTAACACCTGACTGCCGCCCCAATCTGGGGCGGCAGCTCTACCGCGCTACGCGACCAAGTGTCGCACCCTTCCAAAGCACACCTTTCCCCTCCTGCCATTCGGGTCTACGCTTGCTTGCACAGCGGACCGATCCTGGCGTACGCGACGACAGTCGTTGCGACCCCCGAAATTTCCTGTCCACTCGATCAGCTTTCGATTTGGGATTTTATCCTTACGCCAAACATGGAAAGGGCGCAGAATCTGGCGTGGAACGCATTGACACAGGTCAGCCTTGCGTTGCAATGGCCCCTTGCTTTCTACATACTTGCGGCCGAATTTTACCTATAAAAAAACCTAAACCGTGGAACCTTAGAATGAGCACAGCAATCAGTCCGACTGCTTATAACTATAAGGTAGTCCGCCAGTTCGCCATCATGACGGTGGTCTGGGGGATCCTTGGCATGGGGCTCGGGGTGTTCATCGCCTCGCAACTGGTGTGGCCGGAATTGAATTTCGGTCTGCCATGGACAACCTTCGGCCGCCTGCGCCCGCTGCACACCAACCTGGTGATCTTCGCCTTCGGCGGATGTGCATTGTTTGCCACCTCCTACTATGTCGTGCAGCGAACCTGCCAGACGCGACTCATCTCCGACAGCCTCGCGGCCTTCACCTTCTGGGGTTGGCAAGCGGTCATCGTCGGCGCCATCGTCACCTTGCCGCTGGGCTACACCACCACCAAGGAATACGCCGAGCTGGAATGGCCGATCGCGATTCTGCTGGCCATCGTCTGGGTGACCTACGCAGTGGTGTTCTTCGGCACCATCGTCAAGCGCAAGACCAAGCACATCTATGTGGGCAACTGGTTCTACGGGGCCTTCATCCTGGTGACGGCGATGCTGCATATCGTCAACCACGCCTCGTTGCCGGTCAGCCTGTTCAAGTCCTACTCGGCCTACGCCGGGGCGACGGATGCGATGATCCAGTGGTGGTACGGCCACAACGCCGTAGGTTTCTTCCTCACCACCGGTTTCCTGGGGATGATGTACTACTTCGTGCCCAAACAGGCCGAACGGCCTATTTACTCGTATCGCCTGTCCATCGTGCACTTCTGGGCACTGATCACCCTGTACATCTGGGCCGGCCCGCACCACCTGCACTACACCGCGTTGCCGGACTGGGCCCAGTCCCTCGGCATGGCGATGTCGATCATCCTGCTGGCCCCGAGCTGGGGCGGCATGATCAACGGCATGATGACCCTGTCGGGCGCCTGGCATAAGCTGCGCACCGACCCGATCCTGCGCTTTTTGGTGGTGTCCCTGGCGTTCTACGGCATGTCGACCTTCGAAGGGCCGATGATGGCGATCAAGACCGTCAACTCGCTGTCCCACTACACCGACTGGACCATCGGCCACGTACACGCCGGCGCCCTCGGCTGGGTAGCGATGATCTCCATCGGCGCGCTGTACCACATGATCCCCAAACTGTTCGGCCGTGTGCAGATGCACAGTGTCGGGCTGATCAACGCGCACTTCTGGCTGGCCACCATCGGCACCGTGCTCTACATCGCCTCGATGTGGGTCAACGGCATCACCCAGGGCCTGATGTGGCGTGCGATCAACGATGACGGCACCCTCACCTACTCCTTCGTCGAAGCGCTGCAAGCCAGCCACCCTGGTTTCATCGTCCGCGCCCTGGGGGGTGCGTTCTTCGCCAGCGGCATGCTGTTAATGGCCTACAACGTCTGGCGCACCGTGCGTGCCTCGGACCCGGCAGAAGCCGAAGCCGCCGCCAAGATCGCCGTTGTGGGAGCCCACTGATGAAGCATGAAGTAGTCGAGAAGAATATCGGCCTGCTGGCCTTCTTCATGGTCATCGCCGTGAGTATCGGCGGCCTGACCCAGATCGTTCCGCTGTTCTTCCAGGACGTGACCAACAAGCCGGTGGAAGGCATGAAGCCACGCACCGCCCTTGAGCTGGAAGGCCGCGACGTCTACATCGCCAACGGCTGTGTCGGCTGCCACTCGCAGATGATCCGCCCGTTCCGTGCCGAAACCGAACGCTACGGCCACTACTCGGTCGCCGGTGAAAGCGTGTGGGACCACCCGTTCCTGTGGGGGTCCAAGCGCACCGGCCCGGACCTGGCCCGTGTCGGCGGGCGTTACTCCGATGACTGGCAACGTGCGCACTTGTACAACCCGCGCAACGTGGTGCCTGAGTCGAAAATGCCGGCGTATCCGTTCCTCGTGGAAAACAAGCTCGACGGCAAGGACACCGCGAAGAAGATGGAAGTCCTGCGCACCCTGGGCGTGCCCTACACCGACGAAGACATCGCCGGTGCAGCCGCAGCCGTGAAGGGCAAGACCGAAATGGACGCATTGGTGGCCTACCTGCAAGGCCTGGGCACCATCATCAAAAGCAAACGGTGATTCTTCATGGATATCGGGATGATTCGAGGCCTGGGCACCGTCGTGGTGATGGTGGCCTTTATCGGCCTGGCGCTGTGGGTGTTCAGTCCCCGGCGCAAGTCGGAGTTTGACGACGCGACCATGTTGCCCTTTGCGGATGATCCCGAAGCCATCAAGCACGTCGAGCAAGCTTCTAGGAGTAACAAAGAATGACTACGTTCTGGAGTCTGTACGTCACAGTCCTCAGCCTGGGTACCATCTTCGCCTTGACCTGGCTGCTGCTGTCGACCCGCAAGGGCCAGCGCGCCGAGCAGACCGACGAGACCGTCGGCCACTCGTTCGACGGCATCGAGGAGTACGACAACCCGCTGCCCAAGTGGTGGTTCATGCTGTTCGTCGGCACCATCGTCTTCGCCCTTGGCTACCTGGTGCTCTACCCCGGCCTGGGCAATTGGAAAGGCCTGCTGCCAGGCTACAACTACCTCGACAACGACAAGCAAACCCCATTCGCCAACGGCCAGACCGGCTGGACCGGCGTGCACGAATGGGAAAAGGAAATGGCCAGGTCGGACGCCAAGTTCGGGCCGATCTTCGCCAAATTCGCGTCGATGCCGATTGAAGATGTCGCCAAGGACCCGCAGGCCTTGAAGATGGGCGGGCGCCTGTTCGCCTCCAACTGTTCGGTGTGCCACGGCTCCGACGCCAAGGGCGCCTACGGTTTCCCCAACCTGACCGACGCCGATTGGCGCTGGGGGGGCGAACCGGCCACCATCAAGGAAACCATCATGAAGGGCCGCCATGCCGTCATGCCGGCCTGGCTGGACATCCTCAAGGAGCAAGGCGTCAGCGACGTTGCCGCGTTCGTCGTCACCAACCTCGACGGCCGCAAGCTGCCGGAAGGCGTGAAAGCCGATGTGGCCAACGGTGAGAAACTCTTCGCCGCCAACTGCGTGGCCTGCCACGGCCCGGCCGGCAAAGGCACCCCCGCCATGGGCGCTCCGGACCTGACCCACCCGGGTGCATTCATCTACGGTTCGAGCTTCGCCCAACTGCAGCAGACCATCCGTTGGGGCCGCCAGGGCCAGATGCCTGCTCAGGAGCAACTGCAAGGCAACGACAAGGTGCACTTGCTCGCGGCGTATGTTTACAGCTTGTCCCATGGGGATAAGAAGGCCGAAGAGCAGTAAGGCTCTCGGAAACAAAAGAGCCCCGCCCAGCGAAAGCTGGCGGGGCTTTTTCATTTCCAAGGCCGTGACAACCCCATGGGAAAAGCACGTTGACCGCTTGTAGTTTTAAGCTTGTGGCTGGCAAAGGTGAAGTAGTAACGTAACTACATTCAACCCGCTCCAGGGGAGGCGCACCATGACTTTCACCACCATTTCCAGTCGCGAATTCAATCAAGACACAAGCGGTGCCAAAAAAGCCGCTCGCCAAGGCCCGGTTTTTATCACCGATCGCGGCAAGCCTGCCCATGTACTGCTAAGCATTGAGGACTACCAAAAGCTGACAGGTCTCAATGCCAACATCGTTGACCTGCTGGTGATGCCGGAAGCGGCCGATATCGACTTTGAAACCGAACGTGCCGTGATCACTCATCGACCCGTGGACCTCTCTTGATGTATCTACTCGACACCAACGTGATCTCTGAACTGCGTAAACCCCAGGCTGATGCAAACGTGGTCGCCTGGGCCAAAAGTGTCATCGCACCGCGTATGTTTATTTCGGCAATCACCCTGAAAGAATTGGAAACCGGGGTCTTGTGCATTGAGCGGCGCGACGCGGCTCAGGGGAAGGTGTTGCGAACCTGGCTCAAGCGTCATGTGATGCCGGCCTTTGATGCCAGAATCCTGCCCGTTGATGCTGCAGTCGCGTTGCGTTGCGCACACTTGCATGTGCCGGACCGCGCCAATGAACGTGACGCATTAATTGCCGCGACCGCGCTGGTGCATGGGCTCACAGTTGTCACGCGCAACGTCAGCGACTTCAAATCCAGTGGCGTTCCACTGATCAATCCTTGGGACGAATGACCGCTTCCTCCACGAAAACCGTCCATACTTCCCAAGTCAATTGATCCAGGTCACGTACACCATCAATTGATTTCCCCCAACGCGACCAAAGGTCGCACCCTTTGAGCACCATCGGGGGCGTATCATTACGCCACTGCAAGACCCTTAATTTGACCCCGGTTGGCACGTACTGGCCGAGGCAAATCTCCACCGCCGTGGGATGCAATGATGAGCAACCAGATACCGGTACATGACGTTACCCCGCCTGCCAAAAACGCCAGCAGTGCTGACACCAAGACTGTCGACCTGTACGCCTCGCGCGAAAAAATCTACACCCGCGCCTTCACCGGCCTGTTCCGCAACCTGCGGATTCTCGGCGGCGCCGGTCTGTTCCTGCTCTACTTCGGCACGGTGTGGCTGAACTGGGGCGGCCACCAGGCGGTGTGGTGGAACCTGCCGGAACGTAAGTTCTTTATTTTCGGCGCGACCTTCTGGCCCCAGGACTTCATCCTGCTGTCGGGCATCCTGATCGTCGCGGCGTTTGGCCTGTTCTTTATCACGGTGTACGCCGGCCGCGTATGGTGCGGGTATACCTGCCCGCAAAGCGTGTGGACGTGGATCTTCATGTGGTGCGAAAAGGTCACCGAAGGCGACCGCAACCAGCGCATCAAGCTGGACAAGGCGCCCATGGGGGCCAACAAGTTCCTGCGCAAATTCAGCAAGCACACGCTGTGGCTGTTGATCGGTTTTGTCACCGGCATGACCTTCGTCGGCTACTTCTCGCCGATCCGCGAGCTGGTGTTCGACTTCTTCACCGGCCAGGCCGACGGCTGGTCGTATTTCTGGGTCGGCTTCTTCACCCTCGCCACCTATGGCAACGCCGGCTGGCTGCGCGAACAGGTGTGCATCTACATGTGCCCGTACGCACGCTTCCAGAGCGTGATGTTCGACAAGGACACTCTCATCGTTTCCTACGATCCACGCCGTGGCGAAGTGCGTGGCCCGCGTAAAAAAGGCACCGACTACAAGGCCCAGGGCCTGGGGGACTGCATCGACTGTACGATGTGCGTCCAGGTATGCCCTACCGGTATCGACATCCGCGACGGCCTGCAAATCGAGTGCATCGGTTGCGCCGCCTGTATCGACGCCTGCGACACCATCATGGACAAGATGGAGTACCCGCGCGGCCTGATCAGCTACACCACCGAGCACAACCTGTCGGGGCAGAAAACCCACAAGTTGCGCCCACGCCTGATCGGTTACGCCCTGGTGTTGCTGGCGATGATCAGCCTGTTGGCCGGGGCGTTCTTCATGCGTTCGCTGGTGGGCTTCGACGTGAGCAAGGACCGCGTGCTGTACCGTGAAAACGCCGAAGGGCGTATCGAAAACGTCTACAGCCTGAAGATCATGAACAAAGACCAGCGCGATCACACCTACGTGCTCGACGCCGCCGGCCTGCCGGACCTCAAGCTGCAAGGCCGACGTGAAATCAGAGTGGCGGCGGGCGATATCGTCAGCATGCCGGTGGAGCTGTCGAGTGCGCCGGAGCAACTGCCGTCGAGTACCAACGAGGTGAAATTCATCCTCACCGATGCCGATGACGCCAGCGTCCATGTTGAAGCCAAGAGCCGATTCATCGGCCCACAAGTTCGATAACGAGAGAACTGAACAATGCCCGTAGCCACTGCCGCAAGCCCCTGGTACAAGCACCTCTGGCCCTGGATCATCATTGGGATCCTGGCCTGCTCGGTGACCTTGACCTTGTCCATGGTGACCATCGCGGTGAACAACCCGGACAACCTGGTCAACGACAACTACTACGAGGCCGGCAAAGGCATCAACCGCTCCCTGGACCGCGAACGGCTGGCCCAGACCCTGCAACTGCGCGCCAAGCTGCACCTGGATGAGCTGACCGGCGAAGTCGAGCTGCAACTCACCGGCTACAGCAACCCGAACACCCTGGAGCTGAACCTCATCTCCCCGACCCAGCCGGAGAAGGATCGCAAGATCAACCTGACCCGCAGCGACAGCGAACCGGGCCGCTACATCGGACAGGTCACCGACAAGGTCGAAGGCCGCCGCTTCGTGGAATTGCTGGGTGTGGAGGGCGACAAGACCTGGCGCCTGTTCGAGGAAGAGGAAGTCAGCCACGACAAGGACTTGCTGCTGGGTGATGAGCCGTTGCTGGGTGCTGAAGACCTGAAAAAATAGCAGCGCCCATGACCAGCCCAACCCCCTGCTACCACTGCGCCCTGCCGGTCCCGCCCGGCAGTCGGTTCACCGCCGTGATCCTCGGCGAGCGCCGCGAGCTGTGCTGCCCCGGCTGCCAGGCCGTGGCCGAAGCCATTGTGGCCGGTGGGCTGGAAAACTATTACCAGCACCGCAGCGAAGCCTCGGCCAACCCCGAGACGCTGCCGGTGCAACTGGTGGATGAACTGGCGCTGTATGACCGCGCCGACGTGCAAAAACCCTTCGTACATCATCAAGGCGAGCTCGCCGAAACCACCCTGTTGATGGAAGGCATCAGTTGCGCCGCCTGTGGCTGGTTGATCGAGAAACACCTGCGCAGCCTGCCCGCCGTGGCCGAGGCGCGGCTGAACCTGTCCAACCATCGTCTGCAGGTGCGCTGGGCCGACGGACAATTGCCATTGAGCCAGGTGCTCAGTGAACTGCGCCATATCGGCTATGCCGCCCACCCGTATCAAGCCGACCGTGCGGCCGAGCAACTGGCCAGCGAGAACCGCCTGGCCCTGCGCCAGTTGGGGGTCGCCGGGCTGCTGTGGTTCCAGGCGATGATGGCGACCATGGCCACCTGGCCGGAATTCAATATCGACCTGAGCCCCGAACTGCATGTGATCCTGCGCTGGGTGGCGATGTTTCTGACCACCCCCATCGTGTTCTACAGCTGCGCGCCGTTCTTCAAGGGCGCCATGCGCGACGTGCGTACACGTCACCTGACCATGGACGTGTCGGTGTCCCTGGCCATTGGCGGGGCTTACCTGGCCGGGATCTGGACCGCGATCACCGGCGTGGGCGAGTTGTATTTCGATGCGGTGGGCATGTTTGCGCTGTTCCTGCTGGCCGGTCGCTACCTGGAGCGCCGTGCCCGGGAGCGCACGGCCGCCGCCACCGCGCAGTTGGTCAACCTGCTGCCCGCCTCATGCCTGCGCCTCAAAGGTGACGGCCAGAGCGAACGTATTCTCTTGAGCGAACTGGCACTGGGCGACCGCGTGCTGGTGCATCCGGGCGCGGTTCTGCCGGCAGATGGGGTGATCCTCGACGGCCGCTCCAGCATCGATGAATCGCTGCTCACCGGGGAATACCTGCCGCTGCCGCGCCAAACCGGTGATGCCGTCACCGCCGGCACGTTGAACGTCGAAGGCGCGTTGACCGTCGAAGTGCGCGCCCTGGGCCACGAGACCCGCCTGTCCGCCATCGTGCGCCTGCTGGAGCGGGCCCAGGCCGAGAAGCCGCGCCTGGCGCAGATCGCCGACCGCGCCGCGCAGTGGTTCCTGTTGTGTTCGCTGATTGCCGCGGCGGTGATCGGTCTGTTGTGGTGGGAGCTGGATTCATCGCGGGCGTTCTGGATCGTGCTGGCAATGCTGGTGGCCACCTGTCCGTGCGCGCTGTCTCTGGCCACGCCGACCGCCCTCACCGCCGCCACCGGCACCCTGCACAAGCTCGGGCTATTGCTGACCCGTGGCCATGTGCTTGAAGGCCTGAACCAGATCGACACGGTGATTTTCGACAAGACCGGCACCCTCACCGAAGGCCGCCTGGCGTTGAAAGCGATCCGGCCCCTGGCCGCTCTGAACAGCGACGAATGCCTGGGCCTCGCCGCCGCCCTGGAAAACCGCTCCGAACACCCGATTGCCCGCGCCTTCGGGCGTGCGCCGCTGGCCGCCGACGAGGTGCTCAGTTCCCCGGGCCTTGGCCTGGAAGGCCGTGTCGACACACGCCAGTTGCGCATCGGCCAGCCGGGTTTTGTTTGTGCACTCAGTGGTTGCCCGATTCCCGCCGCGCCGGAGGATGACGGCCAATGGCTGCTGCTGGGCGACGGCGACGGAGCCCTGGCCTGGTTCATCCTCGACGACCGCCTGCGCAGCGATGCCCCTGCCCTGCTGGCCGCCTGCAAGGCGCGTGGTTGGCGCACGCTGCTGCTGTCGGGGGACAGTTCGCCGATGGTCGCCAGCGTCGCCGCCGAACTGGGCATCGATGAAGCCCACGGCGGCCTGCGCCCCGACGACAAGCTCCACGTGCTGCAACAGTTGCACAAGGAAGGCCGCAAGGTGCTGATGCTCGGCGATGGCGTCAACGATGTGCCGGTGCTGGCCGCCGCCGACATCAGCGTGGCCATGGGCTCGGCCACCGACCTGGCCAAGACCAGCGCCGATGCGGTGCTGCTGTCCAACCGCCTCGACGCGCTGGTGCAGGCCTTTACCCTGGCACGACGCACCCGTCGGGTGATCATTGAAAACCTGCTGTGGGCCGGGCTGTACAATGGCCTTATGCTGCCGTTTGCCGCCCTCGGTTGGATCACTCCGATCTGGGCAGCGATCGGCATGTCCCTCAGTTCGTTGACCGTGGTGCTCAACGCCCTGCGCCTGACTCGCCTGCCGAGTGCGCAGGCCACAAGCGCCCCTTTGGTAAACCGCCCGCTGCCGGCTTGAGCCGCGCGGGCATGGAGTGCAGATGCCAGCTCTATACGTGATGATTCCGGCGGCGCTGCTGTTAGTGGGCGTGGCCATCTACATCTTCTTCTGGGCGGTGGACAGCGGCCAGTACGACGACCTCGACGGCCCGGCCCACAGCGTGCTGTTCGACGACCAGGACCCCAACCACCTGGCGGCCGTCGACGAAGCCAACGGCCCCGAGCAACCGCCCGTGCCCAAAGACCCGCCCCATGCTTGAGCTGGCGCCGCTGCTGGTTTCTGCGCTGATCCTCGGCCTGCTGGGCGGCGGACATTGCCTGGGTATGTGCGGCGGGCTGATGGGCGCGCTGACCCTGGCGATTCCCAAGGAACAACGCAGCCGCCGATTCCGCCTGCTACTGGCCTACAACCTGGGGCGCATCCTCAGCTATGCCAGCGCCGGATTATTGATCGGCCTGGCCGGCTGGGCGCTGGCCAACAGCCCGGCGGCCCTGTTCATGCGTGTGCTCGCCGGGTTGCTGTTGATCTGCATGGGGCTGTACCTGGCCGGTTGGTGGAGCGGCCTCACCCGCATCGAAAGCCTCGGGCGCGGCCTGTGGCGCTACATACAGCCCGTCGCCAACCGTTTGCTGCCGGTGTCCAGCCTGCCCCGCGCGCTGCTGCTGGGCGCGCTGTGGGGCTGGTTGCCGTGCGGGCTGGTCTACAGCACCCTGCTGTGGGCCGCCAGCCAGGGCAATGCGCTGGACAGTGCGCTGCTGATGCTGGCTTTTGGCTTAGGCACATGGCCGGTACTGCTGGCGACCGGATTGGCGGCCGAACGCGTGACCGCGTTATTGCGCAAGCGCAGCGTGCGTATGGCCGGTGGCCTGCTGGTGATTATTTTCGGTATCTGGACACTGCCAGGTCCGCACCAGCACTGGCTGATGGGCCATTAAAAGGCTATGTGGCATAGCGCCGCTCCCCGTTGATGCAAATCAAGATGCCCTACCAACCACACCCCTAGACTCGGCTCACTAGCCTATCCGGGGAATGCCCGCATGCTCGACGCCATTCGTTGGGACCCACATCTGATTCACCGCTACGACCTGGCGGGACCGCGCTACACGTCCTACCCCACCGCCGTACAATTCGACAGCCAGGTCGGCACCTTCGACCTGCTCCACGCCCTGCGCGAAAGCCGCAAGGCCACGCGACCGTTGTCCCTGTATGTGCATGTGCCATTCTGCGCGAACATTTGCTACTACTGCGCGTGCAACAAGGTGATCACCAAGGACCGCGGCCGCGCCCAGGCCTACCTGCAACGCCTGGAGCAGGAGATTCAGTTGGTGGCCTGCCACCTCGACCCGAAACAGTCGGTTGAACAACTGCACTTCGGCGGCGGCACCCCGACCTTTCTCAGCCACGACGAACTGCGCCAGGTCATGGGCAGCCTGCGCCAGCACTTCAATCTGCTCGACGACGACTCCGGCGACTACAGCATCGAGATCGACCCGCGCGAAGCCGACTGGGCGACCATGGGCCTGCTGCGTGAACTGGGCTTCAACCGTGTGAGCATCGGCCTGCAAGACCTCGACCCCGACGTGCAGCGCGCGGTCAACCGCCTGCAAAGCCTGGAAGAAACCCGCGCGGTGATCGACGCCGCACGCACCCTGCAGTTTCGCTCGATCAATATCGACCTGATCTACGGCCTGCCCAAGCAGACGCCGATCAACTTCGCGCGCACCGTGGAGGAAGTGATCAAGCTGCAGCCGGACCGCCTGTCGGTGTTCAACTACGCGCATCTGCCGGAACGCTTCATGCCCCAACGACGGATCAACAGCGAGGAACTGCCGTCGCCGGAATCCAAGCTGCTGATGCTGCAGACCACCATCGAGCAACTGACCCAGGCCGGCTACCGCTATATCGGCATGGACCACTTCGCCCTGCCGGACGACGAACTCGCCATTGCCCAGGAAGAAGGCACGCTGCAGCGTAACTTCCAGGGCTACACCACCCACGGCCATTGCGACCTGATCGGCCTCGGCGTATCAGCCATCAGCCAGATCGGCGACCTGTACTGCCAGAACAGCAGTGACCTGAAC
Source organism: Pseudomonas sp. S3E12 (assembly GCF_001702295.1). Taxonomy (NCBI): domain Bacteria; kingdom Pseudomonadati; phylum Pseudomonadota; class Gammaproteobacteria; order Pseudomonadales; family Pseudomonadaceae; genus Pseudomonas; species Pseudomonas sp. S3E12. Next base: position 371,049 of record NZ_MBDT01000022.1, read on the forward strand.
GGCTATCAGAACGCCCTGGCCAGCGCCCAACTGGCCACCAGCCGTGGCTTGCTGTGCACCACGGATGATCGGTTACGTCGGGAAGTGATCCAGCAGTTGATCTGCACGTTCAGCCTGGCCTTCGAGCAGATCGAACAGGCGTTCAACATTGATTTTCGCGGGTATTTCGACGAGGTCTGGCCGCAACTTGAGGCGATGGCGCAAGACGGCCTGATCGAACTGGATGCCCAAGGCATTCGCGTGCTGCCCGCCGGACGGCTGCTGGTGCGTTCGGTCTGCATGGTGTTCGATGCGTACCTGGAGCACCAGAACCGGCAGCGGTTTTCGCGGGTGATCTAGTTACATCGACAACGACGCGGCCTTGAGGGCATCGTCGCCACTCAGGCCTTTCATGGCTTTGGCCAGGGAGGTTTGAGCGGTGACCAGGCTTGCCTGCAGCGCACTGAGCGCGCTCTGCAGGTTGCCGATCTTGATCCGGGCTTCTTCCGGGGTGAGGCGCTTGTCTGCCATCACCGCTTGCAGTTCAGCTTGTTTTTCGGCGATCTGTGCCTTGATCTTGCGGATCATCTTGAGCACCTGCTGGACGTTATCCGGCAGGCCGCTGTCCTCGATGTCGCTGTTGGATTTCTTCGCATCGCTGATGGCCAGCAAGGCGGCACCGGAAAAGGTCACCACCACACCCTCGGCCTCTTTGGTTTCCCTGAGCGGCGCGGCGGTGGCGTCGCTGAGCGCCTTGGCCGCAGCGGCCACCTTGGCTTCCGCCACCAGGTCCTTAGGCTCTGGCCGGGGTTGCAGGGTAGTGCTGGCGGGGGTATTGGCACCCAGGGAAATCATGATGTGAGCCTCCAAGCTCAGGGAGTCGTGACTTTGTATCGGCCTGGATACATAAAGCTTTATACCGTTGCTGCTTTTTTGTACACGCTGGCCTCCCCCCCCACAGTGCGGTACCCTTACGTCTTATGTGTGTTTTCCCACAAGGATTTAAGAAATGTCCGAGCCAGTCAAACTGCGCGCTCACAGCCAGGCTCACTGCAAGGATTGCAGCCTGGCTCCCCTCTGCCTGCCACTTTCGCTGAATCTGGAAGACATGGATGCGCTGGACGAAATCGTTAAACGCGGTCGCCCGCTCAAGAAAGGCGAGTTTCTGTTTCGCCAGGGCGACAAGTTCGATTCCGTCTATGCAGTACGTTCGGGTGCGCTGAAGACCTTCAGCCTGAGCGACAGCGGCGAAGAGCAGATCACCGGTTTCCACCTGCCCAGCGAGCTGGTCGGGTTGTCGGGCATGGACACCGAGATTCACCCGGTGTCGGCCCAGGCCCTGGAAACCACGTCGGTGTGCGAAATCCCCTTCGAGCGCCTGGACGAACTGGCTCTGCAACTGCCACAACTGCGCCGTCAGTTGATGCGCGTGATGAGCCGCGAGATTCGTGACGACCAGCAGATGATGCTGCTGTTGTCGAAGAAAACCGCCGACGAGCGCATTGCCACCTTCCTGGTCAACCTGTCGGCGCGGTTCCGTGCCCGTGGTTTCTCGGCCAACCAGTTCCGCCTGAGTATGTCGCGCAACGAAATCGGCAATTACCTCGGCCTGGCGGTGGAAACCGTATCCCGTGTGTTTACCCGCTTCCAGCAGAGCGAACTGCTGGCCGCCGAAGGCAAGGAAGTGCATATCCTCGACCCGATCCAGCTGTGCGCACTCGCCGGTGGCTCCTTGGAAGGCTGATGCAGACGCTTGCGGCCGCGCCAATCGGTGAGGCCGCAGGTATACTTCGAGTCCGTTTTCCGCCCAGGACTCTTCGACGATGACTTTCGATTCGTTCGACATCAAATCCCTGATCCGCCCCGTCATCGACTTCCCCAAGCCTGGGGTGATCTTTCGTGACATCACACCGCTGTTCCAATCGCCCAAGGCCCTGCGCCTGGTGGCTGACACCTTTGCCCATCGCTATGTCGAGGCCGATTTCAGCCATATCGGCGCGATGGATGCGCGCGGCTTCCTGATCGGCTCGATCATCGCCTACCAACTGAACAAGCCGCTGATCCTGTTCCGTAAGCAGGGCAAGCTGCCGGCTGACGTGCTGTCCGAGGGCTACCAGACCGAATACGGCGAGGCCTTCCTCGAAGTGCATGCCGACAGTCTGTGCGAAGGTGATTCGGTGCTGATGTTCGATGACCTGATCGCCACGGGCGGTACCTTGATCGCGGCGGCCAACCTGGTGCGACGCATGGGGGCGAAGATCTTTGAAGCGGCGGCGATCATTGACCTGCCGGAACTGGGCGGCTCGCAACGCCTGGAAGACATGGGCATCCCGACGTTTTGCCTGACCCGCTTTGCCCTGACCGAGCGGTAACGGCTGCGCGAACTGACGCTATCAGGGGCAAGTGGAATCGCCGCCCTGCCCCTCCCACATTTGATCCTGCGCTGATCGTCAGAGCGCGATCGGTTTACGACCGGCGAACGAATGCGCCAACGTGCCGCCGTCCACCAACTCCAACTCGCCCCCCAGCGGCACGCCATGGGCGATGCGTGAAGTGACCAGGCCTTTGTTGCTCAGCAGTTGGGCGATGTAATGCGCGGTGGCCTCACCTTCCACGGTCGGGTTGGTGGCCAGGATCACCTCGGTAAAGGTGCCCTGCTCCTCGATACGCGCCACCAGCTGCGGAATGCCGATGGCCTCCGGCCCCAGGCCATCGAGCGGCGAGAGATGGCCCTTGAGCACGAAGTAGCGCCCGCGATAACCGGTCTGCTCCACCGCGTACACATCCATCGGCCCTTCCACCACGCACAACAGCGTGTCGTCGCGGCGCGGGTCGGCGCATTGCGGGCAGAGTTCTTCTTCGGTGAGGGTCCGGCACTGGCGGCAGTGGCCCACCCCGGTCATGGCCTGGCTCAGGGCCTGGGCCAACCGGGTACCGCCGCTGCGATCCCGCTCCAGCAGTTGCAGCGCCATGCGTTGGGCGGTTTTCTGGCCGACACCCGGCAACGTGCGCAGGGCGTCGATCAGTTGGCGAATCAGGGGGCTGAAGCTCATGGGCGAGTGGTCCGACAAAACAACGAGACGCGGTTTATACCCGCGCCTCGGATTAGCGTCAAATGCTCAATCCTGCGCGACCCGTACCACCAACTTGCCGAAGTTGCGCCCTTCCAGCAAACCGATAAAGGCTTCGGGCGCCTGCTCCAGGCCCTCGACCACGTCTTCGCGGAACTTGATCTTGCCGTCGCGTACCCACGGTGCCATGGCGCTGAGGAACTCCGGCTGGCGATCACCATAGTCGTCAAACACGATAAAGCCCTGGATCCGTACACGCTTGGTCAACAACGTGCGTTGCAGCGCCGGCAAACGGTCAGGCCCGCTGGGCGCTTCATGGGCGTTATAGCCGGCGATCAACCCGCACAGGGGGATGCGCGCCTTGGGGTTGAGCAACGGCAGCACGGCGTCGAACACCTTGCCACCGACGTTTTCGAAATAAATGTCCACGCCCTTGAAGCAGGCCTGGGCCAAGTCGTCGGCAAACGTTGCGCTCTTGTGGTCGATGCAGGCATCAAAACCCAATTCGTCCACCACGTAGCGGCACTTGTCGGCACCGCCCGCAATCCCGACCACCCGCAGGCCCTTGAGCTTGGCCACCTGGCCGACCACCGAACCCACCGCGCCGGAGGCAGCCGCCACCACCAGGGTTTCTCCGGCTTTCGGCTGGCCGATGTCCATCAGGCCCATGTAGGCGGTCATGCCCGGCATGCCCAGCACCCCCAAGGCCATGGACGGGCTGGCCAGGCCATTGGGCACCGGAATCAGGTTGCGGCCGTCGGAAATGCTGTGGCTCTGCCAACCGGTGGCGCCGACGACCAGATCACCCACCTCGAATTTTGGATTACGCGATTGCTCGACACGGCTGACAGCCCCACCGGTCATTACCTCGTCGATTTCCACCGGAGCGGCGTAGGACGGTGCGTCGCTCATGCGCCCGCGCATATAAGGGTCGAGGGAGAGGTAGAGCGTCTTCAGCAGGACCTGGCCGTCTGCCAACTCCGGCAAAGTCACCCGTTCCAGGCGGAAGTTTTCCGGGGTGGGGGCGCCTTGGGGGCGTGAGACCAGGACAATGCGCTGGTTCAAAGTAGGTTCGTGAGGCATGAAGGGGCTCCTTGATCGAATCTATCGGTATAGGGTGCAGACCATGGGTGCCGCGCCAGGGTTCGATTGGATTGGCACAAACAAAAATGCCAGGCACGAGGCCTGGCATTGGAGTCTAGCTAAAGCCTGGCGATCAGAACGGCAGCTTCATGCCTGGTGGCAGTTGCATGCCGGCGGTCACGCCGGACATTTTGTCCTGGCTGTTGGCTTCGATCTTGCGCACGGCGTCGTTGACGGCCGCGGCGAACAACGCCTCGAGCATTTCCAGGTCATCTTCGCCCACGCCTGGCAATACGCTTGGGTCGATGCTCACGCGCTTGATGTCGTGACGACCGGTCATCACCACGCTGACCATATCGCCACCGGCTTTACCGGTGACTTCGGCGTTGGCCAGCTCTTCCTGCATCTTGGCCATCTTTTCCTGCATCTGCTGCGCCTGCTTCATCAGGCCGGCCATGCCACCTTTCATCATGGGAATCACCTCAAAAGTACGTGGATCAATTAATAGCCCGGTGTCAGGACGCCTGGGGCACCGGGGCTTCGACAGGTTCAATTGTATCTTGACGAACGACCGCCCCGAACTGCTGCATCATTTGCTGGATGAGCGGATCGCCGTGGATCGAGTCCTCAGCCTCGCGCTGGCGGTTGATACGCCGGCGGGTCGCGGCCTGGGCCGGGGTTTCCTGCTCGGGCTTGATCAACTCGATGGCGATGGTCAGCGTGCGCCCATGGTACTGGTTCAGGGCATCGTTGAGGCGCCGCTGTTGGGTCGCGTTGAACAGGGCGCTGTGGGCCGGGTCCAGGTGCAACAGCCAGTGGTCGCCGTCGATGGCGATCAGGGTGCAGTTGGCGGCGATGCTGCCGGTCATGCCGGAAATCGGCAGTTTCGGGAACAGCTCCAGCCATTGCAGGGCCAGGCCGGTGGCCGGTGCCGCAGCGGGCTCCACCTCGGGTTCCGGGGCCGGCTCGGCGGTGTGCTCGCTGGCCAGATCGTCCAGGTAGCTGTAGGCCGAATCCATGTCCGGCTCGATGTAGTCTTCGTCCAGCGGCGGTTCGTCGTCGAGGTCGATGCCCGGGGTTGCGGCTTCGACCTGGGCCACAGTCGGCTCGGGAACCGGGGCCGACACCCACTCGGGAGCGGCCGGTACCACGCTGTCCGGCGTCGGCGCAGGCATCGGCGTCAGCTCAGGCTGCTCGCCAGCGGTTTCCAGTACCGGCTCGACATAGGGCTGCTGTTCGACCTCGACCTCAGCGTCTACCGGGTCATTCCAGGGCAGGTCGACCACAGGCTCGGGCTCGATAACCGGTTCCGGCTCAACCACCGCTGCCGCCACCACCGCTGCCGGATCAGGCACCGGTGCGACGGGGGCAGCAACCACTGGCGCGACCACCGCCGCGCCAGCCACTGGTTTGGCGGAATCAACTGTGGCCTGGCTGATCCCCACTGGCTTTAGCGGCTGTCTCGGTGCGTCCGCCGAATCGGCAGGTCGGAAGGCCAGCATCCGCAGCAGGACCATCTCGAAGCCTCCGCGCGGGTCGGGCGCCAAAGGCAGGTCGCGACGACCGATCAGGCCCATCTGGTAGTAGAACTGCACGTCTTCGGCCGGCAACGCCTGGGCCAGGGCCAACACGCGGTCGCGGTCGCCATGGCCATTGTCGACACCTTCCGGCAACGCCTGGGCGATGGCGACGCGGTGCAGCACATTGAGGATTTCCGAAAGCACGCCGTTCCAGTCCGGGCCTTGCTCCGACAGGTGGCGCACGGCTTCGAGCAACGCCTTGGCATCGCCCTCGATCAGCGCGTGCAGCACGTCGAACACCTGGCCGTGGTCCAGGGTGCCGAGCATGGCGCGCACATCGGCGGCCATGACCTTGCCTTCACCAAAGGCAATGGCCTGGTCGGTGAGGCTCATGGCATCGCGCATCGAGCCATCGGCGGCGCGGCCCAGCAGCCACAGTGCGTCGTCTTCGAACGGTACGTTCTCGACGCCCAGCACGTGGGTCAAATGCTCAACCACGCGCTCGGGGGTCATGTTTTTCAGGGAGAACTGCAGGCACCGCGACAGGATCGTTGCAGGCAGTTTCTGCGGGTCGGTGGTGGCCAGGATGAATTTGACGTAGGGCGGCGGCTCTTCCAGGGTTTTCAACAAGGCGTTGAAGGAATGGCTGGAGAGCATGTGCACTTCGTCGATCAGGTAGACCTTGAAGCGGCCACGGCTGGGCGCGTACTGCACATTGTCGAGCAGCTCGCGGGTGTCTTCGACCTTGGTGCGGCTCGCGGCGTCGATCTCGATCAGGTCGACGAAACGCCCTTCGTCGATCTCGCGGCACACCGAGCAGGTGCCGCAGGGCGTCGAGGTGATACCGGTTTCACAGTTCAGGCATTTGGCGATGATGCGCGCAATGGTGGTCTTGCCCACTCCCCGGGTACCGGTGAACAGGTAGGCGTGGTGCAGCCGCTGGCTGTCCAAGGCATTGATCAGAGCCTTGAGCACATGGGTCTGGCCGACCATTTCGCGGAACGAGCGCGGACGCCATTTACGTGCAAGAACCTGATAACTCATCGAAAACCGTCGCAACTGGGAAGCGGAAGCGGGTAATGCTAGCGGAGCAAGGGGGAAATTGCATCCGGCACGCTCGCCTAATCTGACTAAGCTCTGCTGACTGGCCCCGAAAAGGCCTGAACCCGGAGAGTGTATGCGCGTAGTCCTGGGCGCTTTATGGATGATGACCACGGCTTGCCTGGCGGCGCCTGCACCGCTGCGTTTCTCGGTTTCCGACAGTTGGGCGATGCCTATGGTGCAGGTGGAGAACGGCCGGCCTACACAGGGGATTTTGTATGATTTGATGTTGAGCCTGGCCACCCAGGTTGGCCAGCCGGCGGAATTCCACGTGCTGGCCCGCGCCCGTATCGCCACAGCCATGGGCCACGGGGATATTGATGTGCGCTGTTATGTCACCCAGGCGTGGGTCGACAACCTGTCCGGCGACTACATCTGGAGCTTGCCTTTAATGGTGCAGCGCAATGTGCTGGTCAGTGTGCGCAACCAGCCGGTGCAGGTGCTCAAGCTGACACCCCAGCCGATCGGCACGGTGCTCAACTATCGCTATGGCGCCCTCGATCCACTGTTTGCCAACGGCCAACTCACCCGCGACGATGCACGCAGCGAAGAACAGGTGCTGCACAAGCTGGTGGCGGGGCGATTCAACTACGCGGTGAGTAACGAATGGATCGTCGACCGTTTTAACCAGAAAATGCCAATCAGCCAGCGCTTGCACAAAGTTGCGCTGATTGAGGAGCAAAACCTCGGCTGCATCGTGCGCAACGATCCCGACGTGCCGGCCCAAAAGATCCTGCGCACTTTGCTGCGGATGAAAATGTCTGGCGAAATCGACGACATCATCAAGCTATACACTGGCGAAGACCCGGTCCCCCTGCACGCTCCTGACAAAAACTGACAGGCACTCCTTATAGACTCGGCGCCACACCACGCCCGTTCTCAAGGAGCCCACATGAACACCCTCGCCCATTACTTCCTGCTGTACGTCGACAGCCCGGCCACCAGTGCCAATTTCTACAGCCGCCTGCTGGGCAAGCCGCCGGTCGAATTGAACCCGACCTTTGCCCTGTTCATTCTGGACAACGGGGTAAAGCTCGGGCTGTGGTCGCGTCATACCGTCGAGCCGGCAGCCCGGTTCACAGGCGGTGGCGGTGAAGTGGGCTTCTCGCTGCCCGACACCGCCGCCGTGGACGCGTTGCACGACCAATGGGTAGAACGGGGCGCCATCATCCTCCAGTCACCGACGCCCATGGACTTCGGTTATACCTTCGTCGCCCAGGACCTCGACGGCCACCGCTTGCGCGTCTTCTGCCTGAACGACTGATCGCCAGCGCACCTCCAGGCTGATGGCCGCCACGCTGGCCAGCACGATCACAGCGCCCAGCATTACCTGCACGGCAATGTGTTCGCCCAGCAACGTCGCGGCCATCACCATTGCCACCGGCGGGATCAGGTACATCGCCACCGACGCGCGACTGACCTCCACATGCTTCAACACATACCCCCAGGCCAGATACGCCAAGGCGCTGGGGAAAATGCCGAGCACCAGCACCGCCACGTTCTCCGCCAACGGCGCCTGCACCACTGCAGCCGGCAGGCCCGGCAGGTTCACACACAGCATCAGCGTGCCCGCCCACACCATGTAACACGCCATGGTCAGCGGACTGTAGCGGTGGGCATAGTGTTTCTGCAGGGCGAAGTACACGCTCCACGACACCGCCGCCAGCAGGATCAACAAACCACGCGGGTCGATCTCACCCAGCCCCTGATCCCCCCAGATCACCACCAGCACGCCGAGCAGCCCCAGCAAGACGCAGCCCCAGCGCCAGGCACTGACCCGCTCCTTCAGGCAGAAAAACGCGATCAGCACACTGAACAACGGCGCCGACTGCGCCAGGACGCTGGACGCCGCTGCCGTTACCCATTGCTGTCCGTAATTGATCGCAGTGTGATGCAGGAACACGCCGAAGAACCCCAGCACCAGCAACCACGGAACATCCAGCAGGCGCGGCCGACCGATGCCCATCACCAGTGCCACACCGCCCATGAACAGCGAGGCAATCAAAAACCTTAACAACGCCAATTGGCCGGGACTGTAGCTGTGCAGCCCCATGTGCACGCCAATCGGCGAATAGGCCCAACACAGGATGACGCTGGCGATGACTAGCGTAAGCTTTACGGGTGAAGGGGTATTCATCGACGGCGTCCAGAAACCGGGAAGGAGTGCCGTCAGTCTTGGCCCGGGCAAGGCGCAGGACAATTAACCGTTTCTGACTTCTGCAATCACTGGAACTGAGCAATGGAACTGGCCCAACTGAAAATGGTGCGAGCCGTGGCACAAACCGGCAGCGTGGCCCAGGCGGCCGTGCTGCTGCATTGCGTACCGTCCAACATCACCACGCGCATCAAGCAACTGGAAGGCGAGCTGGGCACACCGCTATTCATCCGCGCCGGACGTGGACTGGCCATCAGTGCCGCCGGTGAGATTTTCCTGGATTACTGCGAGCGCATCCTGGCGCTGGTGGATGAGTCCAAACGCGCCGTGGACGCCAATGCCATTCCCCGTGGCACCTTGCGTATCGGCGCGGTGGAGTCCAGCGCCAGCGGGCGTTTGCCGCCCCTGCTGGCGGAGTATCACCGGCGCTACCCCGATGTCAGCCTGGAACTGGTGACCGGCGCCTGGGGCCCGTTGCTCGACGACCTGCAACACCACCGCCTGGATGTGGCGCTGGTGGCCGCCGGCAACAAACGCACCAAGCTCGAACACAGCGTGGTCTACAGCGAGCGCCTGGTGCTGATCGCCAGTGCGTCCAGCGCCCCCATCAGTGGCGCCGAGGACCTCGCCGGCCGCACCCTGCTGGTATGGCCACCCGGTTGCCCCTATCGCGCAGCCCTGGAAAACTGGGTCAAGCCCCATGACTTCAAGCCGGCCATCGCCAGTTATGCCAGTTGGGGCACGATCATCGGCTGCGTCAGCGCGGGGATTGGCGTGGCGTTGGCGCCGGAGGGGATCCTGGCCCGCTATGAGCAGGCCAACCAGCTGGCCTCTTATCGATTTGAAGAGCTGGCGGCCGTGGATAACCTGCTGTTCTGGCACAAGGACACCCAGCGGCATCTGGCCCGGGATGCGTTTGCCGAGCTACTGCGCGAAACTTTTGGCTGACACACAAAAAAGGTGGAACGGACTTGCGCCCTCCCACCTTTCGATTTCAAGCGTCTGCGCAATCAGCTTTCCGGAGCGGCCAACCGTGTGTACTGATCCTGGCTGATCCAGCCACTGAACGAGCGGTCGTCGGCATTGATGAACTCGACCTGGGCCCAACCGTCCTTGAAGGCCAGCACACCGACCACATCGCGCTTGACGATATACGGACGCTTGGCGGCCTTGGCGCCTGGGGCCTTGAGCAGGTAAGCCTTGTCGGCAGACACCGTCACCAGGCCGATCCATTGTTTGCTGGCGGTCTGGGTCAGGTCCAGGCCGGTGGCAATCTCCGGCATCAGCACATTCAGGCAGCCGGGGTGCTGGCGGCCCTCTTCCACCGTCAGGGTCACGCCATCGGACGAAGGCGCCAGGCTGCCGGGATGAGCCTCGTCAAGCCACGTGGTGAGCGCCTCAGGCTTGCCTTGCAGGTAAAACGCGCAACGGCGGGTGACGCCCTCGCCCATGGCTTCCGAATAGAACCCTTCGACCTGATGCTCCGGCGTCACCGCCAGCATCAGCCCTTCGTACTTGCCCGAATGCAACGCGGCCGAACCGGCCAAGGCAGGGCCCACGGCGCACAACGACAACACACCTATCGCTAGAAAACGGATCATCCTATTTTTTCCCTTCAAGTTTTTCGTAGGCTTTTTGCATAAGGACGTCGTAGTTGCCGTAGTCCTCGCCGTTATAGTTACGTGCCATGCCGGTAAAATCCTTGGCTTTCATGGCCTTCATCAATGCCGGGCTCTTGCTGCAAAAACCGAGGAAGGCTTTTAGTTGGTTGCCGGCATTTACCTTTAATGCTGCGGCGAACTCAAACACCGTCTTGTAACCGCACGACGCGTAGTTGAAGCCCATGATCTGGAACATGCCCCACGACGCCGACATGAGTGCCGCTTCCTGGTCCAGGGCAAACGCGGTGGCCATGGTTTCCCAAGCCTTGATCTGGTCCTTGTTATTGGCCTGCCACTGCGGCCCGGCCTTTTTCTTGTAGGGGTAGGACAGCAGCGGGTGCGCCTGGTCGTAGATGTGCTTGGTGTACTTGCGAAACAAGTGCCCTTCAAACGCGATCACCGGCAACTTGGCCGGCCCGAACCCGGAACGCCCACCTGATTCCACGGTGGCGAAGGCCTTGATGATATTCACCGAAATACCGCTGCCCAATTGCGTGGCAGCATTCTGGAAGTCCGTTTCGCTGAGGGTCATGCCCCCGTCGCACGTGGCCTGGAGCATCAATTGCCGGTTACGCCGCTCGGCCTCGATCATCGCGCGCATGCGGTCCAGGTACACATTGACCGTGGCCTGCACGGCATCGCCCTGGTTGTTGCCGAATGCATTGAGAAAACTCGGGATGCGCATCGTCGGGAAGGCCTTCACCGGCACCTTCACCGCCTCTTCGATCAGGCTGTTGAACGTACGACCGGTGGGGTCGACCACACCATCGGGATGGGCATACTTGAGGTGGCGAAACTGGTATTGGCTGATGCACTGCACCAACTGGCCATCGCACTTGCCGTTTTCGGCCAGCGGGAAACCCATCTTGGGAATGATCAGATTGAATAAATACTGGATGCACTGCACATCGGCGGGCAAGTTGCGGGCTTTACCCGGCGCACCTACCGAAGCACTGATAAGACGGGGTAACCCTTGCAGGCTTTTCATCAAAGACATCCTTGTTAGTTAAAGAAGTGATGGCACTTCAATATCAAGTCGGCGCCCTCGTCATACTCTGTAACAAGTGGCCGGCGGAAACTAACAAGGCGGTTTGGGGTTGTCCAGAGGGGTGTTGGAAAGTTGTGAAACAACCATCATCGACCGCGCAATAAAACATCGGCAGTTGACTGAAAACAGGTCATTTGGATTTGAATCGAAGGGGGACTGCAAGGAAGAGCGTTATGGAGGCAACCCCACCAGCCACACCCCGGCACACAATGTTCCCGCTGTGGCTGCTGCCTTCCGGCTCTGACCAGGTTCACGGGTAATCGTTGCGGGGGGACCGATGGGGTCACCATAACGACGCTGGCCTCTCGGCAAGCGGGGCCATTGTACCGATCTCATCGGAAGTTACAACCGTTGGCGACGGATTAAAAATATGAAGGGGTTCAAGCACTTGCCATGGCCGTCAGCATCCCCTCCCACAGGGGTTCATCATTGTGCCTGCAACACCTCGTCCGCCCGGCCACCCTCTTCCTGGATCACCAGGTGGATGAAGTGCAGCTTGGCAATCACCGCCGGTGGCAGCACGAATGGGTAGAAGTCCGGCTGGCCCATGGCGCGGGACAGTTCATTGAGCATGCCCGCCAGTTCGATCCAGGCGTTGACGAAGGACAGGAACGCCACGCCGCCCGGATGTTCGGGGTCGTAGAGGGTGGTGAGGGGGAATGGCTGGTAATCCAGGTCCATCTCACGGGCGCTCATGCCAAAGCCCAGGGCGGTGTCGACGGCGTCCATCATGTGCAGGTAGTGGGCCCAGGTTTCGGCCCAGTCTTCCCAGGGGTGCATGGTGGCGTAGGCACTGACGCAGGTCTGCTGCCAGTCGGGGCGTGGGCCGTTCTGGTAGTGCTGATCGAGGGCGTCGGCGTAACTGGCGCGTTCGTCGCCGAACAGGCTGCGAAAAGGCTCCAGCCAGTGGCTGTTGGCGATCAGGCGATCCCAGTAATAGTGACCGACCTCATGGCGAAAGTGGCCCAGCAAGGTGCGGTAGGGTTCGCGCATCTGCACGCGGATTTTTTCGCGGTGGGCGTCGTCGGCTTCCTTGATGTCTAGGGTGATCAGGCCGTTGGCATGCCCGGTCATGGGCGCGTTGCCTTCCAGGTCGATGCCGACGAAGTCGAACGCCAGGCCGCCGTCCTCGTCGACGCTCTTGGGCACCACTTGCAGGCCCAGGCTGATCAACTGCGCCACCAGCCGACGCTTGGCGGTCTCCACCTTGCGCCAGCGCTCAGGGTTCTCCGGGATCGACAGGTCGGGGATGGTGCGGTTGAGGCTGCACGCCACGCACAGCGGTGCGGTGCTGTGGGCGGGAATCAGCCAGTTGCAGGCCGCCGCGGTGTCGAGATTGGCACAGCGGCGGAAGGCGTCGGCATCGAGGTTGTCGTCCTGTAGCCAAGTGCCGTCCACCGGCCCCGGCTGCAGGGAAGACAAGCGGCTTTGCTGCGGCTGATAACCCAGCAGCGCGTGGCACGCCAGGCATTGGCTGTTGCGAAAGAACAGCGCTTGCCCGCACCGACACTGCCACACCTTGCCGTTGCGCGAGGTTTCGGCCATGAACGGTGCAGCGATGCGCGAACTGAGTTGCTCGAAGTAGCGGAACATGGCGATCTCTCCCTGGGTGACTGAGACTAGATCATCTGGGACTCAGGATCGTTCCACTTTCTTCAAGGGCGGCTTCGCAGCCCGGCGCGGGCGGTGCGACGATTCGACAAGCCCGCTCACCACCGGCGTCGCGTCAGACCGAAATGTTGTGTTTGGCAAGGAACGCGACAAAGGCCTCTTCGTCCAGCACCTTCAACCCCAGTTCGCTGGCCTTGGCCAACTTGGAGCCGGCACCCGGCCCGGCCACGACGCAATGGGTCTTGGCCGACACGGAACCGGCCACTTTGGCGCCGAGGCTTTCGAGCTTATCCTTGGCAACGTCGCGACTCATCAGCTCCAGGGAGCCGGTAAGCACCCAGGTATGCCCTGCCTCGGGCAGGCCTTCGACCACCTTCTTCTCGCTCTGCCAGTGCATCCCGAAGTCCTTGAGCTGCTGCTCGATGGCCAGGGCATGGCTGGCGTTGTCCGGGTTATCAAAGAAGTCGCGCACAGCCTTGGCCTGCTTCTCCGGCAGCGCCTGACGCATGTCGAGCCAGTCCGCCTTGATCACGCCTTCCAGGCTGCCGAACTTGTCCGCAAGTTTCTGCGCGGCGCCGGGGCCGACGGAGGGTACGTGCAGCTTGTCGAGGAAACCGCCCAAGGTGGTACTGGCGGCGAACTCGGCGCTCAGCTCGCCCTGATCCTGCAATTGCAGGCCGCATTCATCAGGCGACAGCAACGCGCCGATCACTTCCTGGTTGTGGCTGTCTTCGAAGAAGCTGTGGATCTCATGGGCCACTTCCAGGCCCACATCCGGCAGGTACGTCAACACTTCCGGCAAGGCCTTCTGCACACGCTCAAGGGACGCCAGGGAGCGCGCCAGCACCTTGGCCGTCTCTTCGCCCACATCGGGAATGCCCAGGGCATAGATAAAGCGTGCCAGGGTCGGGGTCTTGCTGTTTTCGATGGCGGTGATCAGCTTCTTGCTGGAAATATCGGCGAAGCCTTCCAGGTCGATGATCTGCTCGTATTTGAGCTTGTAGAGGTCGGCCGGCGAACCGATGAGTTTTTCATCCACCAGTTGCTCGATGGTTTTGTCACCGAGCCCGTCGATGTCCATGGCCCGGCGCGAGACGAAATGGATAATCGCCTGCTTGAGCTGGGCACCACAGGCCAGGCGCCCGACGCAGCGGTACACCGCGCCTTCGCTGACGGTTTCCTTGCCCTTGCTGCGCTTGACCAGTTGCGTGCGCTCCACATGGGAACCGCACACCGGGCAGCTTTCGGGGATCTGCACCGCGCGGGCGTGTTCCGGGCGGCGCTCGGTGACCACGGAGACGACCTGCGGGATCACATCCCCGGCACGCCTGATGATCACGGTGTCGCCGATCATCAGGCCCAGGCGCGCAACTTCATCCATGTTGTGCAGGGTGGCGTTGGACACGGTGACGCCCGCGACCTTGACCGGTTTCAAGCGCGCCACCGGCGTCACGGCGCCGGTGCGGCCGACCTGGAACTCCACGTCGAGCAACTCGGTGAGTTCTTCCATGGCCGGGAATTTGTGCGCGATGGCCCAGCGCGGTTCGCGGGCGCGAAAGCCCAGTTCACGCTGGGAGGCGATGCTGTTGACCTTGAACACCACACCGTCGATTTCATAGGGCAGGCTGTTACGACGCTCGCCGATATCGCGGTAATAGTCCAAGCACTCCTGGATGCCCTTGGCCAGTTTCAGCTCATGACTGATAGGCATGCCCCACTTCTGCAGTTGCTTCAAGTTACCGATATGGGTGTCGCTGATATCCCCGGTCACCTGGCCGATGCCGTAGCAGCAGAACTCCAGCGGACGGCTGGCGGTGATCTTCGAATCCAGCTGACGCAAGCTGCCCGCCGCCGCATTACGCGGGTTGGCGAAGGTCTTGCCGCCGACTTCCAGTTGCGAGGCGTTGAGCCGCTCGAAACCGGCCTTGGACATGAACACTTCGCCGCGCACTTCCAGGGTCGCCGGCCAGCCGCTGCCGTGCAGTTTCAACGGGATATTGCGCACGGTGCGCACGTTGACGCTGATGTCTTCGCCGGTGGTGCCGTCGCCGCGGGTGGCGCCGCGTACCAATTCGCCATCCTGGTAAAGCAGGCTGACCGCCAGGCCATCCAGCTTCGGCTCACAGCTGTATTCCACCGCCGCGCCACCGCCGAACAGATCGCCCACGGGCAGGTCGAGCCCCTCGGTGACCCGGCGATCAAATTCCAGCATGGTGGTTTCATCAAACGCATTGCCCAGGCTGAGCATGGGGATCTCGTGACGCACCTGGGTAAAGGCTGACAATGCCGCACTGCCGACCCGCTGCGTCGGTGAATCACGCGTCACCAGCTCCGGATGCTCGGCCTCCAGGGCCTTGAGCTCGTGGAACAGGCGGTCGTACTCGGCGTCCGGAATGCTCGGCTCGTCGAGCACGTGGTAACGGTAGTTGTGCTGATCCAGTTCAGCGCGCAGTTCGAGGATGCGGGTGTGGGCGGCGGTCATGGGTGTTCTCTCATAAAGCAAAAGAGCAGCCGAAGCTGCTCAAATGTTGGTGCGCTTATTCTAATGACAACGCTGGAAACCAATCCTCAGCGTTTCTGTGTCAGGGCGCGACGCTCGAACTCGACGATGCGCTGACGGTAGTGTTCGATGGTCTGGGCGGTCAGGACGCTGCGTTGGTCGTCCTTGAGCTCGCCGTTGAGTTCCTGGGACAGCTTGCGGGCAGCGGCCACCATCACGTCGAAGGCTTGTTTCGGGTGACGCGGGCCCGGCAGGCCGAGGAAGAAGCTCACCGCAGGGGTGCTGAACAGGTCGATGTCGTCCAGGTCGAAAGTGCCTGGCTTGACCGCGTTGGCCATGGAGAACAGCACTTCGCCGTTGCCGGCCATGCTTTCGTGGCGGTGGAAAATATCCATCTCGCCAAAGCGCAGGCCGCTTTCGAGGATGTTCTGCAACAGGGCCGGGCCCTTGAAGCCGGCGGCGTCGCGGCAGATCACGCTGATCACCAGCACTTCTTCGGCGGCAGGCTGATCGTTGACGGATTGACGCGGCGCATTCTTGCCGGCGTTTTCATCCGGGAAATCGTCATCACGGCTGCTGAAGCTCGGGCCTTCATCGACATCGAGGTTCAGGTCACCCTGATGGGGTTCGGCAACAGCTGCACTGGCGCGCTTGCCACGCTTGGAAGAGGGCTCGCGGGCTTCACGCACCGGTGCACTCATCGACGGCAGGTCATGCTCGTCCAGTTGCGGTTCCTTATGGGTATCCAGCACACGGGGCGGCCCCAGCAGCTCGGCGCTGCCGTCGTCGTCGGGCAAGTTGGACAGGTTGCGGTCCAGACGGAATTTGAGCTTGCCCTTGCCACCGCGCATGCGGCGCCAGCCATCAAAAAGAATACCGGCAATGACAATAATGCCGATGACGATCAGCCACTCGCGCAGACCGATTTCCATGTAATCCCGTGCCTCTAATAAAAAATGCTGAAAAATAAGGGGTTTAGCACCGTGCAAACCGCTTTAAAACGTGGCGCCAACTCTATGTTCTGACTGACGTTTTGCCCACGCACACGAAAAATTGACATTAAACTAGCACGACCAAAGATAACTTTACACCGTCTGTCAAAATGCCTTGAACAAATATGTCCATTTGCCACTTTCACCAGGCCGGTAAATCACCTGACATCGCGCTGAAAACTTTCTCTCATGGCCCAACTCAAGATTCCACCATCGCCATCGCTTCTTCCACATCCACCGCGACCAACCGCGAGCAGCCCGGCTCGTGCATTGTCACCCCCATCAACTGATCAGCCATTTCCATGGCGATCTTGTTGTGGGTGATATAGATGAACTGCACCGTCTGGGACATCTCCTTGACCAGTCGCGCATAGCGTCCAACGTTAGCGTCATCCAATGGCGCGTCAACTTCATCGAGCATGCAGAACGGCGCCGGGTTCAACTTGAAGATGGCAAACACCAGGGCCAACGCGGTCAGGGCTTTTTCGCCGCCGGACAACAAATGGATGGTGCTGTTCTTCTTGCCCGGAGGCCGCGCCATGATCGTTACCCCTGTATCGAGTAGATCTTCGCCCGTCAGTTCCAAGTAAGCGCTGCCACCACCGAAAACTTTCGGGAATAACGCCTGTAAACCGCCATTAATCTGATCAAAGGTATCTTTGAAGCGGTTGCGGGTTTCCTTGTCGATCTTGCGGATCACGTTTTCCAGGGTGTCCAGGGCTTCCACCAGGTCGGCGTCCTGGGCATCCAGATAAAGTTTGCGCTCGGACTGCTGCTGGTATTCATCGATGGCCGCGAGGTTGATCGCGCCCAGTCGCTGGATACGTGCGGCAATCCGTTCAAGTTCTTCCTCGGCTTCTTTCTCGTTGGCCTGGGCGGTCAAGGTATTGAGCACGCCATGCAAATCGTAGCCGTCTTCGAGCAATTGGTCTTGCAGGGCCTTGCGGCGCACGGTCAGGGCTTGCCATTCCATGCGCTGTTGTTCGAGCTGGCCGCGAATCAGCTGGGATTGCTGCTCGGCCTGGGTCCGACGTTTTTCTGCGTCGCGCAGTTCGCGGTCGGCGTCTTCCAGGGCGATCTGCGCGGTCTTGAGTTCTTCGTCGACGGTCATGCGCTTGTCGAGCAACTCTTCAAGCTTGAGGCGCAACTCTTCCAGCGGCGCTTCGCCCTCCTCCAGGTTGAGGCTCAGTTGCTCGCGCTTTTCGGTCAGGCGTTCGGACTGCATCTCCAGGCGTTCAAGGGCCTGGGCCGTGGACGCGTGCTGGGCCTTGAGCGAACCCAGGCGCACGGCCAACTGATGGGCGTGGTCCTTGTGCTGGCGGGCTTCCTGGCGCACGCGGTCGAGGCGTTCGCGCAAGCTGTCACGCTGGGCCAGCAGCAATTCACGCTGCTCGGTGTCCAGGGCCATGCTGTCGAGGGCCTCCTGCAACTGCAGGCGCGCTTCGCCGATCTGTTCGTGTTCCAGGGCGCGCTGCTCGCCCATCTCGGCCACTTCTTCGTCGAGGCGGGTGCGGCGCAGGGTCAGTTGCTCGGCCTTGGCTTTGCTCGCGGAAAGCTGGGCTTTCAATTCGCCTTGCTGGCGCGCTTCGTCCTGCAACAGGCGCCGCAGGTGCTCGCGGCCGGTCTCTTGCTGGCGCTGGGTGGCGCGCAGGGTTTGCAGTTCGGTTTCGAGGCTTTCCAGGGTGGCTTCGCGCTCTTCACGCTCGGCGATCAGGTTGACGATTTCCTGGCCTCGGGCCAGAACACCGCTTTCCGCTTCACTGGCGCGGCGCACCCGCAGGAAGTGGCGGCCGACCCAGTATCCGTCGCGGCTGATCAGGCTTTCGCCGCCCGCCAGTTGACCGCGCTGGGCCAAGGCCTGTTCCAGGGACTCCACCGGCTTGACCTGGCCCAGCCACGGCGACAGGTCAATCGCCGCTTCGACCTTGTCCAGCAGGCTGCCCGGCACTCGCGTGCCATCAGCGGCGGGGCTGAGCAAACGCAGATCGCCCTGGGCAAAACCGGCCAGGTCGAAGCCGCCAAAATCATCCACCAGTACGGCTTGCAGGTCGGCGCCTAGAACGGTCTCTACCGCCAGTTCCCAACCGGCTTCAACTTTCAAGCCTTCGGCCAAGCGCGGACGCTCGGCCAGGTGCTGGTCACGCAGCCATTCGGCGGTGCCGGTGCCTGGGTCCAATGCCGCTTGCTGCAAGGCTTCAAGGGAAGCCAGGCGGCCGTTAAGCCGCTGCAAATCGCCCTGGGCCTGCTGCTGGGCCTGGGTCGCCTGTTGCAGTTGCTGACGCAATTGCTCCAGGCGCTCCACTTGTTGTTCTTCGCTGGCTTCCAGCTCTTCCAGCGTCATTTCGCTTTCGGCCAGTTGCTCGCTGAGCTCCATGATCGCCGCGTCTTCCGGGTCGGCGGCAAGCAGCACGCGCTCTTCCTGCAGGCGACGCTGGCGCTCGGCCAGGCGTTCCATGCTGGTTTCCAGTTGCTGGATGCGCGACTGCTGCACCTCGGCCTGGCGCCGCGGTTCGGCGGATTGCAGGTTGAAGGCGTCCCACTGCTCCTGCCAGCCGTGCATGGTGGTTTCGGATTCTTCCAGCGCAGCGGCGGCCTCTTCGGCGGCGGCGTTGGTGATTTCCTGCTCGGGGGTGAGCATGTCCAGCTCTTCGCCCAACGTCAGCAGCAAGGTGCGGTCGTGGCCCAGGTGCGATTCGGTTTCCAGGCGCGCGCGTTCCGCTTCCTTCAAGTCATCCTGCAACTGACGCAGGCGCTGCTGGCCGTGCTGGATGCTTTGCTCGACGCGGGCAATATCACCGCCCACCGAATAGAAGCGGCCCTGCACCAGATTGAAGCGCTCGGACAAGTCATGGTGCCCGTCGCGCAGGCGCTCGATGGCGGCGTCGGCATTGCGCTGCTCGGCCACCAGCGCTTCAAAGCTGATTTCCTGGGTGCCGATGATCGCTTCGCGCTGGCCCACCTGATCGTTCAACGCCTGCCAGCGCAGGGCCGACAGTTGCGCCTTGAGCTGGCGCTCTTCGCCCTTGTATTCCTGATACTTTTCGGCCGCCTGGGCCTGGCGGTGTAGGCGCTCCAACTGGCGCTCCAGCTCTTCGCGCAGGTCGGTGAGGCGGGCGAGGTTTTCATGGGTGCGGCGGATACGGTTTTCGGTCTCGCGGCGGCGCTCCTTGTACTTGGAGATGCCGGCCGCTTCTTCGATAAAGTTGCGCAGGTCTTCGGGCTTGGCTTCGATCAGCTTGGAGATCATGCCCTGTTCGATGATCGAATAGCTGCGCGGGCCCAGGCCGGTACCGAGGAAAATGTCGGTAATGTCGCGGCGCCGGCACTTGGTGCCGTTGAGGAAGTAACTGTTCTGGCTGTCGCGCGTCACTTTGCGGCGGATCGAGATTTCCGCGTAGGCCGCGTACTCGCCGATCAGGGTGCCGTCGGAGTTGTCGAACACCAGTTCGATGCTGGCCTGGCTCACCGGCTTGCGGCTGGTGGAGCCGTTGAAGATGACGTCGGTCATCGACTCGCCACGCAGGTTTTTTGCCGAGCTCTCGCCCATCACCCAGCGCACGGCGTCGATGATGTTCGACTTGCCGCAGCCATTGGGCCCGACCACTGCCGCCATGTTACTGGGGAAGTTCACCGTGGTCGGGTCGACGAAGGATTTGAACCCCGCCAGTTTGATGCACTTGAGCCGCACGTTTAGGCGTCCGCCAACGCAGCGATGACCAGCGAGCTGCTGCGCTGGCAGTAGGCCGACAGCACCTGGCGGATTTGCTCCAGGTCACGGGCGAGTACGGCGGCGAGCAGTTGCTCGAACAGCGCCAGGTACTCGCTCATGGACGCCTTGCGCTGATCCAGGGCCAGGTAATAGGCACGGTTCATCGCCGGCTGCAGGTTCTCGACGGTTTCCTGCAAATACGGGTTGTTGGCGAAGGGGTACGCGGCGCGCATCACATTGAAGCATTCTTCGACAAAGGCGCGGATGTCCTGGCGCTCGAAATTGCTCACCAGGCGCTGCTGGATCTGGACGAACGGCGCCATGTCGGCCTGGGTCTGCCAGCCCTGGGCGACCGCATTGCCAAGCAGGATATACAGCTCACTCATCAGCGTGCACAGGCTCTGAACCTTGTGCGCCGTGAGCTCGGTCACATGGGCGCCACGGCGCGGCAGGATCGCGATCAGGTGGCGGCGTTCGAGGATCAGTAAAGCTTCACGCACGGAGCCACGGCTGACATTGAGCGCCAGCGTGACTTTCTGTTCCTGGATCCGCTCTCCAGGCTTGAGATCGCCGCGAATGATACGTTCGGCGAGGTGGTGAGCGATTTGCTCGGCGAGACTGTCCGGCGCCTTGAACGTCATGTTTTCCCTTCAAAATCGTCTATCGGTACAAGCGCGGCAGTGTAGCGCATTGGCCCGCTGATGGCGCTACGCCCACCGTGGCGAATTTGGCATGAAATAAGCAACGCTGAACACCCACACGCCCCCAAAAACGCCGGTTTCAGAAGACTGAACCATAATTGAAAGTGTTGTGATCGCATTTTCCTGACCTTCTGGTCAGAAAATCATTGACCGAAAAGTCAGACATGACTAGATTCGGCGCAAAGCGGTTAACAACAATAATGAGTCTGCGAGGCCTTCCGTGATCCAGTTTTTACTTAACCAGGAACTCCGTAGCGAGCACGCCCTGGACCCCAACCTGACCGTGCTCAACTATCTGCGCGAGCATGTGGGCAAACCCGGTACCAAGGAAGGCTGCGCCAGCGGCGACTGCGGTGCGTGCACGGTGGTGGTCGGCGAGTTGCACACCGACCCTCAGGGCGTGGAGCACATCCGTTATCGCAGCCTCAATTCCTGCCTGACATTTGTATCGTCGCTGCACGGCAAGCAACTGATCAGCGTCGAAGACCTCAAGCACCAGGGCCAACTGCACAGCGTGCAACAGGCGATGGTGGAGTGCCACGGTTCGCAATGCGGCTTTTGCACCCCCGGGTTTGTGATGTCGTTGTTCGCCCTGCAAAAGAACAGCGACGCCCCCGACAGCCAGAAGGCCCACGAAGCCCTGGCCGGCAACCTGTGCCGCTGCACCGGCTATCGGCCGATCCTGGCCGCCGCCGAACAGGCCTGCTGCAACAAACCGGTAGACCAGTTCGACAACCGCCAGGCCGAAACCATCGCCCGCCTCAAAGCCATCGCGCCGACCCAAACCGGTGAACTCAACAGCGGCGACAAACGCTGCCTGGTGCCCCTCACCGTTGCCGACCTGGCCGACCTCTACGACGCCTACCCGCAAGCCCGCCTGCTGGCCGGCGGCACCGACCTGGCGCTGGAAGTCACCCAGTTTCACCGCACCCTGCCGGTGATGATCTATGTCGGCAATATTGAAGAGATGAAACGCATCGAGGACTTCGACGACCGCCTGGAAATCGGCGCCGCCACTGCCCTCTCCGACTGCTACACCGCGCTGCACCACGAATACCCGGATTTCGGCGACCTGCTGCACCGCTTCGCCTCCCTGCAAATCCGCAACCAGGGCACCCTCGGCGGCAATATCGGCAACGCTTCGCCGATTGGCGATTCGCCGCCGCTGTTGATCGCCCTGGGGGCGCAGATCGTGCTGTGCAAAGGCGAAGTGCGCCGCACCCTGGCGCTGGAAGACTACTTCATCGACTACCGCGTGACGGCGCGCCAGGACAGCGAGTTCATCGAGAAAATCATCGTCCCCAAGGGCCACGCGCTGTTCCGTGCCTACAAGGTTTCCAAGCGCCTGGACGACGATATTTCCGCCGTGTGCGCGGCCTTCAACCTGAAGATCGACAACGGTGTGATCAGTGATGCCCGCGTCGCGTTCGGCGGCATGGCCGCCACGCCCAAACGCGCAAAACACTGCGAGGCGGTATTGATCGGCGCCACTTGGAACGCTGCCACCGTGGAAAAAGCCTGCGCTGCCCTCGCCGAGGATTTCACCCCGCTGTCGGACTTCCGCGCCAGCAAGGAATACCGCCTGCTCAGCGCCCGAAACCTGCTGCGCAAATACTTCATCGAACTGCAAACGCCGCACATCGAGACTCGGGTGACCGCTTATGTCTAACCATCACGCCGTGGAAAAAACCCAGGCCGAACTGGCCGCGCTGTTTGCACAGGACCTGACCTCCGGGGTCGGCCGCAGCGTCAAGCATGACAGCGCCGCCAAGCACGTATCCGGTGAAGCGCAGTACATCGATGACCGCCTGGAATTCCCCAACCAGTTGCACCTGTATGCGCGCATGTCCGACCGCGCCCACGCCCGGATCATCCGCATCGACACCGCGCCCTGCTACGCCTTCGACGGTGTGCGTATCGTCATCACCCACGAAGACGTGCCGGGCCTGAAAGACATCGGCCCGCTGCTGCCCGGCGACCCATTGCTGGCCATCGACACGGTGCAGTTCGTCGGCCAGGTGGTTTTGGCCGTGGCCGCCCGCGACCTCGACACCGCACGCAAGGCCGCGATGGCCGCCGTGATCGAATATGAAGACCTGGAGCCCGTGCTGGATGTGGTCGAGGCCTTTCGCAACAAGCATTTCGTGCTCGACAGCCACACCCACCAACGGGGTGATTCGGCCGGCGCACTGGCGACCGCCAAGCACCGCCTCCAGGGCACCCTGCATATCGGCGGCCAGGAACACTTCTACCTGGAAACCCAGATTTCCTCGGTAATGCCCACCGAAGACGGCGGCATGATCGTCTATTGCTCCACGCAGAACCCCACCGAAGTGCAGAAGCTGGTGGCCGAAGTGCTGGGCGTGTCGATGAACAAGATCGTCGTCGATATGCGCCGCATGGGCGGCGGTTTCGGCGGCAAGGAAACCCAGGCGGCGAGCCCGGCGTGCCTGTGCGCGGTGGTGGCGCGCCTCACCGGCCAGCCGACCAAGATGCGCCTGCCACGCGTCGAAGACATGCTGATGACCGGCAAGCGCCACCCCTTCTACATCGAATACGACGTGGGCTTCGACGACAGCGGTCGCCTGCACGGCATCAACCTGGAGCTGGCCGGTAACTGCGGCTGCTCGCCGGACCTGTCCAACTCGATCGTCGACCGCGCCATGTTCCATGCCGACAACGCGTACTACCTGGGCGATGCCACGGTGAACGGCCATCGCTGCAAGACCAACACCGCGTCCAACACCGCCTATCGCGGCTTCGGCGGCCCGCAAGGCATGGTCGCCATCGAGGAAGTGATGGACGCCATCGCCCGTCATCTGGCGCTGGACCCGTTGGCGGTGCGCAAGGCCAATTACTACGGCAAGACCGAGCGCAACGTCACCCACTACTACCAGACCGTCGAGCACAACATGCTCGAGGAAATGACCGCCGAACTTGAAGCCAGCAGCCAATACGCCGAGCGCCGCGAAGCGATCCGCCTGTACAACGCCCACAGCCCGATCCTGAAAAAAGGCCTGGCGCTGACCCCGGTGAAATTCGGGATCTCATTCACGGCGAGCTTCCTGAACCAGGCCGGTGCGCTGATCCATATCTACACCGACGGCAGCATCCACCTGAACCACGGCGGCACCGAAATGGGCCAGGGCTTGAACACCAAGGTCGCACAAGTGGTGGCCGAAGTGTTCCAGGTGGACATCGACCGCGTGCAGATCACCGCCACCAACACCGACAAAGTGCCCAACACCTCGCCGACCGCTGCCTCCAGCGGTGCAGACCTGAACGGCAAGGCCGCCCAGAACGCCGCCGAAACCATCAAGCAACGCCTGGTGGAATTCGCCGCACGCAAGTACGACGTGAGCGAAGCGGATGTGGAGTTCCACAACGGTCATGTGCGCGTGCGCGAGCAGATCCTGACCTTCGAGGCGTTGATCCAACAGGCGTATTTCGCCCAGGTCTCGCTGTCGAGCACCGGCTTCTACAAGACCCCGAAAATCTTCTACGACCGCAGCCAGGCCCGCGGTCGGCCGTTCTACTACTTCGCCTTCGGCGCGGCGTGCTGCGAAGTGATCGTCGACACCCTGACCGGCGAATACAAGATGCTGCGCACCGACATCCTCCACGATGTGGGCGCCTCACTGAACCCGGCCATCGATATCGGCCAGGTGGAAGGCGGTTTTATCCAGGGCATGGGCTGGCTGACCATGGAAGAGCTGGTGTGGAACACCAAGGGCAAGCTAGAGACCTGCGGCCCGGCCAGCTACAAGATCCCGGCGGTGGCCGACATGCCTTTGGATTTGCGTGTGAAGCTGGTGGAAAACCGCAAGAACCCGGAAGACACGGTGTTCCACTCCAAGGCCGTGGGTGAGCCACCGTTCATGCTCGGGATTGCCTCGTGGTGCGCGATCAAGGATGCGGTGGCGAGCCTGGCTGATTATCGCCATCAGCCGAAGATCGATGCGCCGGCGACACCGGAGCGGGTGTTGTGGGGGTGTGAGCAGATGCGCAAGTTGCAGACGGCGACAGCTGTCGAACCTGAAGCTGAAATGGCTTCGCTCTAGACCGAGGCGCTGCCATCGGGAGCAAGCCCCTCCCACATTTGGAATGCATTCCCATGTGGGAGGGGCGGTGCGACGATTCGACTTGCTCCCGATGACGGCCTGACAGACACCACAAGAGGTGACTATGAACAACTGGATCAGCGCCCTCGCCGACCTGCAGAACCGGGGAGAACCCTGCGTACTGGTGACCATCATCGAAGAGCTCGGCTCCACGCCGCGCAATGCCGGTTCGAAGATGGTGATCAGTGCCACGCAGACCTTCGACACCATCGGCGGTGGGCACCTGGAATACAAGGCCATGCAGATCGCCCGCGACATGCTTGTGCGTGGCCAGCAGAACACCCATCTGGAGCGCTTCAGCCTCGGCGCCAGCCTGGGCCAGTGCTGCGGGGGCGTCACCGTGCTGCTGTTCGAACCCATGGGCCAGGTGCAGGCGCAGATCGCGGTATTCGGTGCCGGCCATGTCGGCCGCGCGCTGGTGCCGTTGCTGGCGAGCCTGCCGTGCCGGGTACGCTGGATCGATTCCCGCGAGCAGGAGTTTCCGGAACATACCCCCCAGGGCGTGCGTAAAATCATCAGCGAAGAGCCGGTGGACGAAATTGCCGACCTGCCGGTGGGCAGCTACTGCATCGTCATGACACACAATCACGCGCTGGATCTGGAACTGACCGCCGCCCTGCTCAAGCGCAATGACTTTGCCTACTTCGGCCTGATCGGCTCGAAGACCAAACGCGTCAAGTTCGAACACCGCCTGCGTGATCGCGGCTTCGACGCCGCACAGTTGCAACGCATGCGTTGCCCCATGGGCCTCAGCGAGGTGAAGGGCAAGTTGCCGGTGGAGATCGCCATCTCCATCGCCGGCGAAATCATCGCCACCTATAACGCCAGTTTCGGCCAGCACACCGCGAGCGCCGAACCCATTGCCAAATTGCTGCCGGCCTCGCGCCGCAGCCAAGCTATCAATTGAGACGACCATGCCTTTGACTCGCAAAGCCTACCGTGCCGCCCTCCTGCACAGCATCGCCGACCCCGCTGAAGTTGGGATCGAAGCCTCCTACGAGTATTTCGAAGACGGCCTGCTGGTGATCGAAAACGGCCGGATCAGCGCCGTGGGCCATGCCGGCGACCTGCTGCCGAGCTTGCCTGCCGACATCGACATCACCCATTACCAGGATGCGCTGATCACCCCCGGCCTGATCGACACCCATATCCACCTGCCGCAGACCGGCATGGTCGGCGCGTATGGCGAGCAGTTGCTGGACTGGCTCAACACCTACACCTTCCCGTGCGAAAGCCAGTTCGCCGACAAGGCCCACGCCGAGGAAGTCGCAGATATTTTCATCAAGGAACTGCTGCGCAACGGCACCACCACCGCGCTGGTGTTCGGCAGCGTGCATCCGCAATCGGTGAACGCATTCTTTGAGGCGGCGGAAAAACTCGACCTGCGCATGATCGCCGGCAAGGTGATGATGGACCGCAACGCTCCGGACTACCTTACCGACACCGCCGAATCCGGCTACCAGCAAAGCAAGGCGCTGATCGAGCGCTGGCACGGTAAGGGCCGCCTGCACTATGCGGTCACCCCGCGTTTTGCGCCGACCAGCACGCCGGAGCAATTGGCGCTGGCCGGGCAACTGCTGGGCGAATACCCGGACCTGTACATGCAGACGCACATCAGTGAGAACAAGCAGGAAGTCGAGTGGGTTAAGGCGCTGTTTCCGGAGCGCAACGGCTATCTGGATGTGTACGACCACTACCAGCTGCTGGGCCAGCGCTCGGTGTTTGCCCACGGCGTGCACCTGTGTGATGACGAATGCGCACGGTTGGCGGAGACGGGGTCGGCGGTGGCGTTCTGTCCGACCTCGAACCTCTTCCTCGGCAGCGGCCTGTTCAACTTGCCGATGGCCGAGAAACACAAGCTGAATGTCGGCCTGGGCACCGATGTGGGCGGCGGCACCAGCTTCTCACTGCTGCAAACCCTCAACGAAGCCTACAAGGTCATGCAACTGCAGGGCGCGCGGTTGAGCCCGTTCAAGTCGCTATACCTGGCCACCCTGGGCGGTGCGCGGGCGCTGCGCCTGGAAGACAAGATCGGCACGTTGCAGCCGGGCACCGATGCAGACTTCCTGGTGCTGGACTACAACGCCACGCCGCTGCTGAGCTATCGCTTGAAGCAGGCCAATAACATTGCCGAGACGTTGTTCGTGTTGATGACCCTGGGGGATGATCGGACGGTGTTGCAGACCTACGCTGCCGGCCAACTCGTGCACCAACGCTGATCTGCGCCACGACACAAAACAAATGTGGGAGGGGGCTTGCTCCCGATAGCGGTGGATCAGGCACTTAATTCAGTGACTGACACTCTGCCATCGGGAGCAAGCCCCCTCCCACATTTTTTAATCGGGTTTACAGCTTGACTGAAGAACGCCCCGGCTTCTTGGTCTGCAACAGATGCGAGAACACCGCATGCAAATCATCCGACGCACTTTCCTCGTCGAGGTTGAGCTTGCTGTCGATGTGATCCATGTGATGCATCATCAAGTTCACCGCCAGCGCTGCGTCCCGTGCTTCGATCGCATCGATCAGTTGGGTGTGCTCATCGTAGGAACAGTGCGAGCGGTTGCCGCTTTCGTACTGAGCGATGATCAACGAGGTCTGGGACACCAGGCTGCGCTGGAAGCTGATCAGCGGCGCGTTTTTCGCGGCTTCGGCCAGCTTGAGGTGGAACTCGCCGGAGAGGCGGATGCCCGCTCCGCGATCGCCGCGGGAGAAGCTGTCGCGCTCGTCGTTGACCATCTGGCGCAGTTCGGCCAGTTGCTCGGCGGTGGCGTGCTGCACTGCCAGTTCGGTGATCGCCCGCTCTACCAGGCGCCGGGCCAGGAACACCTGGCGTGCTTCTTCCACGCTTGGGCTCGCCACCACCGCGCCACGATTGGGCCGCAGCAACACCACGCCTTCATGGGCCAGGCGCGACAGCGCGCGGCGAATGATGGTGCGGCTGACGCCGAAGATTTCGCCCAGTGCCTCTTCGCTCAATTTGGTACCGGGTGCCAGGCGCTGCTCGAGGATCGCCTCGAAGATATGCGCGTAGACGATATCGTCCTGGGTTCCGCTGCGACCGGCCTTGCCGGCTCGCGGTTGTTTCTTGAGAGGTTGCAACTGTTCGTTCATGGGCACTCGGGTAGGGAGAACGGCGGCGAATTAACGGTAATACGGCAACTTTAAGGTAATACGGCAACACGGGGTCGCTGGCAAGTATCACCTAAAAACAGCGCACATTGTACACAACCCACTGCGCCAACACACTGTACGGCTGTTTGCGGTGCCGTCTGTATTGCAATGAGTCGTTACGTTTGAGTTTAGGCTTGAATCTGCGCCGTCACCGGCAAACACCCAGGTAAAAGGAACACCTCTCCATGACCGACGCCACCCAAGCGCCCTTGCGCCCGCTGGCCGACACTTCTGCCTCCGCCGTCGTCGCCGGCTTTATCGCCATGATGACCGGCTATACCAGTTCCCTGGTGCTGATGTTCCAGGCCGGCCAGGCGGCCGGCTTGACCACGGCGCAGATTTCTTCATGGATCTGGGCGATTTCCATCGGCATGGCGGTGTGCAGCATCGGCCTGTCCCTGCGCTATCGCACACCGATCACCATTGCCTGGTCCACCCCCGGCGCAGCGCTGTTGATCACCAGCCTGGGCGGTGTGAGTTACGGCGAGGCCATCGGTGCCTACATCACCTGCGCGGTGCTGGTGGCGCTCTGCGGGCTCACCGGCAGCTTTGAAAAACTGGTCAAGCGTATCCCTGCGTCGTTGGCGGCCGCCTTGCTGGCAGGGATCCTGTTCAAGATCGGCAGCGAGATTTTCGTCGCTGCGCAGCATCGCACCGGCCTGGTACTGGGGATGTTTTTCACCTACCTGATCATCAAGCGCCTGTCGCCACGCTATGCGGTGCTGGCCGCATTGGTGATCGGTACCCTGCTGTCGGGGCTGATGGGCTTGCTGGACTTCAGCGGTTTCCACCTGGAAGTGGCGACGCCGGTGTGGACGACACCGCACTTCTCGCTGGCGGCAACCATCAGCATCGGGATTCCGTTGTTCGTGGTGGCGATGACCTCGCAGAACATGCCCGGCGTCGCCGTACTGCGGGCCGATGGCTATAACGTGCCGGCCTCGCCGCTGATCACCGCCACCGGCCTGGCCTCGCTGGTGCTGGCGCCCTTTGGCTCCCACGGCATCAACCTCGCGGCGATCAGCGCAGCGATCTGCACCGGCCCCCACGCCCATGAAGACCGTAATAAACGCTACACCGCCGCCATATGGTGCGGGGTGTTCTACGGGATAGCCGGGGTGTTCGGCGCAACACTGGCGGCACTGTTCGCAGCCTTGCCCAAGGAACTGGTGCTGTCGATTGCGGCCTTGGCCTTGTTTGGCTCGATCATCAATGGCTTGAGTATCGCCATGAATGAGCCGAAGGAACGGGAAGCGGCGCTGATCACCTTCATGGTCACCGCGTCAGGCTTGACGTTGTTTTCCATCGGGTCGGCGTTCTGGGGGATTGTGGCGGGGGTATTGACGCTGCTGATTCTGAACTGGCGCAAGGCATAAAAAAACGGCGACCCTCAGGTCGCCGTTTTTTTCAGTATCACTTAGCCGCGTTGATCGGCTTTTCCGGATACCACACGTCCAGCAGCGGGCTGACTTCAGCCTTGGTCAGCTCGGAACGGGTTTTCAGCCAGGCTTCGACGGCAGCGCGCTGCTCTTCGGAGACCGAGCCACGCTTCTGCAGGCAAACCAGACCGTAGTCGTCGCCGCCGACATAGCCCAGGCCGTTGGCTTCCATGGCTTCTTTGATGAATGCTTCGAGGAAAGCGTCGATAGCTTCTTCACTCAGGCCTTCTTTGAAGTCCAGGTTCAGTTCGAAACCCAGCTCTTGAAATTCATCAACGCACAGTTTTTTGCGCAGACGCTGGGAACGGTTAGTCGCCATTGGAACAATCCTCATAAGTAATAACGGGCGGCACTTTAGCAGTTTAAGGCGACGATTGCCCGACTCTCTGGGACGGGCGGCCGTTTGCTGTTAAAAAAACGCCGATTACCAGCTATCGTTCAGCTACAAGTGCCTTCACCTTGGGGCATAATGCCGACACTTTCATGACCATTGAGGGATTTTTCCTATTTACCCCTCGCCTTTTTCACCCTCCTCAGCAGTAGGGTTTTATTTCTTATGATCAAATCTTTGCGTCCATTGCTACTTGCCAGTTTTCTCCTGCCACTGGCCTTTTCCACCTCCGCGGCCCCGATCAACAATACCTTGCCTGCAAACGTCCAGCAGGCACTGGCCAAAGCCAAGCTGCAAAACACTGCACTGTCCCTGGTGATGATCCCTCTGAACGGCCCCGGCACCCCCACGGTATTCAACGCCGACGTCTCGGTAAACCCGGCTTCCACCATGAAGCTGGTCACCACCTATGCGGCCCTGGAAATGCTCGGCCCCAACCACCAGTGGAAAACCGAGTTCTACACCGACGGCACCCTCAGCGGTGGCGTGTTGCACGGCAACCTATACCTCAAGGGCGGCGGCGACCCCAAGCTGAACATGGAAAAGCTCTGGCTGCTGATGCGCGACCTGCGGGCCAATGGCGTGCAGCAAGTCACCGGTGACCTGGTGCTGGACCGCAGTTTCTTCAACCAGCCGCAGTTGCCGGAATTCAATGACGACGGCAACGACGAGAACAAACCGTTCCTGGTCAAGCCCGACGCCCTGCTGGTCAACCTCAAGGCCCTGCGCTTTGTGACCCGTAACGATTCGGGCCGCGTGCTCGTCTCGGTCGAGCCGCCGATTGCCAGCATCCGCATCGACAACCAGGTCAAGGCCTCCAACGCCAAGCAGTGCACCGGCGACGTACGCTACAACCCGGTCACAGGCGCCGATGGCAGTATGACGGTCACCGTCAGCGGCCAATTGGCCGATGGCTGCAGCTCGCAGACTTATCTGTCGTTGTTGGACCACGCCACCTACACCGCCGGTGCGGTGCGGGCGATCTGGCAGGAACTGGGCGGCACCATTCAGGGCCGCGATATCCAGGCACCGGTGCCCAAGGATGCCAAGGTACTGGCCCGCGCCTTTTCGCCGGACCTGGCGGAAATCATCCGTGACATCAACAAATACAGTAACAACACCATGGCCCAGCAATTGTTCCTGAGCCTGGGCGCGCAGTTCCGCAACGATGCCGACGGCGACGATGCCAAGGCCGCGCAACGTGTGGTGCGCCAGTGGCTGGCGAAAAAAGGCATCACCGCGCCACACCTGGTGATGGAGAACGGTTCGGGCCTGTCCCGTGCCGAACGGGTCAGCGCCCGCGAAATGGCCGCCATGCTGCAAGCCGCCTGGAAAAGCCCCTACGCGGCGGAATACATCAGCTCGATGCCGATCGCCGGCACCGACGGCACCATGCGCAAACGCCTGAAGACCACCGCGATGCGCGGCGAAGCCCACGTCAAGACCGGTACCTTGAACACCGTGCGCGCCATTGCCGGGTTCAGCCGCGACAACAATGGCAACACCTGGGCGGTGGTGGCGATCCTCAACGATCCGAAGCCGTGGGGCGCGTCGTCGGTGCTGGACCAGGTGCTGCTGGATCTGTACCGCCAGCCAAAACTGGCGGCGGCGGCTCCCGTCCTATAGGAGCGGGCATCAGGCCCGCGCCCTCTCGGCCTCCACCCGGTCCCTGCCCGCCTGCTTGGCCACGTACACCGCCGAGTCGGCACGCAACAACAGGCCATCGATGCCTTCATCCACCCGCCAGCTGGCCACACCAAAGCTGGCGGTGACAATGCCCACCGGTTCCATCGGCAGGCTACGCAGGGATTGCCACAACTCCATCGCCAAGCTGTAGGCCTGCTCACCATCGGTGTTGGGGCACAGCACCATGAACTCCTCGCCCCCCAGGCGGCAGAATACATCGGTGCGGCGCAGACGCTGACTGATGCGCTTACACAACTCCTGCAACACCCCATCGCCAACCGCATGCCCGTGCTGGTCATTGATCCGCTTGAAATGATCGATATCGAGCATGATCACCGACAGCGCCCCACTGGTCCGGTTAAGCCTCGCCATCTCGGCCCTGAGGCGGTCCTGGAAATAGCGACGGTTGTGAATCCCAGTCAGGGAATCTGTGATGGACAGCGCGCGCAGTTCTTCTTCCACTCGCTTCAAATCGGAAATGTCCGACACATAGCCATGCCACAGCGTACCGCCTCCCGGTAATTCCTCCGGGGTGGCCTCGCCGCGAATCCAGCGTAAACCCCGTTGCGGCAACTGCACCCGGTACTCTTCGCGCCAATGGCTCAACTGCAATGCCGACAGGCGAATCGAGGCCCGCACCCGCTCCGCGTCCAGCGGGTGGATTCGCTCGAAGACCTTCGTCGCATCCCGCTGCAACGCGCTGACCTCGATTTCATAGATATCGCGCATGCCGTCGCTGGCGTAGATAAAGCGCCAGTTATCCTGGGGTTCCAGGGTGAATTGGAAGATCCCCCCGGGTACGTGGGCACTGAGTTTCTTGAGCAGGCGGTCCCGCGCCGCCAGGGCCTCGTAGGCGCGTTTCTGCTCGGTGACGTCCAGGTAAATCGCGAGGTACCCGACCCACAGGCCATGGTCATCCAGCAAGACGGTGGCCAACATGTTCACAATCAACTGACTGCCATCCTGGCGGATCAAGGTCCACTCCCGGGCTTCGTGCAGGTTGTCGGGGCTTTCCACCAGCATCGCCTGGTTCGCCGGGATACGCTTGCCCAAGGTCACGCTCAGGCTCGCGGAACGTGCCTCCAACTCCAACGCCAAGTGCAGGCTTTCCAGGGTCAGCTTGCCCACCACCTGCTCGGCCTCGTACCCCAGCATCTGCTCGGCACCGGCGTTGAAGGTGTTGATCACACCGCGCAAGTCAGTGGCAATGATCGCCACTTGGGTAGCGGCGTTGAGTACGCTGCGCAACTGGCCATGGGCACCCCGTAGTTCCTGCTCACGCAAGCGCAACTGCACAGTGCGTTGCTCCACCAGTTTCAACGCACGCTGGCGCTGGCTCACCAGCACATAGAGCAAGGCGCTGAGCAGCAGGCTGAGTAGGCTACCCATGGTCAGGATCGTGGACAGCGAGGAATAGTTGGCCTGCTCGAACACCTTGCTCGGGCGCAGGCTCAGGGCGTACACATGATCGCCCAGGGTCAGGCGACGCGCGCCAGCAAGGTCACTGTTGGCCACGGCATTGCCGGACTCGAAGAGCACGCGCTTTTGCAGGTCGGAGGTGTCGACGATCTGCATCACCAGGTTGTCCCGCTCCGCTTTGGGCAAGCCGTCGGCGACCAACTGGCGCATGCTGATCACCGCCATCACGTAACCGTATGGCTCATTTGGGGACGGCTCGGAGGTGGGCAGGTGACTCACCGGCGCGACCAGTAATACACCCGTGACATAAGCCGGCTCGACCCCCACCAACTGCATGGGTTGGGACACCGCCAACTTGCCGCTCTTTTGCGCCCGCTCAAGGGCCGAGCGCCGCAGGGGCTGGGCCAACAGATCAAAACCCAGGGGCGACCCCAGCAGGCTTTGAGTCTGGCTGTAGAGCACCGGAACGTATTCATCACGCTCGGGCGCCGGGGCCAGTTCGCCGGCGCTATTAAGTTCACGGATAACAAAGGGTACCCCACGCAGGCGGGACACCTCTTGTTCAAATTGGCTGCGCTGTTCGCGAAACACACGGGGTGCCCAGGCGTAGGCCCGGGCGCGCAACAGTAACGGCTGGGCAAAGCCGTCGAACTCCTCGCGGGATACAACATCGGAATTGACGAAGAACCGCCGCAGGCTGTTCAGGCGTTGTTCCTGATCCTCGAAGCGTTCCTGCAAGCGGGTGTAACGCTCGTTGACCAGCAACTGAAAGCGCTGGCGAACCTGTTGCTGATAGAGGTCGGAGGCCGCCCAGGCGACGATGGCCGTCAGCGCAAAACCCGCCAATAACACCACCAACGCCACCAGCCAAGCCGACGCCTGTTCACTGATAAAGCCTAGGATTTTCGGGCGAACGGCTTGCAACGGCATAGGCAACACTCACAACGCCAGCGTGCGGGGGGTGTCACTTTGGCTAGGCCTTAAGTTATAGCCATCGGCCCAGGGTTTGACCAGCGTAAAAAAGCCGCAAGCCCGGAATAGTCCAGGCTTGCGGCTTTTTCGTGGCGGCGATCAGCGAGCAGTGATTTTCCACGCCCGGTGGATCTTCGCATTACGCGCAAAATCCGGATCGAGGGTCTTGTCGCTGATTTCCTCGACCGCATAGCGTTCGCTGAGATTGTCCTCCAGCTGGAACTTGCGGAAGTTGTTCGAGAAGTACAGCACGCCACCCGGTGCCAGGCGCGCCATGGCCAGGTCAAGCAACTGCACGTGGTCGCGCTGCACGTCGAAGATGCCTTCCATGCGCTTGGAGTTGGAGAAGGTCGGCGGGTCGATGAAGATCATGTCGAACTCATCGCGGCTGGCCTCCAGCCAGGCCATCACATCGCCCTGCTCCAGGCGGTTCTTGTCGGAGAAACCGTTGAGCGAGAAGTTGCGACGTGCCCAATCCAGGTAGGTCTTGGACAGGTCGACACTGGTGGTGCTGCGCGCGCCGCCCTTGGCTGCGTGCACACTGGCGGTGGCGGTGTAGCAATACAGGTTGAGGAAACGCTTGCCGGCCGCTTCCTTCTGGATACGCATGCGCATCGGACGGTGGTCGAGGAACAGACCGGTGTCCAGGTAGTCGGTGAGGTTGACCAGCAGCTTCACGCCGCCTTCGCTGACCTCGGTGAACTTGCCCTGGGCACTCTGGCGCTCGTATTGCTTGGTACCGCTCTGGCGCTCGCGACGCTTGACCACCACGCGGCTCTTGTCGATGTTCAGCGCCTGGGGAATGGCCGCCAGGGCGTCGAACATGCGGGCCGAGGCTTTTTCCGGATCGATGGATTTTGGCGCAGCGTATTCCTGCACGTGGACCCAGTCGTGGTACAGGTCGATGGCCATGGAGTATTCAGGCATATCGGCATCGTAGACGCGGTAGCAATCCACCCCTTCACGCTTGGCCCACTTGCCCAGCAGCTTGAGGTTCTTTTGCAGGCGGTTGGCGAACATCTGCCCGCCTTCGCTCAGGCGCGCCTGCTCGACCACGGGGGCCGGGGCGGGCTTGATCGGGTTGCCGTTCTTGTTGTACTGGCGCTCCTGCGGCTCGGCCGGAGCCTGGTCGTAAACCGCCTGCTCACGTTCGGCCTGGCGCTGTTCCGGGGTACGGCGCTCGCCGGTGACGAACTGATCCGGGTTGACCTTGATCAGCAGCAACTTGCACGGCAATGCGCCATTCCAGAACGAATACTGCTTGTGGCTGCGGATCCCCATGCGCTTGCCCAGGTCCGGCGCGCCGGTGAACACCGCCGCTTCCCAGCCCATGCACGCCTGGCGCAGACGCTCGCCGAGGTTCTGGTAGAGGTACAACAGGCTGGCTTCGTCACCCAAGCGCTCGCCGTAGGGCGGGTTGCAGATCACCAGGCCTTTCTGGTTCTGGTCCGGGCGCGGCTCGAAGGTGCCGACTTCGCCCTGGTACACCTTGATCCAGTGGCTCAGGCCGGCGCGCTCGATATTGTTGCGGGCGGGCTGGATCAGGCGCGGGTCGGCTTCGTAGCCCCGCACCCACAACGGCGGCTTGTTCATGCCAATGGCCGCGCGTTCAGTGGCTTCGGCGTGGAGTTTTTTCCACAGCGCCGGGACGTGGCCGAGCCAGGTGGTGAAGCCCCACAATTCGCGATTGAGGTTAGGTGCCATGTCGGCGGCAATCATCGCGCCTTCCACCAGGAAGGTGCCCACGCCGCACATCGGGTCAGTCAGCGCGCCGCCTTCGGCAGCAATGCGCGGCCAGCCGGCACGAATCAGGATCGCCGCCGCGAGGTTTTCCTTCAACGGCGCGGCGCCCTGCTGCAGGCGGTAGCCGCGCTGGTGCAGGCTGTGGCCGGACAGGTCGAGGGACAGGATGGCTTCGCCACGGTCCAGGCGCAGGTGGATGCGCAGGTCGGGGTTGATCTTGTCGATGGACGGGCGTTCGCCGGTCGGGGTACGCAGCTTGTCGACGATCGCATCCTTGACCTTCAGCGCGCCGAAGTGGGTGTTGTCGATGCCTGAGCCGTGACCGCTGAATTCCACCGCCAGGGTACCGTCAGAGACCATGTGATCGGCCCATTCAATATCCAGCACGCCGTGGTAGAGGTCTTCGGCGTCCTTCATCGGGAAGCGCTTGAGCACCAGCAACACACGGTTGGCCAGGCGCGACCAGAGACACAGGCGATAGGCGGTTTCCATGTCGGCCATGCCGCGCACGGCCGAGGTGTGCTCGCGGGCTTCCTCAAGGCCAAGCCCGACGGCTTCCTCGATCAGCAGGCCTTCGAGGCCCTTGGGGCAGGTGAGGAAGAGTTCAAAACGGTCCGACATGGGGCATTCCAGGCTTTTCAGCAATAAGTGAACGGGCGACGCATCGCCGGTTCGGTTTTCAATCAAGCACTTTTCTTGAAGAGTGCCCGCGTGGCACGAATGTGCCGTTCCACCCCGTCTGACGGGCCTTGGAGCCTTTATTGACGGGGCAGAGAGAGAATTTGACGCAACAAAAAGAAATATTCCGACCCTTCGTCGAATAATAACCGACTGCAACCGGCGGACATTCTCACTAAAGGATTAAACCCATCCTCTTTGCAGGGTGCATCATAGCTGGCTTTGCCCAACAAATGGGGCGAAAAGCCATCCCAGCTTATGGCTATAGCATCGTTATCGTTACGTGCTTATGACAAAACGATCATTGAATCCATGTGACCTATTGGTTAGAACTCAACACAGGTTGGCGCCGCAACGACGCCGACACATAGGCTCGCCACGCCGGCAGCGAGCCCACCAACGGCAGAAAAACTCTGCCCGGCCTCAGACGAGGCCGAAGGATATCAAGACAGTCAACAAGTGAGGGAAACACCCTATGAGAAGACTTAAGCGTGATCCGTTGGAAAGAGCATTTTTACGCGGATATCAATATGGCGTTCATGGCAAATCCCGTGAGCTTTGCCCATTTACTCTACCGTCGGTACGCCAAGCCTGGATCAACGGCTGGCGAGAAGGACGCGGCGACAACTGGGACGGTATGACTGGCACTGCGGGAATCCACAGACTCAACGAACTTCACGCCGTCGGCTAATCAAGGGCATTTAATTCCGACACCACCTCGAATATGTAGCGACTTAACCACGCACGCCCTATCCAGGCGGCGGGCTTCGGCCCAGGGGCTCCTCTTAAGGAGCCCTTTTTATTGGCCTGAGCATAATGAGGACTACCGCATGAGCGAGATTGCTCGCGAAGAACCCGAGGGCGCCGCGTTAAACCAGATGCGCCGCGCTATCGTTGACGTTCTTCGCGAGCAAGCTCGCTCCTACACGCGCAAGGCCGCAATCGCATCCACTGACTGGCGGATCAGCGCCGGGCCTTTATAAATAAAACCCGAGTACAACTGCACCAGGCTGGCGCCCGCAGCGATCTTCTCGGCGGCATGCTTACCTTCGGTAATGCCGCCCACCGCGATGATCGGCAAACGCCCGGCCAACTCAGCGGCCAGCACCTTGACGATATGGGTGCTCTTGTCACGCACTGGCGCACCCGACAGGCCACCCGCTTCATCGCCATGGGCCAACCCTTCGACGCCGACACGGCTGAGGGTGGTGTTGGTCGCGATGACCGCATCCATGCCCGCATCCACCAGGGCCTGGGCCACCAGCACGGTTTCTTCGTCAGTCATATCCGGGGCGATCTTGATTGCCAGCGGCACACGCTTGCCATGGCGCACGGCCAGGTCTTCCTGGCGTTGGCGCAGGGCTTCGAGCAATTGCTTGAGCGAATCGCCGAACTGCAGGCTGCGCAGGCCCGGGGTGTTGGGCGAGCTGACGTTGACGGTGACATAGCTGGCGTGGGCGTAGACCTTGTCCAGGCAGATCAGGTAGTCATCCACTGCGCGCTCGACCGGCGTGTCGAAGTTCTTGCCGATATTGATACCGAGGATGCCCTTGTACTTTGCGGCCTCGACGCGCGACAGCAGATGATCGACACCCAGGTTGTTGAACCCCATGCGATTGATGATCGCCTCGGCTTCCGGCAGACGGAAGATACGCGGCTTGGGGTTACCCGGTTGCGGTCGCGGCGTCACGGTGCCGATCTCCACAAAACCGAAACCCAGCTGCGCGAAGCCATCGATGGCCGCACCGTTCTTGTCCAGGCCGGCGGCCAGTCCGACCGGGTTGGGGAAGTCGAGCCCCATCACCGACACCGGCATTTTCGCCGGCGCCTTGCATACCAGGCCATTGAGCCCCAGGCGGCCACCGGCGCCGATCAGGTCCAGGGACAGATCGTGGGAGGTTTCCGGGGAGAGTTTGAACAACAGCTGGCGGGCCAGGGTATACATGGGCGGGCTAGACTCGGATGGCGGCGGAAGGTGGCGGCGATTATAGCGGGGTGGCGGGGTGCACGCGAGGCGCGCCGCCCAAACGTCAGTAGCGTTGCTGTACCAGGGTCTCATAACGTGCCCAGATTTTTTCTGCATAGCGCATGCGCAACGCATCGCGCTCAGGGCCGGAGCCGGGCCCGACATTGTAGGACCCCACCGCCGTCCAGTTGTAGCCAAAGCGCTGGATAAACTCGGCCAGTATGGAGGCCCCGACTTCCACCGACAGGCAGGGTTCACTCAACAGCCTTTCCTCAGTGATACCCAGCTTGAGCAGACGAGGTAAATGGATACTGTTGATCTGCATCAGGCCGATATCCCGTGTGCCATTACCGTTGGCGTAGTTCATCGCATCCGGGCGAAAATCCGACTCCACGGCAGCGATAGCCTGTAGCAATTCCGGTTCGATATCGTAGCGGCGGGCAGTTTCCTCCCAGCAATAGGCCAGTGCCTGATTGCCGCTCGTCACCAGGCCAAGCCACAGCAGCCTGCGCCAGAACTTAGCCATGACTGACTTGGCCACAGGCCGAACACACATGCTGCCGGGTATCCATAGGCCCGCGCCCATGGCGCTCAGCCTTCACCGGGCAGGTAAAGCGATACCCGCGACCATAGATGGTCTTGATAAAGCCTTTGTCAGCGCCAAGATGCTTGCGCAGCGAATAAATGCAACGGGTCAGCGACTCCTCGGCGACCTCCCCCTGAGGCCAGACCAACTCCAGCAAGCGGTCCTTGGTCATCAGTACACCGCCAGAGACCAGCAGCAGCCGCAAAACATGCAGCTCCTTGGGTGGCAACTGGACATCGCTGCCGTCTCCGGTCAAGCGACCATCGCCATGCAGCGTCCACCGGGAAAAGAGCAGGGAAGTCGCCGTCAATTCATCATTAACGACGGCCATATCTACCTCGACATCCGACTACTGACATTGAAGCCCTTATTTTCCAGTACTGGCCCTTGCGCCCACATCACGACTATAAAAAACCGCCTTGCAGGCCACGCTAGGAAAAAACCCATACAGCCAACGATTTTTAGCAACACCCTGTAAGACACTTCACCCATACACATCAGGCGCTCCCCTTTTATAGACCTCGTGCAACTCAACGCCCAACCGATCCTCCAGTTGTACCAACTCGCCCAATGCGAGCAACCGGCCATTAACCCGAACTTCCACGCAGTGGATGATGCCGGGCGACAATGGCAACACCTTCCCAGGAGCAAAGGCGGCCAGGCGCCTGCGGCTGATCAGTTGTTCCTGTAGAAGAATTTCCAAATGCATGGGGCAACGCCTTATTCACGGAGAACCATCGCGACCCGGGCGTACGAACGCACGTTGCACGCGCTCGTATTGCGCCGCACTCAACGGTGGCGGGCCAACGCCAGTGGCCAACGTTTTCATCTCGCCTCCCACGGCCCGGGCCTCAATCACAAACAGGCGAACCTTGGCCGGGCCAGCTGAAACGGTGCTGCGTCCCGACTCATGTGCCTCACGGCTGAACGCTCCCAGCCACAGGCGCTTACCCTGCGGCACCCTTGCTACGCTGCTGACACTCACCCGGCCGACCGCGGTCGCTTTGCCGCCCCGCCCCGCCTGGTTCAATTGTCGACCATCCTCGACATGGAGCAGCATCTCGATCTGGTTCCCTTCGGCAAAACGCGGCAGCACGCTGACCTGGGAACCGTATTGCACGGGCTTCCAATCAGCATGGTCGGCTCCGGGAGCTGTCAGGTAGAAGGTGTGGTTATCCTGGAACACGGCCGGCACATTCTCCTGGGTGAGAATCACCGGCAACGTCATCACCCTTGCTCGCCGCCGGCGCTCCAGCGTGGCGATTTGCTCCATCAAGCGGATATCGTCCATCGGTTCCAGAATTCGCGTGGCCTGGGCCTTCGCATCCTTCTCCCGGTCAAAATCCAGCTTTTTCAGTTCATCACGGTCTACGTCCACCATCCATAGCGAGACTTCGATAGAACGCTTGGGGGTGTCCAACTCCGCCACCAGACGCTCGATGAGAGCCAGTTGCGCTGGCTTACCCTTGATCAGCAGGCTATTGGTATCCGGATAGGCACTCACAACCAGGCTCTTGTCGGCCAACGCTCCCTTCTGTTCAGAGCCCAACAGGGTTTCGATCGTCGATGCGATGCCCGGCACCGTGACCTTTTCGTTGCCCATGGCGTACCCTCGGTCTGCCACATGGGTGTTGAGTACCTGAACCACAGCAAACGCCTGGTTGCCTATGTGCAATCCAGCACGCTCGCGATCCATCAACTGGGCCAGACGCAAGACCTGGTCGACATAATGGGGTGGCCCGGACACATGGAATGTCCGCGCCCCGCTCACGCGCAGGGGATAACGCGTTTCATCAAGTCCCGAGCGGCGCATGAAGCCACGAAACCTGTCGACCGATATATGCCGCAATACCACCACCAAGCTTTTCGC
Source organism: Pseudomonas sp. S3E12 (assembly GCF_001702295.1). Taxonomy (NCBI): domain Bacteria; kingdom Pseudomonadati; phylum Pseudomonadota; class Gammaproteobacteria; order Pseudomonadales; family Pseudomonadaceae; genus Pseudomonas; species Pseudomonas sp. S3E12. The sequence continues at coordinate 412,222 of NZ_MBDT01000022.1, forward strand.
CTCGTTGACGGCGTAGAGGTAGAGCGCCTGCCCATCGCCGTACCAGATCAAGCCGTATTGCTGTGAAAGCATCTCCAGGGCCTGTTGCGGCATATCGAGGTCAATGACCTCGCTGATGCGTATGCGCGCCACTTCACTGCTCACGACGATGGGCAGGCCCATCGGCACGGACAAGGCGGTAAAGACGGTATGCAGGCTCTCGTCCCGTGCCTGGTAGGTCTGGCCCTGGGCATCGACACTTCCCAGCATCAGCGCGGCAAACAGCAGCCAGAGACAGGCAGTGGTTACGGAAAAATGAGCGTACACCTTGGATTTCCTGGGCAGCCTGGCAGTAAGAAGCGGCCATACTGAGAGGCCGCCCAATTTCAATCTTGATGAAAAGTTGACGGCTGGCGGTGCCCATCGGCCCGTGGCATGTGCCTTGCTAAGGACTCTGTATCAAGGCGCGCACCAACGGCGGAGCGGGCTTACGGACAAAGGCGTCGTTACCCGCAATGGCCTTGCATCGCCATCTGAGGGAACGACGCTTTTTTGTGAAAGAAAAGGTAGGTGTTGATGAACGATTCGGTTGGCAACAGCCCGACGAACGACCCACTGGCCTGGGTCAACGGCAGTGACGCCCCGGAAAAGAGCAGCCTTGACCTGGGCTTCATGGCCTTGAGCGATTGCGCATCCCTGGTGGTGGCAGCGACCCAGGGCTTCGCCCAGCCGTATGGCTTGACCCTCAACCTCAAGCGCCAATCTTCATGGGCCAACCTGCGGGACAAACTGGTCAGCGGCGAGTTGGACGCCGCCCACAGCCTGTACGGGTTGGTGTACGCAGTGCACTTGGGCATCGGCGGTGTCGCGCCCACCGACATGGCAGTCTTGATGGGGCTGAACCAGAACGGCCAAAGCATCAACCTGTCCCGCAGCCTGCAACAGCAGGGCGTGATCACTCCTGAGGCGCTGGACCGCCACGTGCACCAAAGCCGAACAAAACTGACTTTCGCCCAGACCTTTCCCACGGGCACTCACGCCATGTGGTTGTACTACTGGCTGGCGAGCCAAGGCATTCATCCGCTACAGGATGTGGACAGCGTCGTGGTACCGCCCCCGCAAATGCTCGCGCACCTGCAGGCCGGGCGTATCGATGGCTTTTGCGTCGGCGAGCCCTGGTGCGCCAGTGCCGTCAAGCAACACCAGGGCTTTACCCTGGCGACCAGCCAGGCGATCTGGCCGAACCATCCGGAAAAGGTGCTCGGCTGCACCCAGGCGTTTGTCGACCAGTACCCCAACACCGCCCGCGTGTTGGTGATGGCGATCCTGGAGGCCAGCCGCTTTATCGAGCAAAACACCGAAAACCGCCGCTCCACCGCACAATTGCTCAGCGGCCGCGAGTACCTCGATGCCCCGCTCGACTGCATCGAACCCCGCTTGCTGGGCACCTATGACGACGGCCTGGGCAACCAGTGGCAGGACCCGCACGCCCTGCGTTTTTTTGCCGATGGCGAGGTCAACCTGCCCTACCTCTGCGATGGCATGTGGTTCATGACCCAGTTCCGACGCTGGGGCCTGCTGCGCGAAGACCCTGACTACCTCGGCGTTGCGCGCCAAGTGCAACAGCTGGCGCTGTATCGCCAAGCCGCCGAGGCACTGGGCCTCAGCGACAACGGCCAGGACACGCGCAGCAGCCAACTGATCGACGGCAAGATCTGGGACGGCTCGGACCCCGCCGGCTACGCGCGCAGCTTCCGCCTGCATGCCATGGTCGACCCTACCAGCCGCCAAGCCTTGCGCTGACAGGAGGATGTCCATGCTGCGAATCCTGTTGATCAACGACACGCCGCGCAAAGTCGGCCGCCTGCGGGCAGCATTGATCGAGGCTGGCTTTGAAGTGATCGATGAGTCCGGCCTGACCATCGACCTCCCTGCGCGCGTCGAAACGGTGCGCCCGGACGTCATCCTGATCGATACCGAGTCACCGGGCCGCGATGTGATGGAGCAAGTGGTGCTGGTCAGCCGCGACCAGCCCCGGCCCATCGTGATGTTTACCGACGAGCACGACCCCGACGTGATGCGCCAGGCCATCAAGTCCGGGGTCAGCGCCTATATCGTCGAAGGCATTCAGGCGCAGCGCCTGCAACCGATCCTCGACGTGGCCATGGCTCGCTTCGAGAGCGACCAAGCCTTGCGCGCCCAGCTCCAGGCCCGTGACCAGCAGTTGGCCGAGCGCAAGCGCATTGAGTTGGCCAAGGGCATGCTGATGAAAATGAAGGCCTGCAATGAAGAAGAGGCCTACACCCTGATGCGCCGCCAGGCCATGAGCCGCCAGCAGAAACTGATCCAGGTGGCGGAGCAGATCATCGCCATGAGTGAACTGCTCGGCTGAGCACCCTACGGCCAGCAGGTTGGCGCAGGACTTGCTAAGTAATCACCACAGGTAACCAACGGCGGTTGCCCCTTCACGACAAAGACGTCGCACACCCGGTTTGCCCTTGCGAACCCGGTGGCGGCGTTTTTTCGTTTTGGCCCCGGTAGCACGGGGCCGGTGGGGCGGCCTCAGCCGGCGGCTCCATCACCAGGCCTTCTTACAAGACTCCCAACCGTTGAGGTGCGTGATGAAATCAAGCTTCTGGAAATCCGGGCACACCCCGACCCTGTTTGCCGCGTTCCTGTATTTCGACCTGAGTTTCATGGTCTGGTATTTGTTGGGCCCCCTGGCGGTGCAGATTGCTGCCGACCTGCACCTGACCACCCAACAACGCGGCCTCATGGTGGCGACGCCGATCCTGGCCGGCGCGGTGCTGCGCTTCCTGATGGGCATGCTGGCGGACAAGCTGTCGCCCAAGACCGCCGGGCTGATTGGCCAGGTGATTGTGATTGTCGCCTTGTTCAGCGCCTGGAAACTGGGGATTCACAGCTACGAACAAGCCTTGTTGCTGGGACTGTTCCTCGGCATGGCCGGCGCATCCTTTGCGGTGGCACTGCCGCTGGCGTCCCAATGGTACCCGGCCGAACACCAGGGCAAGGCCATGGGCATCGCCGGTGCCGGTAACTCGGGCACGGTGTTCGCGGCGTTGCTGGCCCCGGTGCTGGCGGCGGCGTTTGGCTGGAGCAATGTGTTTGGCTTTGCGCTGATTCCGCTGATCCTGACGCTGATCGTCTTCGCCTGGCTGGCACGCAATGCACCCGAGCGGCCGAAAGCCAAGTCCATGGCCGATTACTTCAAGGCCCTGGGCGACCGCGACAGCTGGTGGTTCATGTTTTTCTACAGCGTGACCTTCGGCGGCTTTATCGGCCTGGCCAGCGCCCTGCCCGGCTATTTCAACGACCAATACGGCCTGAGCCCCATGACTGCCGGCTACTACACCGCCGCCTGCGTGTTCGGTGGCAGCCTGATGCGCCCACTGGGCGGTGCCCTGGCCGACCGTTTCGGCGGGATCCGCACCCTGCTCGGCATGTACAGTGTCGCGGCGATCTGCATAGCGGCAGTGGGTTTCAACCTGCCCAGTTCCTACGCGGCACTGGCGCTCTTCGTCTGCACCATGCTCGGTCTGGGTGCGGGCAATGGCGCGGTGTTCCAGTTGGTGCCACAGCGTTTCCGGCGTGAGATCGGTGTGATGACCGGCTTGATCGGCATGGCCGGCGGCATCGGCGGTTTCGCCCTGGCCGCGGGCATGGGCGCGATCAAGCAGAGCACCGGCAGCTATCAACTGGCCTTGTGGCTGTTCGCCAGCCTGGGCGTACTGGCCTGGTTCGGCCTGCATGGCGTCAAGCGTCGCTGGAGAACCACCTGGGGTTCGGCCGCAGTGACCGCTGCGCGCGTCTGATGAGCCTGCAACTGAGCGTCGCCCAGGCCAGCGCCATCGGCCCACGGGCGGAAAACCAGGATGCGCTGCGGGTCGTCACCCCCGCAGCGGAACTGGCGGCGAGCAAAGGTTACCTGTGCGCCATGGCCGACGGTGTGAGCCAGTGCGCCGACGGCGGCCTGGCCGCACGCTCGACTTTGCAAGCCCTGGCCCTGGATTACTACGCCACGCCACAAACCTGGGGTGTAGCGCAGGCAATGGAGCGTTTGCTGCTGGCGCAAAACCGCTGGTTGCAGGCCAATGGCGGCGGCCAGCCGTTGCTGACCACCCTCAGTGCCCTGGTCTTTCGCGGCCAGCGTTTCACCCTGGCCCATGTCGGTGATTGCCGGGCGTATCGCTGGCTGGACGGTGAGTTGCAGCGCATCAGCGAAGACCATGTGTGGGAACAGCCGGGCATGCAGCACGTACTCAAGCGTGCCCTTGGCCTGGATCAGCACCTGGTGCTGGATTTTCTCGACGGTCAATTGCGTGAAGGTGAGTGCTTCCTGCTGCTCAGCGACGGCGTCTGGGCCACCCTGGGCGATCACAGCATCAGCGCGATCCTGCGCGAACAAACCGACCTGGACCTGGCGGTCACCACGCTGGTCAATGCCGCACACCTGGCGGGCAGCCAGGACAATGCCAGCGCCTTGCTGGTGCGCGTCGACACGCTGGGCGCCGCCACCCTCGGCGACGCCCTGGTGCAATTGCAGCAATGGCCCTTGCCACCGCTGCTGAAATCCGGGCAACGCTTTGAAGGCTGGCAGGTGGACAGCGTACTGGCGCAAAGCAGGCAGTCATTGCTGTACCGGGTGCGCGATGCCCAACAGCAACCCTGGCTGCTGAAAACCTTGCCACTGAGCCGCGACGACGACAGCGACGCCGGCCAGGCATTACTGTCGGAAGAATGGTTTTTGCGACGGGTAGCCGGGCGTGCCTTTCCTGAGGTGCACGCCGCCAGCGGGCGCCAGCACTTGTACTACGTCATGCGTGAATACCCGGGGCAGACCCTGGCCGAGCTGTTCCAGCACCAGGGCCCATTGCCCCTGGCGCAATGGCAGTCCGTTGCCGAGCGTTTGCTGCGCGCAGTCGGCATGCTGCATCGACGGCAGATCCTGCACCGCGACATCAAGCCGGAAAACCTGCTGCTGGGGGATGACGGTGAATTGCGCGTGCTGGATTTCGGCCTGGCCTACTGCCCCGGTCTTTCCGAGGACCGTGCCCACGCACTGCCCGGCACCCCGAGCTTTATCGCGCCCGAAGCGTTCAATGGCGACCGTCCGACAGCCCAGCAGGATTTGTACAGCATAGGCGTCACCTTGTATTACCTGTTGACCGGGCATTACCCCTACGGGGAAATCGAAGCCTTCCAACGGCCTCGATTTGCCCAGGCTGTCAGCGCCAGCCGCTATCGCCCGGACCTCCCCGATTGGCTCCCCCTGAGCCTGGAGCGGGCCGTGGCTGCCCAGCCGGCGCATCGCTATGAAACCGCCGAGGAATGGCTGCTGGTGCTGGAACAGGCGGACCGCCATGAACTGAGCATCCGCCCCAGGCCCCTGCTGGAGCGCGAACCGTTGAAGGTCTGGCGCACCTTGGGCCTGGTCTCGATGCTGATCAATCTGATTCTTCTGTATTCACTCTTTCACAACTGACGTCAGCTCTAGACGAGGAAAACCCATGAACGCAAAAGTCTGGCTGGTGGGCGCGGGCCCTGGCGATCCGGAGCTGTTGACCCTCAAGGCTGTACGGGCCCTGCACGAAGCCGATGTGGTACTGATCGATGACTTGGTCAACCCCTCGGTGCTGGAGCACTGCGCCGAAGCACGGGTGATCACGGTCGGCAAACGCGGCGGCTGCCGCTCGACCCCGCAGGACTTTATCCACCGCCTGATGCTGCGTTACGCCCGCCAAGGCAAGTGCGTAGTGCGGCTGAAAGGGGGTGACCCGTGCATTTTCGGCAGAGGTGGCGAAGAAGCCGTGTGGCTGCGCGAACGCGGCGTCGAGGTAGAGTTGGTCAACGGGATCACCGCCGGGCTGGCGGGGGCAACGAATTGCGCGATTCCACTGACGCTGCGTGGCGTCAGCCGTGGTGTGACCCTGGTCACGGCCCATACCCAGGACGACAGCAGCCTTAATTGGCGCGCGTTGGCCGAGGGCGGGACGACATTGGTGGTGTATATGGGAGTGGCCAAGCTGGAGGAGATTCGCCAGCAATTGCTCGAAGGCGGGATGGCGACAGATATGCCGGTGGCAATGATCGAAAACGCCTCATTGCCCCAACAGCGCGAATGCCGCAGTGAGCTGTCGCGGATGCATGAAGACGCACAGGCATTTGCCTTGAAGAGCCCGGCGATTCTGGTGATCGGCCATGTTGCGGCCGCCGAGCAGACGGCTTATGTCGCTGCCGCAGTCAGCGCCTGAGGCAAATTCCAGGCGAAAAAAACCCGGCCGAAGCCGGGTTTTTTCTACATCTCAGTAATTACTGAGCGGTAGCTTCAACCGACGCTTCTACGCGACGGTTAACAGCACGACCAGCTTCAGTTGCGTTGTCAGCAACTGGGCGGGATTCGCCGTAACCTACTGCGGTGATGCGGCTAGGAGCCACGCCGTCTTTAACCAGGACTTGCTTAACAGCGTCAGCACGACGCTGGGACAGCTTCTGGTTGTAGGCATCTGGACCTACGGAGTCAGTGTGACCAGCAACTTCTACGTTGGTAGCTGGGTACTGAGCCATGAAGTCGGCCAGGTTTTTCACGTCGCCGTAGCTGTTAGGCTTAACAACGGACTTGTCGAAGTCGAACTTGACGTCCAGCTCAACACGAACAACCTGAGCAACTGGAGCTTCTGGCTCTGGAGTTGGCTCTGGAGCTGGTGCTGGGGTAGGAGCTGGAGCAACTGCGCCAGCGTTACCGCCAAAGTTCACGCCCAGGCCAACCAGTGCGGAGTAGTCCCACTTGCCGTTGTCCAGACCGTAGTCAGCTTCAACACCGGCACGAGCGTACAGGTTGTTGGTGAAGTAGTACTTCACGCCGGTACCAACGGTAGCGAAGGTAGTCTGGTCGCGACCGCTGTGGCCGTCAGCCTGAACGTTGGTACGGCTCTGGTGACCGAAGCCGCCTTCTACGTATGGACGCAGGCTGTCTACGCCAGCTTGACCGAAGTGATACTGGGCAACCAGGCTGCCGGTATCGCCTTTGATCTTCTGGTTACCAGTACCGTCGTTCGAACGGGTGTGGTTGGTCTTGTCGTAGGACAGGTTCAAGGACAGGTCGTCGGTCAGGAAGTAACCGATGCGAGCGCCAGGATTGAAGCCGTCTTCGATGTGCTTGACGCTATCGTTGTACTGCTTCTTGTAGAACAGCTCGCCTTCAACTGCGCCTTGGCCTTGTGCCAGAACGCCGAAAGAAGTAGCGGCAATAAGAGAACCAATGGCCAAGCCCAAGGTGTTTTTCAGTTTCATCCGTTAAATCCCCATCTGGTGATTGTAAAGCAGTCCCACAAACCGGGGGACAACTCGGCGACAAGTCTAACAGAACTTGCCTACACGTAAGAGATATTTGCCACGCACTAAGTTTCAGTCTCGCCCGCAAATTTCTCACGTAATTTATCTAGAGCACGCTTGTAACGCATTTTTGTAGCACTCAAACCCATGTGCATGATGTCAGCGATTTCCTGGAATTCCAGCTCTGCGACAAATCGTAGCACCAGAATTTCCCGGTCAATCGGGTTCACATACACCAGCCAGCGATCGAGTCCGCCCTTCTCCTCGGGTGCCGGCGCCTTTTCTTCAGACGCCTCCTCAAGGGGGTCCAGACTCAAAGCGTCCATCAAGCGACGCTTTCGCCGTTCCTTCCGATACTGCGTGATGCACTCGTTGTAGGTGATGCTGTACAGCCACGTCTTGAACTTCGATTTGCCCTCGAAGTTCTTCAGGCCGTACAGCACCTTGAGCATCACTTCCTGACAGACATCATCCGCATCTCTATCGTTCCCTAAATACCTTGAACAAACGTTGAACAGAGTGCGTTGATATCTGCGCATCAATTCTTCATACGCGCGAGTTACGTGAAACAGCTCCGTGTGCGAGCGCGCGACCAACTCCTCATCAGAGAGCTCACGGGGGTCATAGCGCGTGGACAGCGTTTGGGCTTTATTCAAAACAAGTCGTGCCGACAGTCAGGTCAATGTCCACTACAGCCCGGTCAGCCAGGCTTGCGGCGGCGTACATTAGCAGGGTTTACCGGGTTAGCGGCTACTGACCTGCTGCTCGAGGAGAATCCGATTGGACAGCGACACCAGGTCGCCGTCATCGGTCAGCACCGTCGTCTTGACTGTGCCGATCTCCTCGATTTGCCCTTCGACCTCGCCCACACGCACCTGTTGCCCAACCTGATACAACTCACGCACATAGATTCCCGCGAGAATCTGGCCGGCAATTTCCCGGCTTCCCAAGCCCATGGCCAGCGCAACGGCCAGACCAACGGTAATCAAAACAATGACGATCACGTGGTTGAGCAGGTCAGTCTTGACCTCCAACTGGCTGATCGCGACCGAAATACTGATGATGATCACCAGCCCCTGGGCGATACGCCCCAGGCCAGCGGCATAGTCCAACCCCACCCCTTCAGCGGCGCCGCGCACCAGCCCATTGGCCAGTTGAGCAAGCAAAACACCTACGAGAAGCACCAACGCGCCGCCGAAAACCTTCGGCAAATACAGCGCCAGCATGTCGAGCGTAGCTGAAACTCGCTCAAGTCCAAGGGATTGCGCCGCAGAAACCAGAAAAATCAGCAAAACAAACCAATAGACGATCTTGCCGATCAACGTGGAGATCGGCACCTGCAACCCGGCGCGGCCCAGCAGCTTGGTCAGGCCGGTGCCGGCCATCAGGCGGTCAAGGCCCAGTTTCGCGAGCAATTTGGACAGCAGGGTGTCGAGCAGCTTGGCTACGACAAAGCCCAGCAACACCAGGACCAGGGCACCAAACAGGTTGGGAATGAAATTCGCCACCTTGGTCCACAATGCGGTCATCGCGGTGACCAGGCTCTGGGTCCAGAGATCAAGTTCCATATTCAATCAGCCTTATCAGCAGTGCGAGCAAGAGGTTTACGACGGGAGACCGGTGATACATGGGCCGAACCGTTGTTCAGGGCCATCATCAACGCCGGCATCCAGCGGCCGAGCAGGCCGAACAGGTCACCCGCGCCCACCTGACGGTTAGCGGTTTTCAATACGCGGCCCAGGCAGGCATCGTCGTCGCGGTTGGACGGCGAGGCATTGAGCATGTCACGCAAAGACTGTTCGAACGGATCGTGCATAAAGACCTCTCGCAAGTGTTTTAAAAGACGAGGGTAAAATTCCTGGGGTCACATAGGACCCTTCCTACGTTCAGGTCATATTCAGCTCAAACCCAGCGCAATCGTCGAAACAACCACCATTGTCCGAGCGCCACCGACACCATCAACAGGCATGCAATCACGAATCCGTAGGGGCTCGCAGAGAACGGTATGCCTCCCACATTTATACCCAGCAAACCGGTCAGGAAACTCATCGGCAGGAAGATTCCCGTGATGATCCCGAAGCGGTACATGGTGCGGTTCATGCGCACGCTCAAGCGCCGGTCTTCGGCCTCAAGCACAAGCCCCACGCGCTCCCGGGTCAATTCGAGCTCTTCCAGGTAGCGCGTCAGGCTGTTGTTCAATTCGTTCCAGTAGTCGGCATCGTCGTCACAGAACCACGGCAATTTTATCCGCGTGAGCTGGGCAAAAATATCCCGCTGCGGCGACAGGAAACGCTTGAGCCCGGCCGCTCGGCGACGGATCTGCAAAACACTGCCATGTTCAGGTGTATACCGTTCGTCGGTATCGAGTTTTTCTTCCTCAGCGTCGACGATTTCCGACAAATCCGTGACCAGATCCTGGACCTTGTTGGTCAAGTACTGCGCCATATAAAGGATGAGCTCCGAAGCGGTTTTCGGCCCCTTGCCATCCGCCAACTGCACCAGCAGTTCATCGGTGGCGCGCAACGGGCGCAGACGCAGGGAGATCACACGGCTGGCGGCAGCGAAGATACGTACCGAGACCATGTCTTCCGGCTCGGCCCCCGGGTTGAGGTTGACCCCGCGCAGGAACAGCAGCAACTCGGCATCCGGCAGCGGCAACAGGCGTGGGCGGGTGTTCTCCTCCAGCAGCAGGTCGCAGGCGAATTCGCTCAAGCCACTGGATTTGCGCAGCCAGGTCTGGGTCTGGGGATGGCTGCGATCCCAGTGCAGCCACAGGCTTTCCTGGGGCTGCAGTTGCAAGTCGTCGAGCTCAGTCCGGGCAATCGAACGCGCACCGCCTTTACCGTCCAGCACCAGGGCATGCACCAGCCCCCACTGCGCGTTTTCTTCCTCGAACATCCTCACCCCTGTCGGTTATTGCGGTTTATTCAGGCATCTGCAGCGGGCTTGGCGAGACGATCACGCCATTATTGTCGGCGTAGATGTACTCACCCGGGCGGAACGTCACACCCGCAAATGTCACTACGACGTTCAGGTCGCCGATGCCGCGCTTATCGGTTTTCATCGGATGACTGGCCAGCGCCTGTACCCCAAGGTCGGTCTGGGCGATCACATCGACATCACGGATGCAGCCATAGATCACCAACCCTTCCCAACCGTTTTTCGCGGCTTTCTCGGCGATCATGTCGCCCAGCAGCGCGCGCCGCAGGGAACCACCACCGTCGACCACCAGCACCTTGCCGGCGCCCGGCTGGTCGGCCTGCTCCTTGACGAGGGAGTTATCTTCGAAACATTTGATGGTGACAATCTCGCCGCCAAAGGAATCTCGGCCGCCGAAGTTGCTGAACATCGGCTCGACTACCTGCACCAGGTCCGGGTAGGCGTCGCACAGGTCGGGGGTCACGTAATGGTTCATTGAAAAATTCCTTTCCGCCAAAGAAGTGTCTTTCGAAAGAAACACCAGCCGGAGCCGGTGCGCAACATCCCATCCGCTTCGTCGTAACGCAATAACCACTGCGCGACTGAATATGACCAGAAGCGTTTAACGCGTCATATATTAGCCGCAACCACACACGAGCGAAACGCCCTTGGCAGAGCCCTGGGTCAAACTACGACCAATGCCTCGGGCTTGGCACCCAATAAAGGTGTCAGCGGATCGTTCAACCATTGCTCAACCAGCGGCCAGACCTCGGCCTGGGCGGCTTTGCTGACGAGCATTTCCACATGCCCGAAATCACCGCTGAACCCTTGCTGGCGCCCCAGGCACAGGTACTGGCGGTGCTCGGAGCCGATCTGCTCGAACAGCTTACGGCACGCCCAGTCCGGATCCTGCTGGTCGCCCGCCGCGCTGACGGCCAGCAGCGGCACATCGACGTCCGCCAGGCCTTTCCACCAATCGCGCTTACCCTCGCCAAAGCGGCCGAACAGGCCATTCCAGCGCATGGCTTCGATCAGCACGCCGGCCGGTTCGTCCTCCGGGCCCCGCTTGAGCCGCGAGCCGGACACTGCGCCGAAGCGCTTCAACAGCAGACGGCCGGTCCACTCCACTGGAGGAAGTTTCAATGGCCAGTGGCTGCGACTGACCTGACAGCCAAACAGTGCCACCGAGGCCACTGCCGGCGCACCCAGGTGCTGCCCACCCAGGGCCGCCGCCAGGGTTGTAGCGCCGAGAGAATGACCTATCCAATGGGGAATCTGCGCACTTTGCTCACGCACAAAGGCGCCAATGGCCGGCAGATCGTAACGCGCGTAGTCGGCGACGCGGTTGCGGGCGTAGTCCTGGTTGCGCCGGGACAGCCCATGACCGCGCATTTCCGGGATCCACACATCGAACCCCTGGCGTGCCAGGTAGGCGCCCAGGCCGATCCCCTTCGGCGAATACCAGAAACGCCGGTTGGAAAAACTGCCGTGCAACAAAATAACCGGTATGCCCCGGTTTTCCGGGACATCGGCCAGGCCCAAACGGGTCACCGCGAGCTCGACGGTACCGTCGGGGCTGTTACCGGGCTTGAGGCGATACACGTCTTCACTCAGGTCGCCACGACGCTCAGCGCTGATCAGGGCGACAGGAAACAGGTTGCTGCTGCTTTGCATAATGCTCTTGCACAAAAAAGGGCGACGTCCGCAAGGATTCCGCCCTGTACAGATAAGAATGCCGGTCACCCTGACGGGGGACCGGCACTTTTGACATGGCAACCTCAGGCGGACGCTTGGCCTTCCGCCAGGAAGAACCAGGTTTCCAGCACGGAGTCAGGGTTCAGAGAAACGCTTTCAATACCCTGCTCCATCAGCCATTTGGCCAGGTCCGGGTGATCGGAAGGGCCCTGGCCGCAGATACCGATGTACTTGCCGGCCTTGTTGCACGCCTGGATGGCGTTGGCCAGCAGCTTCTTGACCGCAGGGTTACGCTCGTCGAACAGGTGGGCGATGATCCCGGAATCGCGGTCCAGGCCCAGGGTGAGCTGGGTCAGGTCGTTGGAGCCGATGGAGAAGCCGTCGAAGAACTCCAGGAACTCTTCGGCGAGGATGGCGTTGGACGGCAGTTCGCACATCATGATCACGCGCAGGCCGTTTTCGCCGCGGGACAGGCCATTTTCGGCCAGCAGGTCCACGACCTGGCTCGCTTCGCCCAGGGTACGGACGAACGGCACCATGATCTCGACGTTGGTCAGGCCCATCTCGTTGCGCACACGCTTGAGGGCGCGGCATTCAAGCTCGAAGCAGTCACGGAACGCTTCGCTGATGTAACGCGAGGCGCCACGGAAGCCCAGCATCGGGTTTTCTTCTTCGGGCTCGTAGAGCTTGCCGCCGATCAGGTTGGCGTATTCGTTGGACTTGAAGTCCGACAGGCGCACGATGACCTTTTTCGGGTAGAACGCCGCCGCCAGGGTGCTGATGCCTTCCACCAGCTTCTCGACGTAGAAGCCCACCGGGTCGTCGTAGCCGGCGATGCGCTTGTCCACGCTTTCCTTGATGTCCAGCGGCAGGCCGTCGTAGTTCAACAGTGCCTTGGGGTGCACGCCGATCATGCGGTTGATGATGAACTCCAGGCGGGCCAGGCCCACACCGGCGTTCGGCAACTGCGCGAAGTCGAAGGCACGGTCCGGGTTGCCGACGTTCATCATGATCTTGAACGGCAGGTCGGGCATGGCGTCGATGGAGTTTTGCTTGATGTCGAAGCCCAGCTCGCCTTCAAAGATGAAGCCGGTGTCGCCTTCGGCACAGGACACGGTCACGCCCTGGCCGTCCTTGAGCAATTGGGTGGCGTTGCCGCAACCGACCACTGCCGGTATCCCCAGTTCGCGGGCGATGATCGCCGCGTGGCAGGTACGCCCGCCACGGTTGGTGACGATGGCGCTGGCACGCTTCATCACCGGCTCCCAGTCCGGGTCGGTCATGTCGGAAACCAGTACGTCGCCAGGCTGGACTTTGTCCATCTCGGACACGTCCTTGATGATCCGCACCTTGCCGGCGCCGATGCGCTGGCCGATGGCACGGCCTTCCACCAGCACGGTGCCGGTTTCTTTCAGCAGGTAGCGTTCCATGACATTGGCCGAGGTGCGGCTCTTCACGGTTTCCGGGCGGGCCTGCACGATGTAGAGCTTGCCGTCGTCACCGTCCTTGGCCCATTCGATGTCCATCGGGCACTGGTAGTGCTTTTCGATGATCATCGCTTGCTTGGCCAATTCGCTGACTTCCGCGTCACTCAGGCAGAAGCGCGCGCGCTCGGCTTTGTCGACGTCTACGGTTTTCACCGAGCGACCGGCCTTGGCCTCGTCGCCGTAGATCATCTTGATCGCCTTGCTGCCCAGGTTGCGGCGCAGGATGGCCGGGCGGCCGGCTTCAAGGGTGTGCTTGTGCACGTAGAATTCGTCCGGGTTGACCGCGCCTTGTACAACGGTTTCGCCCAGGCCGTAGGCGCCGGTGATAAACACCACGTCACGGAAGCCCGACTCGGTGTCGAGGGTGAACATCACGCCTGCGGTGCCGGTTTCCGAACGCACCATGCGCTGCACGCCGGCAGACAGGGCCACCAGCTTATGGTCGAAACCCTGGTGCACACGGTAGGAAATGGCGCGGTCGTTGAACAGCGAGGCAAACACTTCCTTGGCGGCGCGGATCACGTTTTCCACGCCGCGGATGTTGAGGAAGGTCTCTTGCTGGCCGGCGAAGGAGGCGTCGGGCAGGTCTTCGGCGGTGGCCGAGGAGCGCACGGCGACGGCCATGTCCGGGTTGCCGGCCGACAGGGTAGCGAAGGCGGTGCGAATTTCTTCGTTGAGCTTCTCGGGGAACTCGGCTTCCATGATCCATTGGCGGATCTGGGCACCGGTTTTGGCCAGGGCGTTGACGTCATCGACGTCCAGGGCATCCAGCGCGGCGTGGATCTGAGCGTTGAGGCCGCTCAGTTCGAGGAAATCGCGGTAAGCCTGGGCCGTGGTGGCGAAACCACCGGGCACCGACACACCAGCGCCTGCAAGATTACTGATCATCTCGCCGAGGGATGCGTTCTTGCCCCCTACGTGCTCTACATCATGGACGCCGAGCTTATCGAGGGAAACTACGTACTCTACCAAGGTGATCTCTCCACTAACTGTGTTGGAAAAGCTCAGGACGCCGGCTGCTCGTAGGAGCGATTACCCGCGTTTGTGGCCTGGACCTGGAAAATAAGTGAGAATGCGGCCCACTATGGGACGGCAAAATCGCGCCTATCATATCCAAGATTCGTCATCAGCTTAAGGCCCAGGGCTCAAATGAAACGATCTGCTTTCTTTATCTCCGACGGCACCGGCATTACCGCCGAAACCCTGGGTCAGAGCCTGCTCGCGCAGTTCGAAAACAATACCTTCGCCAAATTCACGCGACCCTATATCGACAGCGTGGATAAAGCGCGGGCCATGGTACAACAAATCAATCTGGCGGCTGAAAAAGACGGCTTTCGGCCGATCATTTTCGACACCATCGTCAATCAAGACATCCGTGAGATTCTCGCAACGTCGAATGGTTTCATGATCGACATTTTCTCGACGTTCCTGGCGCCGCTGGAGCTGGAGTTGAGCGAACACTCCTCCTATTCGGTCGGAAAGTCCCATTCCATTGGGCACAACTCCAATTATATGGAGCGTATCGAGGCGGTGAACTTCGCCCTCGACAACGACGACGGCGCCCGCACCCACTACTACGACAAGGCCGACCTGATCCTGGTCGGCGTGTCGCGCTGCGGCAAAACGCCCACCTGCCTGTACATGGCCATGCAATTCGGCATCCGTGCGGCCAACTACCCGCTGACCGAAGACGACATGGAGCACCTGACGCTGCCCGCCGCGCTGCGCGCCCATTCGCACAAGCTGTTCGGCCTGACCATCGACCCGGACCGTCTCACCGCCATCCGCAACGAGCGCAAGCCCAACAGCCGCTACTCCAGCTATGCCCAGTGCGAATTCGAAGTGCGCGAAGTAGAAAATCTGTTCCGTCGCGAGAACATTGCGCATATCAATTCCACGCATTTTTCGGTGGAAGAGATTTCGGCGAAGATTCTGGTGGAGAAAGGTGTGGAACGGCGCTTCAAATAATGCCTTGAGACACTGTTTTACTGTGGTGAGCCTGCTCACAGCATGGACGTCCACCCGCTAAAGGTGAAACCGCCCTCCCCCTTGCCCCAACGCCGTCGCCAATGCATCAAACCCCGCCCGCAACAACTGATCATCCCCCGACGTATTGCAGATACTCGCCCGAATGAACTGCGGCACCGCCGTCTGCCCTACGGCAAACGCCTCGGCGGTGGCGATCAGGTAATTATTCTGCTTGAGTTCCGCCTCGATTTCCGATGCGCGCCAGGGCTCCGGCACTTCGATCCAGAAGTGCGGGCTGTTCAGGTGGGTGCGGTACGCCAGGCCGGCCAACAAGTCCTGGACCAGGGTCTTGCGGCGGCTGATCTCGTTGATCTGTTGGCGCAGCAGGTATTCCGCCGTGCCGTTTTCGATCCACTGCGTCGCCAGCTCCAGGGTCACCGGCGTGGCCATCCAGCAGGTGGAGCGCAAGGCCGCCGAGATACGGCTGACCAGCGCCGGGGGCGCATGTACATAACCCACACGCAGCCCGGCAGACACGGCCTTGCTCAAGCTGCTGATCAAAATCGTACGTTCGGGGGCGAAATGGCTGAGGGGCGGTGGACGGTCTTCAACCAATACGCCGTGGGCTTCGTCCTCAAGAATCAGCAGATTATGTTCCCGGCACACCTTCACCAAGGCTTCACGGCGCGCCACCGATAACACCGCCGTGGTCGGGTTCTGGATGGTCGGCGTGCAATACAACGCTGAAACCCGGTGATTACGACAGACTTCATCCAGCGCGCTCGGCAGCACGCCTTCTTCGTCCATCTCCAGGCCGATCAGGCGGATACCCAGCATGCGTGCGGCGGTGATCAGCCCCGGGTAAGTCAATTGTTCGGTGACCACCGTATCGCCGGCGCGCAGCAGGGCCATCATCGCGCACAGAAGGCCATGCTGGCCGCCGTTGACGCAGATCACCTGCTCGGGGATCGGATGAAAATCACACTGCACCAGCCACTGCGCGCCCGCGTCGCGATAACGCGGCAGGCCGGCATCGGGGGTGTAGGCGCTGATGTCCTGGAGGAACTTGGCGTTGGTCGACAGGGTTTGGAAGCTCTGTGCCAGGAAGGTGGTTTCCTGACCCGGGATATGCATGTTGCGGCTCATGTCGAAGTACTGGCGCGGCTCCTCGCTGAAGTTACGAAAGCCTTCATCACGCTGGCGCTCCATCCCACGCTTGCGGACGAAAGTGCCGTCACCCACTCGCGCTACCACCAACCCCAGACGCTCCAGCTCACCGTAGGCCCGGCTGATGGTGCCGATGGTCACCCCCAGGTTGTCGGAAAGCACCCGATGAGGCGGCAGTTTTCGTCCCGGCTCAATCAAGCCTTCGAGGATGCCCCGTTCCATGACATCGGACAGGCGCTTGTACTTCACGCCCTGCCCGTTGGACAACCCCTCACGCATAATTGACACCATGTCAATATTTGTTTTGACAGCCATCTTTCGCCCTAATAGTGTGCTTTTACGGGTTCAATCGCCGAATTTCATAACTCATTACAAGTTCAATATAGAGTTCAATTCAGGCTCAGGGAAGCAATAAACGATGCCAATGTCCGCCGTTCTCGAAAACACCGCCAAAACCAAAACGCAAAAACAGTGGCTGGCCGGGCTGGTAACCAGCGTGATGTTCCTGATCGTGTGCCTGAGTTGGGGTACCACGTGGCTGGGGATCAAGATCGCCGTGGAGAGTGTGCCGCCGCTGACGTCCGCCGGCCTGCGCTTCCTGATCGCCTTCCCGCTGTTCCTGTGCTTTGCCAAGGTGCGCCGCGAACCGATCCTGTTTCCCCGCGAGAGTCGCTGGTTCTTCGTGTTCGTGACCCTGTCCTACTTCAGCGTGCCCTACTACCTGCTCAACTACGGCGAGATGCATGTGTCATCCGGTCTCACCGCCCTGCTGTTCAGTTGCATGCCGGTATTCATCCTGATTTTCTCCGCGTTGTTCCTGCGCGAGCGCATCTATTTTTCCCAGGTGGTCGGCATCGGTATCGGCTTCGGCAGCCTCTACATGATCATCAGGAGCCAGGGCCTGCACCTGGACCACGCCGAGTTCCTGGGGGTACTGGCGATCCTGGCGGCCGCGATCATGCACGCCTTGTGCTACGTCATCACCAAGCAAAAAGGCAGCGCCATCAGCGTGATCACCTACAACACCCTGCCCATCGGCATTGCCGGGCTGATGCTGTTCGTGGCCGGGTTGTGGTTTGAGACGCCGACCTTCGAAGCCATCACCCTGCGCTCCTGGAGCGCGCTGTTCTACCTGGGGCTGGTAGCCTCGGTGGGTGGGTTCATCGTGTATTTCATGCTGCTCAAGCGCTTGAGCCCGATCATCCTGTCGTTCGTGTTCATCATCTTCCCGGTGTTCGCGGTGATCATCGGCGCCTGGTACGAAGGCGTGGCGATTTCCCGCGACCTGATGCTGTATTCGGCCATCCTGCTGGCCGGCTTTGCGATCACCAAGTTGCCCATTGAAAAACTCCTGGCCAAGAAAAATTGACCCGCCATCAACGCGAGAGAAACATGGACGTCCTCCGCCCAAAAGCCCTGGAACAGATCTACGCCCACGCCAGCCGCAGCTACCCCGAGGAATGCTGCGGCTTTGTCTTCGCCGACGGCAGCGTGTACCTGGGCAGCAACATCCAGAACGAACTGCACCGCAAAAACCCAGAGATGTACCCGCGCAGCGCGGCCAATGGCTACACCTTCTCGGTGGCCGACACCCTGCTGATGAACAAGGCGTTTCGCAGCGACAACCCGGTGGTGGTGATCTACCACTCCCACCCGGATGTCGGCGCCTATTTCAGCGATGAAGACCAGGACAAGGCCCTGTTCATGGGCGAGCCGATCTACCCCGTCAGTTACCTGGTAGTCGACGTTCGCCGGGGCCAGGCCCTGGGTTCAAAACTGTTTGCCTGGGATGGCGAGCATTTCACCCTTAACCCCTTCAACGACCTGCACACGGAGTTGTCCATGAACGCTGTCTCTTTCCCCGACATTCTGGTTCGCGTGGCCAAGCTGCCGGAATCGACCCTCGAGGGCGCCGGATCGACATTGCGCGAAGTCATTGAAAACCTCTGCAGCAGCCACCCGCAGTTGCGCGCCCATCTGTTTCACGAAAAGAACAACCAGCTCAAGGAACACTTCCTGTTCACCGCCCAGGAAGAGCTGATCGGCGCCGATGACCGGCTGCCGGAAAAAGCCCGCATCGAAGTGCTGCTCGCCACCTCCGGCGGTATGGACGTCGACAGCCTCAGCAACGAGGAAGTGCAACGTTATGTGCGCCATATCACCCTGCCCGGCGTCGGCCGCGAAGGCCAGTTGAACCTCAAGAAAGCCAAGGTCCTGATCATCGGCACCGGCGGCCTGGGCTCGCCCATCAGCCTGTACCTGGCAGCGGCCGGTGTCGGTACCCTGGGGCTGGTGGATTTCGACGTGGTGGAAAGCAGCAACCTGCAACGCCAGATCGTCCACGGCAACAGCACCCTGGGCATGCCCAAGGTCGAGTCGGCCAAGCAGCGCTTGCAGGACCTCAACCGCCATATCCAGATCAACGCCCACGACACCGCCCTGAACGCCGACAACGCCCTGGAACTGGTAGGCGCCTATGACCTGGTCATCGACGGCACCGACAATTTCGACACCCGCTACCTGGTCAACGACGCCTGCGTGCAACTGGGCAAACCCCTGGTGTACGGCGCCATCTACCGCTTCGACGGGCAGATCAGCGTGCTCAACTACCGAGGCGGGCCGTGCTACCGCTGCCTGTTCCCCAGCGCACCGCCCGCGGAACTGGCGCCCAATTGCAGCGCCGGAGGGGTGATCGGCGTGCTTCCCGGGGTGGTCGGGATGATCCAGGCCACCGAGGCGATCAAACTGTTGATCGGCATTGGCGAGCCCCTGTCCGGCCGCCTGATGCGCTTCGATGCACTGGCGATGAAGTTCAGCGAAATCCGTTTCAAGCGCCGTGCCGACTGCCCGTGCTGCTCCGACCTGCGCCACAGCGAAACCCTGGCGCCAGCCGTCTGTGCGGACGCCGTGCCCAGCCAACCGTCCCTGGCCGAAGAGCGCTACATCAAGCCGCGCGTACTCCAGCAGGTACTCGAACACCCCAGCAGCGCCGACGTGCTGCTGGATGTGCGCGACGCCAGCGAACTGGAGGTGTGCAAATTACCGGGGGTGGTGCACATCCCCCTGGCCGAGCTGGATGGCCAGCTCGGGCGCCTCAGCCGCGACAACACCCATTACCTGATCTGCTACGCCGGCACCCGCGCCGAGCAAGCGGCCAGCACCCTGTTGGCGGCGGGTTTCGCCAACACCAAAGTCCTGCAAGGCGGCATGAAGCACTGGGTTCGCGACGTCGAACCCGACATGCCGTTGTACTGACCCGGGGACTGACCGATGCTGCATAACTCTATCCTCGACGCCATCGGCCATACGCCGATCGTCCGCCTGGCGCAGTTTTCCGAAGACCTCGGCATCGAGGTCTACGCCAAGCTCGAATCCCTCAACCCGGGGGGCAGCCACAAGGCGCGCATCGCCCTCGGCATGATCCTCGACGCCGAGCGGCGCGGCGTGCTGATCCGTGACTCCGGGCAAACCATCATCGAACCCAGCGGCGGCAATACCGGCATCGGCCTGGTGATGGCCGGCAACGTGCTGGGCTACAAGGTGGTGCTGGTGATCCCGGACAACTACAGCCCCGAAAAACAGAAGCTGCTGCGCCTGTACGGCGCCAAGGTGGTGCTCTCCGACAGCCGCCTCGGCAACAATTCCCACGGTGAAAAATGCATGGAGTTGCAGCTGGAAAACCCCAGCTACGTGATGCTCAACCAGCAACGCAACGGCGCCAACCCGCAAACCCACCGTGACACCACCGCGCCGGAAATCCTGCGCGCCTTCGGTGATCGCCGTGTTGACTATTTCGTCAGCGGCATCGGCACCGGCGGCCATATCACCGGTATCGGCGAAACCCTCAAGGCCGCCTGGCCAGCCCTGCGCGTGATGGGCGTGGAGCCCGAAGAATGCGACCTGCTGAAGAACCAGCACGCGCCGCACCATATCCAGGGCCTGTCGATCGGCCTGATCCCGAGCATCCTCAATCTGGAGGTGATCGACGGCATGCTCAAGGTCTCGCGCCAGGACTGCATCGACATGATGAAACGCATCATGCGCACCGACGCCATCAGCCTGGGCCTGTCCTCCGCCGCCAACATGGTGGCCATCGCCAGGCTCGCCCCCGAATTGCCGCCCGAAACGGTGGTGTTGACCATGGTCTACGACAATGCCGACAGCTACCTGCCCAGTTTCGAATAACCGGTTTTCCAACCAGCCAGAATGCGGGGATGCCTCCATGGGCGGCTTTATCGACATGCAACAGTTGCACGATGAGTTGCTTACCCAGCTCATCAAGACCCTCACCCCCATGCAGATGAAACAGCTGGAGCCGCACCTTGCGCCGCTGATCCAGAATGCCGCCCAGGCGGTGGCCGAAGACCTGATCGCATATGCCTATCGCGATCCGGCATCCCGTGGCCGCGGCGAACTGATCCTGGAGTCCTACGCGTCGTTCAAGGCGGTGCTCTATTACCGGCTTGCGCATCAGGTGTGGAATTTCCCCGACCAGACCAACGGCGTGTTTTCACGCATCGCCCTCAAGCTGAGCAACCAGGGCAAGGTCCTGTCCGGGGCCGAAATCCACCCGGCAGCACGTATCGGCCGGCGCTTTGTGCTCGACCACGGCTACGGCACGGTAATCGGCGAAACCTGCGAGATCGGCAACGACTGCTACATCCTCTGCGGCGTGACCCTGGGCGCCCGCGGCATCGCCAACAACCCCGATGGCAAGCGTCATCCGCGCCTGGGCAACAATGTCGAAGTCGGCTCCGGCGCCCGGGTGCTGGGCTATGTGCTGATCGGCGACAACGTGTTTATCAGCCCTTCCTGTGTGATCACCCAGGACGTACCCGCCGGCACCAAGGTGAAGGTGGTGAACCAGATCCAACTGCAAAAAAACGATGAATCGGACCACAGCAACTACCTCGGGGCCTTCGCCCTGGATGAGCGCCTGCACGTGGTCGGCGAGGTCAATGCCAGCCACAAGGTCACGGTGCTGGACGCCGACTTTCATCCGTTGCAAGGCCTGATGCTGGAGCCAACGGTGAAGGAACGTCACCACCTGCAATTCAGGCTGCACCGCCTCGAATCCGGCAACTACCTGCCGCGCCTGCCGCTGAACCTGAAAGTCTGCGGGCCGGAATTCGAAATCACCCTGCTCTCCCCCCCTGGCTTGAGCGCGATGGTGCGCCACCTGCTGCAAGCCAGCCCACTGATCGTCGGAGGTTGAACATGTCCGTGCACACCATGGAAACCCTGGCGCTGTTTGACAGCGCGCCCTACCAGAACGCATTCAGCGCCCGGGTGATTGCCGTCAGCGAACACGGCATCGCCCTGGAGCACACCCTGTTCTACCCCACCGGCGGCGGCCAACCCGGCGATACCGGCCACCTGACCCTGGCGGACGGTACCCGGGTCGACGTGACCGGCACGGTGCGCGACCCGGTGCTGCGTTCGATCATCTGGCACCAGGTGGAACACTGCCCCGAGCAACTGGTCGCCGGCGTGATGGTGAACGCCGGCCTGGATTGGGAGCGGCGCTACCAGCACATGAAAATGCACACCTGCCTGCACCTGCTGTGCTCGCTCATCGACGCACCGGTGACCGGTTGCAGCATCAGTGCCGATAAAGGCCGCCTGGATTTCGACCTGCCGGAAATGACCCTCGACAAGGACAGCATCACCCGCGACCTCAACGCGCTGATCGAACAGGCCCACGAGGTGAAGACCCTGTCAATGCCGGCTTCGGAGTACGCCACCCTGCTGCAGATCACCCGCACCCAGGCGGTTGCGCCGCCGGTGATCCAGGGCTCGGTACGGGTGATTGAAATCGGCGGGATCGATATCCAGCCATGCGGCGGTACCCATGTGCTCAACACCGAGGAAATCGGCCGGGTGTTCTGCGAGAAGATCGAGAAGAAGAGCAAGCACAACCGCCGGGTGATCCTGCGGTTTGAGTGAACGCAACAACTGTGGGAGGGGGCTTGCCCCCCCACATTTTTAGTTTTGCGTCGCCTGCTAGATGACGAACAGGTCCACGAAACGATTGACCGGCGTGGCCTCGAGCTTCGCCTGGTCCGTGCACAACGCAAAGATCTCGGCACTGCGCTGGGCGGTAAAGCGCGTGGCCAGGTTGGCCTTGAACTTGTCTTCCAGCAACGCAATGCCCTCCACTCGACGACGGCGATGGCCGATCGGGTATTCCACCGCCACTTGCTCGGTGCTGGAGCCATCCTTGAAGAACACCTGCACCGCATTGGCGATGGAACGCTTGTCGGCTTCCAGGTATTCACGGCTGTAGCGTGGGTCTTCGACGATGACCATCTTGTCGCGCAACTGATCAATAATCGGGTGAGCGGCGTGGAATGCATCCTCGTAGTGCTCGGCCACCAGGTTGCCGAATGCCAGGGGCACGGCGGTCATGTATTGCAGGCAATGGTCGCGGTCGGCGGCGTTGGCCAGTGGCCCGGCCTTGGAGATGATGCGAATCGCCGACTCATGGGTGGTGATCACGATGCGCTCGATGTCGTGCAGGCGATCCTTGACCAACGGATGCAAGGTCACCGCAGCTTCACAGGCGGTCTGCGCGTGGAACTCGGCGGGGAAGCTGATCTTGAACAGCACGTTTTCCATCACGTAGGTGCCATACGGCTGGGACAGGCTGAACGCACGCTTGTCCTCGGGCTTGAGCGCCAGGTCGTTGTTGGTGTGGCTGAACAGCACGTCGTAGAAGCCCCATTGCGGCGCGCTCAGCACACCAGGGATGCCCATTTCGCCGCGCAGGGCGATATCCGCCAGGCGCACGCCGCGACTCGACGCATCCCCCGCCGCCCAAGATTTGCGCGAGCCGGCATTCGGCGCATGGCGATAAGTGCGCAAGGCCTGGCCATCGACGAAGGCGTGAGACAGCGCCGACAGCAATTGCTCACGGTTGGCGCCCATCAGCTTGGCGGTGACCGCCGTGGAGGCAACTTTCACCAATAGCACATGGTCGAGGCCGACGCGGTTGAACGAGTTTTCCAGGGCAATCACACCCTGGATTTCGTGGGCCATGATCATCGCATCCAGCACCGCGCGCACCGTCAGCGGTGCGTCGCCATTGGCCACGCGCTGTTGCGACAGGTGATCCGCCACGGCAAGGATGCCGCCGAGGTTATCCGAGGGATGCCCCCATTCGGCGGCGAGCCAGGTGTCGTTGTAGTCGAGCCAGCGCACGATGCAACCAATGTCCCAGGCCGCCTTGACCGGGTCCAGGCGAAACGAGGTGCCCGGCACCCGCGCGCCAAACGGCACCACCGTGCCTTCAACCATCGGCCCCAGGTGCTTGGTGCACTCGGGAAAACGCAGGGCCAGCAGGCCGCAACCGAGGGTGTCCATCAGGCAGTTGCGGGCGGTGTCCAAGGCGGCCTGGGACTCGATCCGGTAGTTGAGGACATAGTCGGCAATGTCCTGCAAAACCTGGTCGTAGTCGGGGCGGTTGTTCTGGTCGACGTTGGTGCTCATGGCAGATCTCCAAAAATGGGTGGGGTCAATCCTCGGGCTAACGGTTATGGGAAGCAGATCTTGGATGCCTGCCTTTTGGAATAGAGATCCTCTGTGGGAAGGGCTTACCCTAATGCCAGTTCACATCGCCTCCTACAAAAAGCCTCCTCCCACATTGGATCTGTGCAGGGTTTTAGAAGGCGTCGCCGGGTACGCGGACGAAACCTTCCATCAACACCCGCGCACTGCGGCTCATGATGGCTTTCTTCACCACCCACTCACCGTCCACCTGGGTGGCTTCAGCCCCCACGCGCAAGGTGCCGGAGGGATGCCCGAAGCGCACGGCATTACGTTCAATACCGCCCGCAGCGAGGTTGACCAAGGTCCCCGAAATCGCCGCCGCCGTGCCGATCGCCACCGCCGCCGTGCCCATCATCGCGTGGTGCAGCTTGCCCATGGACAGGGCGCGCACCAGCAAATCCACATCGCCGGCCTTGATCGCCTTGCCACTGGACGCCACGTAGTCGGCAGGCTTGGCCACGAACGCCACCTTCGGCGTGTGCTGGCGCTGGGCCGCTTCGTCGAGGTGTTTGATCAGCCCCATGCGCAACGCGCCATAGGCCCGTACGGTCTCGAACATCGCCAGGGCCTTGGGGTCGCTGTTGATCGCGCCTTGCAGCTCGGTGCCGGTGTAGCCGAGGTCTTCGGCGTTGATGAAAATCGTCGGGATGCCGGCGTTGATCAGCGTGGCCTTGAAGGTGCCGACACCCGGCACTTCCAGATCGTCGACCAGGTTGCCGGTGGGGAACATCGAGCCGCCGCCGCCCTCTTCTTCCGCCGCCGGGTCCATGAATTCCAGCTGCACTTCGGCCGCCGGGAAGGTCACGCCGTCCAGCTCGAAGTCGCCGGTTTCCTGCACCGCCCCGTCGGTGATCGGCACATGGGCGATGATGGTCTTGCCGATATTGGCCTGCCAGACCCGCACCACGGCCACGCCGTTATGGGGCACGCGGGCCGCATCGACCAACCCGGCGCTGATAGCGAACGAACCCACCGCCGCCGACAGGTTGCCGCAGTTGCCACTCCAGTCGACAAAGGGCTTGTCGATGGAGACCTGGCCAAACAGATAGTCCACGTCATGATCGGCGCGGGTGCTTTTGGCGAGGATCACGGTTTTGCTGGTGCTCGATGTAGCGCCGCCCATGCCGTCGATTTGCTTGTCGTAGGGATCGGGGCTGCCGATCACCCGTAGCAGCAAGGCATCCCGCGCCGCTCCCGGCACCTGCGCCGACTCGGGCAGGTCCTGGAGGCGAAAAAATACACCCTTGCTGGTGCCGCCCCGCATATAGGTGGCGGGGATCTTGATTTGCGCTGCGTGTGCCATGGTCATCCTCTTCAGGCAGTGGTCGCCGATTCCAGGAAATCCTGGGCAAACCGTTGCAATACGCCGCCGGCTTCGTAGATCGACACTTCTTCGGCGGTGTCCAGGCGGCACGTCACCGGCACCTCGACACGTTCGCCATCCTTGCGATTGATCACCAGCGTCAGCTGCGCACGCGGGGTACGTTGGCCGATCACGTCGTAGGTTTCGCTGCCATCAATCTGCAAGGTGTGACGGTCGGTGCCCGGCAGGAACTCCAGCGGCAGCACGCCCATGCCTACCAGGTTGGTGCGGTGGATGCGCTCGAAACCTTCGGCGGCAATCGCTTCCACACCCGCCAGGCGCACGCCCTTGGCCGCCCAGTCGCGGGACGAGCCCTGGCCGTAGTCGGCGCCGGCAATGATGATCAGCGGCTGCTTGCGCTCCATGTAGGTTTCGATGGCTTCCCACATCCGCGTGACCTGGCCTTCCGGTTCGATCCGCGCCAGGGAGCCCTGCTTGACCTTGCCGTTCTCCCGCACCATTTCGTTGAACAGTTTCGGGTTGGCGAACGTCGCGCGCTGGGCGGTCAGGTGGTCGCCACGGTGGGTGGCGTAGGAGTTGAAGTCGACTTCCGGCAGGCCCATTTTCGCCAGGTATTCGCCGGCGGCGCTGTCGAGCATGATCGCGTTGGACGGCGACAGGTGATCGGTGGTGATGTTGTCCGGCAGCACTGCCAGCGGGCGCATGCCCTTGAGCGGCCGCGCACCGGCCAGCGCGCCTTCCCAGTACGGTGGGCGACGGATATAGGTGCTCTGCGGGCGCCAGTCGTACAGCGGCGCGACTTTCGGGCCGGTGTCTTCGTGGATCGCGAACATCGGGATATACACCGCGCGAAACTGCTCCGGCTTGACCGAGGCCTTGACCACTGCGTCGATTTCTTCGTCGCTCGGCCAGATGTCCTGCAGGCGGATTTCCTTGCCGTCGGCGTCCAGGCCGAGCACGTCCTTCTCGATGTCGAAACGGATGGTGCCGGCAATCGCATAGGCCACCACCAGCGGCGGCGAAGCCAGGAACGCCTGCTTGGCGTACGGGTGGATACGCCCGTCGAAGTTGCGGTTGCCCGAGAGCACGGCGGTGGCGTACAGGTCGCGGTCGATGATCTCTTGCTGGATCACCGGGTCGAGTGCACCGGACATACCGTTACAGGTGGTGCAGGCAAACGCCACCACGCCAAAGCCGAGCTTTTCCAGCTCATGGCCCAGGCCGGCGTCTTCCAGGTACATGGCCACGGTTTTCGAACCCGGCGCCAGGGACGACTTGACCCAAGGTTTGCGCGTCAGCCCAAGCCTGTTGGCGTTGCGCGCCAGCAGCCCGGCGGCGATCACGTTGCGCGGGTTACTGGTGTTGGTGCAACTGGTGATGGCGGCGATGATCACCGCGCCGTCGGGCATTTGCCCCGGCACTTCATCCCACTGGCCGGAGATGCCCTTGGCGGCCAGGTCGCGGGTAGCGACGCGGGCGTGCGGGTTGCTCGGGCCAGCCATGTTGCGCACCACGCTGGACAGGTCGAAGGTGAGGCCACGCTCGTATTGCGCGCCTTTAAGGTCATCCGCCCACAGGCCGGTGTGGCGGGCGTATTGCTCGACCAGGGCGACTTGCTCGTCTTCGCGGCCGGTGAGTTTCAGGTAGGCGATGGTCTGCTGGTCGATATAAAACATGGCCGCCGTGGCGCCGTATTCCGGGGCCATGTTGGAGATGGTCGCGCGGTCGCCGAGGGTCAGTTTGGACGCGCCTTCACCGAAGAACTCCAGCCAGGCGCCGACCACTTTCTGTTGGCGCAGGAACTCGGTCAGGGCCAGCACCATATCGGTGGCGGTGATGCCCGGCAGCAGCTGGCCGGTCAGTTCGACGCCGACGCTTTCCGGCAGGCGCATCCACGACGCGCGGCCGAGCATGACGCTCTCGGCTTCAAGGCCGCCGACGCCAATGGCGATCACGCCCAACGCATCGACGTGAGGGGTGTGGCTGTCGGTGCCGACGCAGGTATCCGGGAAGGCCACACCGTCACGCACCTGGACCACCGGGGACATTTTCTCCAGGTTGATCTGGTGCATGATGCCGTTGCCCGGCGGGATCACGTCGACGTTCTTGAAGGCCTTTTTGGTCCACTCGATAAAGTGGAAGCGGTCTTCGTTGCGACGGTCTTCGATGGCGCGGTTTTTCTCGAACGCGTCCGGGTCGAAACCGCCGGCTTCGACGGCCAGGGAGTGGTCGACGATCAATTGGGTCGGTACCACCGGATTGACCTGGGCCGGGTCGCCGCCTTGCAGGGCGATGGCGTCACGCAGGCCGGCGAGGTCGACCAGGGCGGTCTGGCCGAGGATGTCGTGACACACCACGCGGGCCGGGAACCAGGGGAAGTCGAGGTCGCGCTTGCGTTCGATCAACTGGCTCAGGGATGCGTTGAGGGTGGCCGGGTCGCAGCGGCGCACCAGGTTCTCGGCAAGCACACGAGAGGTGTAGGGCAACGTGGCATAGGCGCCGGGGCTGATTGCATCGACAGCCGCGCGGGCGTCGAAGTAATCCAGGCGGCTGCCGGGGAGCGGTTTGCGAAATTCAGTGTTCATCGTCAGGACTCGGTCACGGTGATTGCAAAAGGAAGACCTGGGCCGATCCGGAATTGAAATGCGATCCAAATGTGGGAGGGGGCTTGCCCCCGATAGCGGTGTGTCATTCAACACCTATGGCAACTGATAAACCGCCATCGGGGGCAAGCCCCCTCCCACACTGGGTCCGGTTTCCACTTCGGGATCGTCGGTGTTCCCATTCAGCGACGTTCGATTGGCACGAACTTGCGCTGTTCGACGCCGGTGTACTCGGCGCTTGGACGGATGATGCGGTTGTTGGCGCGCTGTTCAAACACATGCGCGGCCCAGCCGGTAAGCCGCGAGCAGACGAAGATCGGCGTGAACAGCTTGGTCGGGATGCCCATGAAGTGGTACGCCGAGGCATGGTAAAAATCAGCGTTGGGGAACAGTTTTTTCTGTTCCCACATGGTCTTGTCGATGGCTTCGGAGACCGGGAACAACACGGTGTCGCCCACTTCGTCGGCGAGCTTTTTCGACCAACCCTTGATCACTTCATTGCGCGGGTCGTTGTCTTTGTAGATCGCGTGGCCGAAGCCCATGATCTTGTCCTTGCGGGCCAGCATGCCGAGGGTGCCTTCGACAGCTTCCTCTGCCGAACCGAAACGCTCGATCATTTCCATCGCCGCTTCGTTGGCACCGCCGTGCAGCGGGCCGCGCAGGGAGCCGATGGCGGCGGTGACGCAGGAATACAGGTCGGACAGGGTCGAGGCACACACCCGCGCGGTGAAGGTCGAGGCGTTGAATTCGTGCTCGGCGTAGAGGATCAACGACACGTTCATGACTTTTTCATGCAGTTCGCTCGGCTTCTTGCCGTGCAGCAGGTGCAGGAAATGGCCGCCGATGCTCGGCTCGTCGGTCACGCAGTCGATGCGCTTGCCGTCGTGGCTGAAGCGGTACCAGTAGCACATGATCGCCGGGAACGCGGCGAGCAGGCGGTCGGTCACGTCGCGTTGCACGCTGAAGTCTTTTTCCGGCTCGATATTGCCGAGGAACGAGCAACCGGTGCGCATCACATCCATCGGGTGGGCGTCGGCGGGGATGCGTTCGAGCACTTCTTTCAGCGCTTGCGGCAGGTCACGCAGCGTGCTCAGCCTGGCGCTGTAGGCGGCCAATTCGGCCTGGGTCGGCAGTTCGCCGTACAACAGCAGATAAGCGACCTCTTCAAACTGTGCATCGGCAGCCAGTTCGCGCACGTCGTAGCCACGGTAAGTCAGGCCGGCTCCGGCCTGGCCCACGGTGGACAGTGCGGTCTGCCCGGCGACCTGGCCACGCAGGCCGGCACCACTCAGTACTTTTGCTTCAGCCATGGTTTTTCTCCAATTTTGTCGTTATTCAGGGAGGCGTGTTCGTCACTTTTTCGCGGCGAACAGCGCGTCAAGCTTCTGCTCGAAGGTGTGGTAGTCGATGCGATCGTAAAGCTCCATGCGGGTTTGCATGGTGTCGATCACGTTCTGTTGCGTGCCGTCGCGACGGATCGCGGTGTAGACGTTCTCGGCGGCCTTGTTCATGGCACGGAAGGCCGACAGCGGGTACAGCACGATGGAAACATCGGCAGATTTCAACTGTTCGGTGGTGTACAGCGGCGTGGCGCCGAACTCGGTGATGTTGGCCAGGATCGGCGCCTTCACACGGGCGGCGAACAGTTTGTACATTTCCAGTTCAGTGATGGCTTCCGGGAACACCATGTCGGCGCCGGCCTCGATGCAGGCGGCGGCACGCTCCAGGGCGGACTCCAGGCCTTCCACGGCCAGCGCGTCGGTGCGCGCCATGATCACGAAGCTGTCATCGGTGCGCGCGTCCACGGCGGCCTTGATGCGGTCGACCATTTCCTGCTGGGACACGATCTCTTTGTTCGGACGATGGCCGCAGCGCTTGGCGCCGACCTGGTCTTCGATATGGATGGCGGCGGCGCCGAACTTGATCATTGATTTGACCGTGCGCGCGACGTTGAACGCCGAGGAGCCGAAGCCGGTGTCCACGTCCACCAGCAGCGGCAGGTCGCAGACGTCGGTGATACGGCGCACGTCGGTGAGTACGTCATCCAGGCCGGTGATGCCCAGGTCCGGCACGCCGAGGGAACCGGCCGCCACCCCGCCACCCGACAGGTAGATCGCCTTGAAGCCGGCGCGCTTGGCCAGCAGCGCATGGTTGGCGTTGATCGTACCGACCACCTGCAAGGGGTGCTCGCTGGCGACCGCGTCACGGAAACGCTGGCCGGGGGTGCTTTTATTGTTCGAACTCATGACTCACCTCTATCAGGGGCGCCGCCTGGGAAATGACGGGCAATATTGCGTTTGGAAGCACCGATATGCCGGCGCATCAACAACTCGGCCAGTTCACCGTCGCGATCGGCAATCGCATCAAGAATGCGGTGATGCTCGGCAAAGGCCTGGCGTGGACGATTTGGGGTGGCGGAGAACTGGATGCGGTACATGCGCACCAGTTGGTACAGCTCGCCGCAGAGCATTTGGGTGAGGGTGCGGTTACCCGCACCTTGAATGATCCGGTAATGAAAATCGAAGTCGCCTTCCTGCTGGTAATAGCCGACACCCGCCTGGAACGCGGCGTCGCGCTCGTGGGTGTGCAGCACTTGGCGCAATTCTTCGATTTCCGCGTCGGTCATGCGCTCGGCGGCCAGGCGACAGGCCATGCCTTCCAGGGACTCGCGGATTTCATACAGTTCAACCAGCTCGGCGTGGCTCAAGGACACGACCCGGGCGCCCACATGGGGCACGCGCACCAGCAGGCGCTGGCCTTCCAGGCGGTGGATCGCCTCGCGCAGCGGGCCACGGCTGATGCCGTAGGTGCGGGCCAGTTCCGGCTCGGAAATCTTGCTGCCGGGCGCGATCTCACCCTTGACGATGGCGGCCTGGATGCGTCGGAAGACGTTCTCGGACATCGTTTGGGATTCGTCCGACGCCATTATCGGAGCTTCTGATTGACCCAGCATATTGTCGACACCTTTGAAAGCAATGCGGCAAAAACTAGCCAATAAACCGCGACCAGTCAAAGAATAAATCGATATTGTCGACAATCGTCTAATAATCCCGGCTATATCCCCTCAAGGCATGGCCGGCTGCCAGCGCTGGCGCCAGAAAAGCATCATGTTAGAATGCCCGCCGCATTTGCCTGACATCACTTGATGAAACGGCGCACGAAGGGAGCTTGCGCAGCAATGCCAGTCGCCTTGAATTGAACATCGCACTGCACCGCCTCAGGATCTATGAGACTCAAGCCCTTCCCCCTGTTGTTTTGCCTATTGTCCATACCGAGCCTTGGCGCTGCCGCCGAGAAGACCGTGTATGGCCTCAATGAATACGCGCAGTTGGCCGGCATCGACCTGGAAGTAGCCGCCAAGCTCGACACCGGCGCCAAGACCGCCTCCCTCAGCGCCCGTGACATCAAGCGTTTCAAGCGCAACGGCGAATCCTGGGTGCGCTTCTACCTGGCCATCGACACCGCCCATTCCCATCCCATCGAACGCCCCCTGGCCCGCGTCAGCAAGATCAAGCGTCGCGCCGGCGACTACGACCCCGATGAGGACAAGAACTACACCGCCCGTCCTGTGATTGCCCTGGATATCTGCATAGGCACCGCTTTACGCAGCATCGAAGTGAACTTGACTGACCGCAGCGCTTTCCAATACCCGCTGCTGATCGGCTCCGAAGCGCTCAAACGCTTTGATGCGCTGGTCGACCCCAGTCTTAAATACGCAGCAGGCAAACCTGCCTGCGCCGCCGACGCTCATACCGCCGAGTAAACCGAATGCGCGCTCTAACCCTGCACCTGAGAATCCTGATCGCCATCCTGGTGGTGTTGGGTATTTCGGTCACCGCCTACCAGATCTTCGTGCTGGGCATTCCCGTCACCGAGGACGCCACCGACGATTTGTGGAACATCGACGCCAAGGTCGAGTTCGTCGCCAACCCCAAGGACCCGGTGAAAATACAGATGTTCGTGCCGCCCTTGAGCCGCGACTTCGTCAGCCTCAATGAGAGCTTTATCTCGAATAACTACGGGGTCAGCGTCAACCGCATCGACGGCAACCGCAAGGTCACCTGGTCGGCACGCCGCGCCAAGGGCAACCAGACCCTGTATTACCGCTTGGTGCTGACCAAGCGCTACAGCGGCGAAAAAACCAAGATCAAGGGCCCGACCTTCCGCGACAGCATTGCCGTGGAAGGCCCGGAAAAAATCGCCGCCGAAGCCCTGCTGGCGCCGATCCGCCAGCATTCGGCCGACGTAGAGACCTTTATCACCGAAGCCATCAAGCGCACCAACAACCTCAACGACGACAACGTGAAGCTGTTGCTGGCCGGCGACCCGTCGACGCCGCACAAGGCCAAGATCGTCGAGCTGCTGCTGTCCATCGCCCACGTGCCGGTGGAAAAGGTCCACACCATCCGCTTGGTGGCCGACCAGCCGCAAACCCCGGAACTGTGGCTGCGCAGCTTCAATGGCAACGACTGGCTGTACTTCAACCCGGAAACCGGCGAACAGGGCCTGCCCACCGACCGCCTGCTGTGGTGGACCGGCGATGAAAACCTGATCACCGTCGATGGCGGCAAGAAAGCCATGGTCACCTTCAGCCTGAACAACAGCGAAATGAACGCCATTCGCCTGGCCAAGCTGACCGACGAGAACACCGACGCCAACTTCCTCGAATACTCGCTGTACGGCCTGCCGCTGCAAACCCAGCAGACCTTCATGATCATGGTGATGATCCCGATTGGGGTGCTGGTGATCCTGATCCTGCGCAACCTGATCGGCCTGCAGACCCTCGGCACCTTTACCCCGGTACTGATTGCCCTGGCGTTCCGCGAGACGCAGCTGGGCTTCGGGATTGTGCTGTTCACGATTATCACCGCGCTGGGCCTGTCCCTCAGGTCGTACCTGGAACACCTGAAGCTGCAGATGCTGCCGAGGTTGTCGGTAGTGCTGACCTTCGTAGTGGTATTGATCGCCGCCATCAGCCTGTTCAGCCACAAGCTGGGGCTGGAGCGCGGGCTGTCGGTGGCGCTGTTCCCGATGGTGATCCTGACCATGACCATCGAACGCCTGTCCATCACCTGGGAAGAGCGCGGCGCCAGCCATGCCATGAAAGTCGCGATTGGTACGCTGTTCGCCGCGTCCCTGGCGCACATCATCATGAGCGTGCCGGAGCTGATCTACTTCGTATTCACCTTCCCGGCGATCCTGCTGATCCTGGTGGGCTTCATGCTAGCCATGGGCCGCTATCGTGGCTACCGCCTGACCGAGCTAGTGCGATTCAAGGCCTTCCTCAAGGCTGACTCGTAATGTTCGGCTTCTGGAAGACCTGGAAGGCCCTGGAAGCGCGGGGGATCATGGGCATCAACCGGCGCAATGCCGACTACGTGCTCAAGTACAACAAGCGCAGCCTGTACCCGATTGTGGATGACAAGATCATCACCAAGGAGCGGGCCATCGCTGCGGGCATCCATGTGCCGGAAATGTACGGGGTGATCTCCACCGAGAAGGAAATCGACAAGCTCGACGAGATCATTGGCGGGCGCAGCGACTTCGTGATCAAGCCGGCCCAGGGTGCCGGCGGCGACGGCATCCTGGTGGTGGCGGACCGTTTCGAGGGGCGCTACCGCACGGTGTCGGGCAAGATCATCAGCCATGAAGAGATCGAGCACCAGATTTCCAGCATCCTCACCGGCCTGTACTCCCTGGGGGGCCACCGCGACCGTGCGCTGATCGAGTACCGCGTGGTGCCTGACCAGATCTTCAAGAGCATCAGCTACGAAGGCGTACCGGATATCCGCATCATCGTGCTGATGGGCTACCCGGTGATGGCGATGCTGCGCTTGCCGACCCGCCAGTCGGGCGGCAAGGCCAACCTGCACCAGGGCGCGATCGGCGTGGGCGTCGACCTCGCCACCGGCCTGACCCTGCGCGGTACCTGGCTGAACAACATCATCACCAAGCACCCCGACACCACCAACGCGGTGGATGGTGTGCAACTGCCCAACTGGGACGGGTTCATGAAGCTCGCGGCCGGCTGCTATGAGCTGTGCGGGCTGGGGTATATCGGCGTGGACATGGTGCTCGACCAGGAAAAGGGCCCGCTGATCCTGGAGCTGAATGCGCGGCCGGGGCTGAATATCCAGATCGCCAACGACTGCGGCCTGACCTTGCGCACCCATGCGGTGGAGGCGCGACTGGAAGAACTGAAAGCCGCCGGCGTGACGGAAACCTCGGAAGAGCGGGTGAAATTCGTGCAGGAGATGTTCGGGCATATTCCCCCCGTGGAAGGCTGATCCGGTCTTCAAACTGTCTATCCCCGACATCCCCCCTAGGAGCAAATCCTACGGGGGACTACAATCCCTCTCCCCCCGCGCCATTGGCTGATCCAACCCCGCATGTCGACCTGCTCCGTACACCCATTGCCCTATCGGGCCAACCCCGCCGAGTATTTTGCGGCGATTCGCCACGCTCCCGGCGCGGTACTGCTCGACAGCGGCCGCCCGGCGGCCGAGCGTGGGCGTTACGATCTGCTCAGCGCCTGGCCCGACGCAACCTTGACGGTAGCGCCTGACGAAAGCGGCGCCGCTTTCCTGCAACGCCTGCGAGAAAACCTGACGCGATTGGGTGAAGCCGCAATCCCCGCCGGTTTGCAGTTGCCGTTCGCCGGTGGCTTGATCGGCTACCTGAGCTACGACTTCGGTCGGCACCTGGAGCCCATGCCGCACCTGGCGGTGGATGACCTGCACCTGCCGGACGCGCGCTTCGGGCTATACGCCTGGGCGCTGATCAGTGACCACCAGGCCCGGAGCAGCCAGCTGGTGTTTCACCCCTCACTGGCAGACAGCGAACGGCAACGGCTGATCGCGTTGTTCAGCCATGGGGCGGTCGACACCTCTGCGACGTTCAAACTCCAGGGCCCGATGGCCCCCGACCTCAGCGCCGAGGCCTACCGCCTGGCCATCGTGCGGATCCAGGATTACATCCAGGCCGGCGACTGCTACCAGGTCAACTTCGCCCAGCGTTTTCGCGCGCCATGCATCGGTGATCCCTGGGCAGCCTATTGCGCCCTGCGCGAAGCCTGCCCGACGCCGTTTTCCGGGTTCCAGCGCCTGCCCGACGACGGCGCGGTGCTGAGCCTGTCGCCGGAGCGTTTCGTGCGCATCAGCGAGCGCCACGTCGAGACCCGCCCGATCAAAGGCACCCGCCCCCGCGGCCTTACGCCGGAAGAAGACGCGGCGAATGCCGCCGAACTGCTGGCCAGCCCCAAGGACCGCGCCGAGAACCTGATGATCGTCGACCTGCTGCGCAACGACCTCGGCCGCACCTGCCGCACCGGCTCGGTCAATGTGCCGGAATTGTTCAGCCTGGAAAGCTACCCCAATGTGCACCACCTGGTCAGCAGCGTGACCGGCACGCTGGCCGACGACAAAGATGCCCTCGACCTGATCGCCGGCAGCTTCCCCGGCGGCTCGATCACCGGCGCGCCGAAGATCCGCGCGATGCAGATCATCGACGAACTGGAGCCCACACGCCGTGGGCTGTACTGCGGTTCGCTGGTGTACCTGGACGTACGCGGTGAGATGGACAGCTCCATCGCCATCCGCAGTTTGCTGGTCAAGGAGGGACAGGTGTGCTGCTGGGGCGGCGGTGGGATCGTGGCGGATTCACAGTGGGAGGCGGAGTACCAGGAGTCGCTGACGAAGGTGCGGGTGTTGTTACAAACGCTGGAAAGCCTGTAGCGCACAGTGCCTTCCTGGCTCTCAGACGCAGCGCCGAGCAGTAGAAAAAACCTGAATCAGAAACGCAGTAGACGTAGTTGAACGTCGGAAGATAGCGTCCGGCTTCAACCGTCCACCCGCCGTCTGTGAAGGATCACATGAAGCGACTGCCTACCCGTCAGGAAATATTTCCGAGATTGCGCCCTCTCTCAACCGCGCCTATCATCTCCCAAATTGGGAGGTTGCAGCGATGCGGATAATCGCCCTATCGACCTTACGAATATTCTGGGAAAGCCAACCCGCCTATATCGATGCAAAAGCGCCGCTTATTGAACTGTATCGGCATATGGAAAAGGCCATTTACCCTACGCCACAAGCACTCAAGGCAGCGCTCAGGACCGCGAGCATTCTCAAAGGTGGCAGGGGTTGTATTCAACGTGGGCGGCAACAAATATCGAGTGATCATGGCGATCGATTACCAGCGACAGCTTGGGTTCATATGGTTCGTAGGAACTCATGGGCACTACGACCAGATCAATGCGGAGACCGTGTAATGAACATCAAACCCATATACTCCCAGGAAGACCTCACTGCGGCACTCGCGCGGGTGCAGCAGCTCTGGGGAGCGGACATCGGCTCGACTGAAGGCGATGAGCTGGAAATTCTTGCAGTACTCATTGAGAAGTACGAAGCCGAACATTACCCAATGCCACCTTCTGATCCGGTGGAAGCCATTAAATTTCGCATGGAGCAACTGGGCATGACCGCCCGCGACCTGGAGCCATTTATCGGCACCAGCGGACGGGTGTCAGAGGTGTTGAACCACAAGCGCAAGCTGAGCCTGTCGATGATCAAGCGGCTGCATGAAGGCTTGAGTATTCCTTATGAGCGGTTGCTTGCAGGGAGCTGACAGAAACATGGTAGTGGCGCTACCTTCCCCATCGGGAGCAAGCCCCCGATAGGGCCCTCAGCCGGACCGAAAGAAATTACAGGCTCAACTGCCGATTCGACGCCCTGATGAACTCTTTCTTCAAATCCTCAAACGTATGCACCGCCGGGAATTGCGGGAACTCTCGAATCACATTGTCCGGCGCATGGAACAGAATCCCACGGTCGGCCTCGCCCAACATGGTGGTGTCGTTGTAGGAGTCGCCCGCGGCGATCACGCGGTAGTAGAGGGTCTTGAACGCCAATACCGACTGGCGCTTGGGGTCTTTCTGGCGCAGTTGATAGCTGACCACGCGGTCGTTTTCGTCGGTGATGAGACGGTGGCACAACAAGGTCGGGAAGCCCAGCTGGCGCATCAGCGGCTGGGAGAATTCGTAGAAGGTGTCGGACAGGATCACCACCTGGAAGCGCTCGCGCAGCCAGTTGACGAACTCGATGGCGCCGTCCAGCGGCTTGAGGGTCGCGATCACTTCCTGGATGTCGGCGAGCTTGAGCCCGTGTTCGTCGAGGATGCGTAGACGCTGCTTCATCAGCACGTCGTAGTCGGGAATGTCCCGGGTGGTGGCCCGCAGGGATTCAATACCGGTTTTTTCGGCGAAGGCGATCCAGATTTCCGGCACCAGCACCCCTTCCAGGTCGAGACAGGCAATTTCCACAAGACACTCCCATTAGATGTTGTTGGTTGAGCGAGCAAAAGGACTGCCGAACTCTAGCGATTCAAGCCCGCCGCCGCAACGCAGGGCGGATTTTGATACCATCGCTCCCCTATAGAGCGCTCAGCGCCATTGAACTGTAGGAACCGTCCTGATGAACCAAGCCTTCGACGTCGTTGAACTCGCCACGACTTATGCCAACAAGTCTGCCCAGGACATTCTCAAGCTGGCGTTCAGCCAGTTCGGTGATGACCTGTGGATTTCCTTCAGCGGTGCCGAGGATGTGGTGCTGGTGGACATGGCCTGGAAGCTGAACAAGAACGTCAAGGTGTTCAGCCTCGACACTGGCCGCCTGCACCCGGAGACCTACCGGTTTATCGAGCAGGTGCGCGAGTTCTACAAGATCGATATCGAACTGATCTCGCCGGACCAGAGCAAGCTGGAACCCTTCGTCAAGGAAAAAGGCCTGTTCAGCTTCTACAAGGACGGCCATGGCGAATGCTGCGGCGTGCGCAAGATCGAACCGCTGCGCCGCAAGCTTTCCGGCGTCAGCGCCTGGGCCACCGGCCAACGCCGCGACCAGAGCCCGGGCACCCGCAGCCAGGTGGCGGCGCTGGAAATCGACACGGCCTTCTCCACCCCGGAACGTACCCTGTACAAGTTCAACCCGCTGGCGCAGATGACCAGCGAGGAGATCTGGGGTTACATCCGCATGCTGGAGCTGCCGTACAACAGCCTGCATGAGCGCGGCTTTATCAGCATCGGCTGTGAGCCGTGCACCCGGCCTGTGCTGCCGAACCAGCACGAGCGCGAAGGGCGCTGGTGGTGGGAAGAAGCCACGCAGAAGGAATGCGGGCTGCATGCCGGGAATATCATCAGCAAGGCTTGAAGTTGATGCTGTAAAAAATGCGGGAGGGGGCTTGCCCTGATGCCAGTCAGTTAAGGCTTTTTGTAGGAGCGAGCTTGCTCGCGAAAAACTCACAGGCGCCGCGTTCATTCAGGAAGCACGCGTTATCGTTGACGTTTTTCGCGAGCACGCTCCTACAGGAGGCGATGTACGCTTAACTGACTGGCATTAGGGCAAGCCCCCTCCCTCATTTTGTTTTGGGTTGAGTGTTAGAGATGTACACATAGATGTAACCATCGGTGCCATTTATGTGTGCAATTTCTCTTCAGCCGCACCATAACGTAACACCTCTCCCCTCCCCTCGATTGACCTGGCGAATCACAGGCTGACAACGCAAAAATAAATAGCTGTTCAATCGGTCAATTTATATTTCTTCAAATTCAGCCAGTTATTCAACCAACCTATAAAAACGAAATTACCCAGGACTTTCATAGATCCAAAGCTGGCACGCATGTGGCTTAAGGTGAAATACGCTTTGTATACAATAAATACAAAACCTACATACACTTTGCCATCTGCAGCGCCTCAGCAGATGCGCTGGAGCCTGCCGGAATGCGTACAAGCCTCCCGAATAACATCGCACTGGATCTACCCTCCTCCGCCCTGAACCCGGACGCCGCAAGCCCCGGCCCCCTGGTGCTCAGCCCGCGCCTGCACAACAAGGACCTGGCGCCCACCAAGGTCGAAGGCCGACGTTGGGGGCGCTACAGCATCTTCGCGCTGTGGACCAATGACGTGCACAACATCGCCAACTATTCGTTCGCCATCGGCCTCTATGCGCTGGGCCTGGGCGGCTGGCAGATCCTGTTGTCCCTGGGCATCGGCGCGGCGCTGGTGTACTTCTTCATGAACCTGTCGGGGTATATGGGCCAGAAGACCGGCGTGCCGTTTCCGGTGATCAGCCGCATCAGCTTCGGCATTCACGGCGCGCAGATCCCGGCGTTGATCCGCGCCGTAATCGCGATTGCCTGGTTCGGTATCCAGACGTACCTGGCGTCGGTGGTGTTCCGCGTACTGTTGACGGCGATTCATCCGGGCTTTGCCGACTATGACCACAACTCGATCCTGGGATTATCGACCCTGGGTTGGGCCTGTTTCGTGGCGATCTGGTTCGTGCAACTGGTGATCCTGGCCTATGGCATGGAGATGGTGCGCCGCTATGAAGGCTTCGCCGGACCGGTGATTCTGCTGACGGTGGCGGCGCTGGCCGGCTGGATGTACTTCCAGGCCGGCGGCAACATTGCCTGGTCGATCCGTGAACCGCTGAGCGGCGGCGAGATGTGGCGCAATATCTTTGCCGGTGGCGCGTTGTGGCTGGCGATCTATGGCACGCTGATCCTCAACTTCTGCGACTTCGCGCGCTCTTCGCCGTGCCGCAAGACCATCCTCGTCGGCAACTTTTGGGGCCTGCCGGTGAATATCCTGGTGTTCGCGGCCATCACCGTGCTGCTGTGCGGCGGTCAATTCCAACTCAATGGCCGGGTGATCGAAAGCCCGACTGAAATCATCGCCGCCATCCCCAATACCTTCTTTCTCGTGCTGGGCTGCCTGGCGTTCCTGATCGTCACCGTGGCGGTGAACATCATGGCCAACTTCGTCGCGCCGGCCTTTGTG
Organism: Pseudomonas sp. S3E12; assembly: GCF_001702295.1. Taxonomy (NCBI): domain Bacteria; kingdom Pseudomonadati; phylum Pseudomonadota; class Gammaproteobacteria; order Pseudomonadales; family Pseudomonadaceae; genus Pseudomonas; species Pseudomonas sp. S3E12. The sequence goes on from NZ_MBDT01000022.1 coordinate 452,099, forward strand.
CTGAGCAACCTGGCCCCCAAATACCTGAACTTCCGCCGCGCCGGCTTGATCAGCGCCACCGTGGCCGTACTGATCCTGCCATGGAACCTCTACAACAGCCCCTTGGTGATCGTGTATTTCCTCTCCGGCCTGGGCGCGCTGCTGGGGCCGCTGTACGGGGTGATCATGGTCGATTACTGGCTGATTCGTAAAAGCCAGGTGGACGTGCCGCAGCTGTATAGCGAAAACCCGAATGGCGTTTATTACTACAGCCGCGGGGTGAATATGCGTGCCGTGGCGGCGTTTATTCCTGCAGCCGTGATCGCCATCCTGCTGGCGCTGTTGCCCGGTTTTGCCAGCGTCTCACCGTTTTCCTGGTTGTTTGGCGCCGGTATTGCAGGGTTGCTGTACCTGCTGATCGCCAAGCGCCAGCCGTTCTACGCCGATGTCAGCGGCGAAAGCATTGCCGTCGATAACGTCAGTCACTGAGTAAGGACCTTCCATGCGCATCCTCGTGGTCAACGTCAACACCACCGAATCCATCACTGAAACCATCGCTCAACAGGCGCGGTCCGTGGCCTCGCCGGGCACCGAGATTGTCGGGCTCACGCCCTACTTCGGCGCGGAATCGGTGGAGGGCAACTTTGAAAGCTACCTGGCCGCCATCGCCGTGATGGACCGGGTGATGGCCTACGACCAACCCTTCGATGCGGTGATCCAGGCCGGCTACGGCGAGCACGGCCGGGAAGGTTTGCAGGAACTATTGAATGTGCCGGTAGTGGACATCACCGAAGCGGCGGCCAGCACCGCAATGTTCCTGGGCCATGCCTATTCAGTGGTGACCACCCTGGACCGCACCGTGCCGCTGATCGAAGACCGCCTGAAACTCGCCGGCCTGTACCAGCGCTGCGCCTCAGTGCGCGCCAGCGGCATGGCGGTGCTGCAGCTGGAAGAAGACCCGCTGGCCGCCATGGAAGCCATCGTGCGCCAGGCGGAACTGGCCATCCACGAAGACAAGGCCGAAGTGATCTGCCTGGGTTGCGGCGGCATGGCCGGGCTGGATGAGCAGATTCGCCAGCGCACCGGGGTGCCGGTGGTGGATGGGGTGACGGCGGCGGTGACCATTGCCGAATCCCTGGTGCGGCTGGGGTTGTCGACGTCGAAGATCCGCACTTACGCGACGCCACGGCCGAAGCAGGTGATTGGCTGGCCGACTCGGTTCGGCCACTGACCGGCACCTGCTTTCAGATTGCGCTGAACCTCTGGCCCAGCTTCCTCTCGGCAAACTGCTCGATGATGAAATCCACAAACGCCCGGGTCTTGCCGGGCAGCAGTTTGTGCTCGGCGTAGTAGATGGAAATATTGCCGTCGTCGACACACCAGCCGGGCAACACCCTTACCACCTCGCCGCTGTCGAGGAACGGCACGGCCATGGGCATGCTCACCAGCGCAATCCCCAGGCCTTGGGCGCTGGCACAGCAGGCGGCTTCGGAGTCGCTCATGGTCATGCCGGGCTTGAGCACCAGCGGGCGGTGTTCACGTTCGACACTGGTCAACTGCCAGGAACGGATACGCCCGGTTTGCGGCGAGCGGATCAGAATGCCCTTGCAGCGCGACAAGTCTTCGGGCTCGCGCACCGGCGGGCGCTGCGCCAGGTAATCCGGCGAGGCCACCAACACCCGATGCGCCGGCGCCAGCTTGCGCGCCACCACCCCTTGAGGCAGCTCAAAACCGCCACCGATGGCGGCATCGAAGCCCTGGCCGATCAGGTCCACCTGGCGGTTGTCGAAATGCCAGTCCGGGCTGATATCCGGAAAGCGCGCCATGAACGCCCCCAGCAACGGCACCACGTAGCGATTGCCAAACACCGTGCCCATGCTGACCTTGAGCGTGCCCACCGGCCGCCCTTCGGCGCTGGCCAGGTTAGCCACGGCATTCTGGATGGTGGTGAGGCTGCCGCTGACTTCGGCCAGGAACAGCTTGCCGGCTTCGGTCAGGGCCAGGCGCCGGGTGCTGCGCTGGAACAGCCGCACGCCGAGGCGCGCTTCGAGCTTGGCGACGCTTTTGCCGACCGCCGCCGGGGTCAGGCTCAGGTGCCGGGCGGCCTCGGCAAAGCTGCCACCTTCAGCGCTGCGCACAAAGCATTCGATACTGCCAAAGCTTTCCATGTCGCCCCACTCTAAACTTTTGGTTTACACAGACTATAGCAATCACGGTCTACCGGCAGCGGCGAGCGAGGTCGATACTCGGATCCAACAACAAGGCATTGCGCCTTGAATAACCAGGAGATCGACATGACCACACACAACCTCAGCGGCAAAGTCGCCTTGATCCAAGGCGGTTCCCGCGGCATCGGCGCCGCCATCGTCAAGCGCCTGGCCGCACAGGGTGCAGCCGTTGCCTTTACCTACGTCAGCTCGGCCGCCAAGGCTGAAGCCCTGCAGCACAGCGTGATCAGCGAAGGCGGCAAAGCCCTGGCGATTCACGCCGACAGCGCCGATGCCACTGCGATCCGCAACGCGGTCAACGCCACCGTGGAAGCCTTTGGCCGCCTGGACATCCTGGTGAATAACGCCGGCGTGCTGGCCATCGCACCGCTGGAAGACTTCAAGCTGGAAGACTTCGACCAGACCCTGGCGATCAACGTACGCAGCGTGTTTATCGCCACCCAGGAAGCCGCCAGGCATATGGGTGAAGGTGGCCGGGTGATCAACATCGGCAGCACCAATGCCGAACGCATGCCGTTTGGCGGTGGTGGCCCATACGCAATGAGCAAGGCGGCGCTGGTCGGTTTGACCAAGGGTTTGGCGCGGGATCTTGGACCGCGTGGCATCACGATCAATAACGTGCAGCCTGGGCCGGTGGACACCGATATGAACCCGGCAAACAGTGATTTCGCCGAGAGCCTGATCGGGTTGATGGCGGTGGGGCGTTACGGGCATGTGGAAGAGATTGCCAGTTTTGTGGCGTATCTGGCCGGGCCGGAAGCGGGGTATATCACCGGTGCCAGCCTGACTATCGATGGTGGCTTCAGCGCTTAAGCAATGTGGGAGCGGCTTGCCCCCTCCCACAGGTTGACCTTGTTGGTTCAGGAGATGGGCGGCAGGCCATAGGCCGCCAGGTCGAAATCCGCAAGCTTGCGGATGATCTGGTCGGCATGCTGGTACTTGCTGTCGGCCATGGCCTCATCGGGCACGGCGATGGCAGTCATATGGGCGGCCTTCGCCGCCGTCACACCAAACGGCGAGTCTTCGAACACCAGGCAATCCTCGGGCGCAACGCCCAGGCGGCGCGCGGCGGTAAGGAAGATGTCCGGCGCAGGCTTGGCGGCGCCGACTTCCGGGTCGTCAGCGGTGACGATGGTGTCGAACAAACCAAACCACTCGCGGTGCAGGGTGGTCTTGTGGCCAAACGAATTGCGCGACGAACTGGTGCCCACGGCAATCGGTATGTTGTGCGCCTTCAAGTGCCGCACCAGCGCCTCCGCGCCAGGCATGCCCAAGGCCTTGGGAAAGCGCTCGCTCATCAACGGCTCGCGAATCTCGAGGAATTCAGCCGGGGTAATCGGCAGGTCCAGCGCCTTGACCACATAGTCGGCCAAATCCTGGGCGCCGCGCCCGATGATGTGCTGCTTGATGCCCCAGTCGTAGGTTCGGCCGTAGCGTTCAGCGATGATCTGCGTGACTTCGGTGTAGATGCCTTCCGTATCCAGCAATAACCCGTCCATATCGAAAATCACGGCCTTGATCGGACCGACTGCGGTACGCGGTGCATTCATCACTACAAACCCTGGAGGAAGGACTAAATGGATTCAGCACAATAACGGCCTGGGTTGCCTGCAAGCAACCTTCGCGGCCAGGTATTGAGTCGGCACAAGCCTGCAATCTGTGTGCGATCAGTGATTCATAGCGCGCAACAGTTTTACTCGCTCGCATGCCATGCGACCGTCTAGGTTTTGTAGGAACAGAGCGTTCGGCCGAAGGCTCGTCTTTGAAAAATACCCCTTGCAAACCTTATAAAAGACTTATTAGCCTCTGATGAACTCAATCCACTGGCCCCGAAAAGCCGTCAAGCAATTGCTTCGATTGCATTCGTATCATCAGCAACAAGTACGCGATGCCGTCTTCGCGCTTGAACGCATGCCCGAGGCAGTCAATGTCAAGGCTTTGGTCAACCACCCCACGGTTACCGATTAAGGGTGGGCCATTACCGAGTCCTTTTCGACTGGGACGGCAATATCCAGGTAGTTAGCATTCAAGAGGTCAAGAAACGTGACGAGCGAACCTACAGCCATACAGATCATCCACAATACGGAGGGCAAGCCAGCGTTCGTGGTGATCCCTTATGAACACTATCTGGCCCGGCAGAACGATCCAAACCTCATTCCCCACGCGGTCGTCAGCCGCCTGGTAGATGGAGCCACTCCGATCCGAGCCTGGCGCGAACATCTGAACCTGACCCAGGAAGAAGTCGCCCAACGCCTGGGCATTTCCCAATCCGCATTTGCCCAGCAAGAGGCGGTGAACAAACCTCGCCGGACGACGCGGGAAAAGATTGCCAAGGCATTTGGCATTAACGCCGCTCAGCTCGAGCTATAAGGTCAACCGGGACAGTCCGCGCCTTCCAGCCACTTAAAAGCGAAACCCAATGCTCTATCGTCTAGCCGCAGACAGCCTCGTGCTGTTCCACCTGTGTTTCATCCTGTTCGTACTGTTTGGTGGGCTGCTGGCCCTGAAATGGCACCCGGTTATCTGGCTGCACCTGCCCGCCGCTGCGTGGGGCGTGGCGGTCGAAGTGTTCCACCTGTCCTGCCCGCTGACCCGCTGGGAAAACCTGTTCCGCCACCTCGCCGGGCAGGACGGTTATGGCGGTGGGTTTATCGAGCATTACATCCTCACACTGATCTACCCGGCCGGACTGACGCCACAGATCCAGCTGGGCCTGGGCGCGTTGGTGCTGGCGATCAATATTGCGGTGTATGTGCGCTTGATCCGGCGTTACGTACAGGCTTGAGACAGCTTCACTGGTGAAGAATCAGACTCCCTCAGTCCCTTCACCGGCGCCACCATGTCCGAAGCCTTCGAAGTCCCCAGCCCTCACGAAAAACACCTTGAACACACCACCGAACACGCCCACGGCCGTGGGGACAGTTTCGCCAGCCGCATCGCCGTCATGACCGCGCTGATGGCCACCCTCGGCGCCATGCTCAGCTACCAGGCCGGCTCCACCGAGAGCGAAGCGGCGATGGACAAGAACAACGCAGCCATCATCAAGACCGACGCCGCCAACCAATGGAACTACTACCAGGCCAAGTCCAGCCGACAGAACCTGGCGGAACTCGCGACCCATATTCCCGGTGTGGATGCCGCCCATTACAAGGATGAGATCGAGCGCTACAAAAGCCAGAAGGAAGAGGTACGCAAGCAAGCGGAAAAACTGGAAGCGACCTCAAAGGAATGGGATGAAAAATCCGAGCAGGCTCTGCACCAGCACCATCGCTGGGCCCAGGCGATGACCGCGATTCAGATCGCGATTTCGCTGGCGGCGATTACGTTGTTGACGAGAAGGGAATGGTTGAAGCGCATGTCCTATACGGCGGCGGGTGTGGCGGTGGTGCTAGGTAGCCTGGCCTGGCTGCATATCTAGCAATTTTACTTGGGCGCGTTGCACTCATCGCTATATAGTAAATGGCATAACGCCACCCAAGGAGAGACCGGTGTCCGCACAACCCAAAGAAGCCGTGGGCGCCGCCTACAGCATTGAATCCATGCGCTATGCCCAGGCCATGACCTGGCAAGCCATCGACCACCTCGCCCAGCGCATCCGCCCCGGCATGCTGGAATCCGAAGCGCGCGAATTGGGCAAGCACGTGCTTGCCGAGCTCGACATGCAACGCATCTGGCACCCGCTGCTGGTGCGCTTCGGCGCCAACACCCTCAAGACCTTCAAGCAGCGCTCCGATGGCGATCCGGTGCTGGGCGACAACGACATTTTCTTCATCGACATGGGCGCCGTGTGGCAAGGCCACGAAGGCGATGCCGGCGCGACCTTCGCCACCGGCAACGACGCGGACATGATCGCCTGCGCCCACGCCGCCAAGGCGCTGTTCGACCGCGTGCAAGCGCGCTGGAAAAACGACCAGGTCGTCGGCCTGGAGCTTTACCGCTATGCCGAAGAACAGGCCCAGGCCATGGGCTGGCAACTGAACCTGGACATCAAGGGCCATCGCGTCAGCGACTTTCCCCACGCCATCCACCGTGGCGGCGACCTGGGTGACTTCGAACACTACCCGAATGCAGGGCTGTGGATCCTGGAAATCCAGATCGCCCACCCGACCAAGCCCTATGGCGCCTTCTATGAAGACTTACTCGCCTGACCGTTAAAGGAACAGAAATGGAACGCTCCACTGAACACTCTGTGCTGTTGTTTTCCTACGGCACATTGCAGGACAAAACCGTGCAACTGGCCAACTTCGGGCGGGAACTGGCGGGCCGACACGATGCAATGCTGGGCTACGCGCAAAGCTGGGTAGAAATCACCGACCCGCAGGTACTGGCCAGCAGTGGCAAGACCCATCACCCGATTGTGCAACCTACCACCGAGGCGGGGGCGCGTATTGAGGGGATGGTGTTTCAGATTTCCGAGCAGGAACTGGCGGCGGCGGATGCGTATGAAGTGGCGGACTACAAGCGCATGGCTGTGACGTTGGCGTCCGGGCTGACGGCGTGGGTGTATGTGCAAGCCTGAAGATGACGTTGCCCAAATCGCCCAAGCTTTAACCTGAGCCCGCGACGTATCATGGGCCAACCTTTCGAGGATGGCCCATGAACCTCAGTATCTTCTACGCACTCGCCGCCGCCGCCCTGTTCGGCGCCAGCACCCCGCTCGCCAAGCACCTCGGCCTGGGCCTCTCGCCCGTGCTGCTCGCCGGCCTGCTCTATCTTGGCAGTGGCGTCGGCCTCGCGGGTGTGCGCGTTATTCGTGATCGCGGCTGGAAACCCTCCGGGCTAACCCCTTCGGAATGGCCCTGGCTGCTCGGCGCCATCGCATTCGGCGGCATCCTCGGGCCCGTCGCGTTGATGTTCGGCCTGACCCGCACCGCCGGCGCTACCGCCTCCCTGATGCTCAACCTGGAATCGGTGCTGACCGCCGTTATCGCCTGGGTCGTGTTCAGGGAAAACGCCGACCGTCGCATCGTCCTGGGGATGATCGCCATCGTGCTGGGCGGCGTGGTGCTGTCGGGGGCCGACGGCGGTGGCACCAGCCATGACTGGACGGGGCCACTGGCGGTTGCCGTGGCGTGCCTGTGCTGGGGGATCGATAACAACCTGACACGCAAGGTGTCTGCATCGGACGCGCTGTTTATCGCCGGGGCCAAGGGATTGATTGCGGGGCTGGTGAATGGCGGGTTGGCGCTTTATCTCGGGGCGCAGATTCCGGGCATGGCGCAGCTGGCGCCTATCTTGCTGGTTGGCTTTCTGGGCTATGGCATCAGCCTGGTGATGTTCGTACTGGCGTTGCGCGGACTGGGCAGTGCACGCACGGGGGCGTATTTTTCGACTGCGCCGTTCCTGGGGGCCGCGATCGCGGTGCTGTTGTTGGGTGAGTCAGTGACGCTGGCGTTCTGGATTGCTTCAGCGTTGATGGCCGTGGGGGTTTGGCTGCACCTGACGGAGCGGCATGCCCATGAACATCAGCATGACGCGACGGAACACGGGCATCGGCATGTGCATGATGAACATCATCAGCATGAGCACGGGTTTTCGTGGGATCCGGCGCAACCCCATAGCCATGTGCATGTGCACAGTCCGCTGAGGCACAGCCATGCGCATTTTCCGGATGTGCATCATCGGCATAGGCATTGAGGGGGGTGATCTATTGCGCAGCAACAATAGATTTGAGCAACTTCCTACAAGTCACTCAGAAGCGCCACTCTCCCACTTCAAAAGCACCCAGCCTATAGTCCCTCGGTCGCTGAAATGGCGATCGGGTTTGGCGACTCGAGGATAAATCGACAGATGCCTCCCGGCGATTTGCGGGATGCTTCTGCGCGCAATAAGCTGCTCGATGGTAGCTGTGCGTGGGAGACCTTCGGGTCTGCCGGTTTTTCCGATTGTCCCGGTTCGCCAACCTGCGTACAGCTGCCACCCTTTTGTTTGGCGACAAATGTGTGGTTGCTACCCTTCGACAACCGGAGCTCCACATATGAACCAATACATGGCCCTAACCAGCAATGACAGTGCCACACCTGCGCTTTTTGTCGATACAACCGCACCACTGGAAATCCTCCTCGACGCCGCGACCTATCGACTGCGTGCCGTGACACAGGTCCTAGAGAACCTTGCGCTGCGCGGTGAAATAAATAGCGATGCGGTCGTACTCAGCGATTTTGCCTTACTGTGCTCAATCCCGTTACGCGATGGGTGTGACTTGCTGGACGTCATAGGGCGAAGGATGGATACACCAAGCGAATGATTTGAATTAGGTTAGTGTTTCAAACCCCAGAAATCACAAAACCCCTGGTTTCTTTAGAAACCAGGGGTTTTGTTTACATCGAATTTGGCGGTGAAGGAGAGATTCGAACTCTCGATACAATTTCTTGTATACACACTTTCCAGGCGTGCTCCTTAAGCCACTCGGACACTTCACCGTATCTCGTCAAACCAGTTCAGTCTGTCGAGGCGCGCTAATGTAGTCGAAAGCCTTTCTGATGGCAAAGGTTTTTTTCAGAATTTTCATGCGGTTAGACGGCTATGCCGGGATGCGCCCGGCAAGGGGTGGTGATTCTGCCATTCTTGGGCATGGGCGGCCTGTGTCTGGGGTCGGTGTTGCGCCCTGCCCCAGGCCTTCCAGTGCTCTCCCTGCGGGGAAAGTCTGACTGGGTAGTCAGTCACGGCGCTTTACCGGGGCGGGCGTGGTGGGTAACGTCTGCGCATGCGCCTTTATAAACAGCCTCTCTATAACAAATCCTACAAGGAACCGCGTCATGAGTGAGTTGATTGCTTACCACCTCGAAGACGGTATCGCGACCCTGACCCTGAGCAACGGCAAGGTGAATGCCATTTCTCCGGATGTGGTCAGTGCGTTCAATACAGCGCTGGACCAGGCCGAGAAAGATCGGGCGGTGGTGGTGATCACCGGCACGCCGGGGATTCTGTCGGGTGGTTATGATTTGAAGGTGATGACGGCCGGCCCTAAAGAAGCCATCGGCCTGGTGACGTCGGGTTCGACGTTGGCGCGTCGCCTGTTGTCCCACCCGTTTCCGGTGATTGTGGCGTGCCCTGGGCATGCGGTGGCAAAGGGGGCTTTCCTGTTGTTGTCGGCAGATTATCGGATTGGGGTGGAAGGCCCGTTCAGTATTGGCCTGAATGAGGTGGCGATCGGCATGACCATGCACCACGCCGGTATCGAGTTGGCGCGGGACCGTCTGCGTAAGTCGGCGTTTCATCGGTCGGTGATCAATGCCGAGATGTTTGACCCGCAAGGCGCGTTGCAGGCCGGCTTCCTCGACAAGGTGGTGGCACCTGAAGAGCTGCAGGCGGCGGCGCTGGAAGCGGCACGTCAGTTGAAGAAGCTGAATATGAATGCCCATAAGCACACCAAGCTGAAAGTGCGTAAGGCGCTGCTGGAGGCGTTGGATGAGGCAATCATCCAGGATCAGGGCCATATCCTGAGTTAATACCTACAACCGAAACATCGAAGCCCGACCTTGCGTCGGGCTTTTTCGTACAAATGAATCCGAAACATCTTTAGCCGCTCTAGCCTGCCTATATCGGCACATGTTGAAACATGTGCTTAAACATCGCCTATCTCCTACCTCTTTACGGGTAATTGCCGAATTCAGTGCACATCCGTACACTGCGCCACCTTTTATCCCGATGGGCCGTGTCGATGCTTTTTCTGTTACGCATGTTATTGATGGGCCTGCACTTTATGGTGGCCGGTGTACTGGGCGTACTGCTCGGGGCCTGCCGGCCATTCAACCCGGACAACAGTCGCTTGTGTGCGCGCCTCTATGCGCTGCCGGCCACGTGGATCCTGCGGCTGAAGGTGAAGACCGATGTCGACTCCCTGCGCAACAAACCTGGTACGTGCGTGATCATCGCCAACCACCAGTCCAACTATGACCTGTTTGTGCTGGGCACCGTGGTGCCCCATCGCACTGTGTGTATCGCCAAAAAAAGCCTGAAATGGGTACCGCTGTTCGGCCAGTTGTTCTGGCTGGCGGGCAATGTGCTGATCGACCGCGGCAATGCGCACAAGGCACGTCGCGCGATGCTCACCACCACTCATACGTTGCAGCATCAGGACACGTCGATCTGGGTGTTTCCGGAAGGCACGCGCAACCTGGGCAAAGGCCTGTTGCCGTTCAAGAAAGGCGCGTTTCATATGGCCATCGCCGCTGGCGTGCCCATCGTGCCGGTGTGTGTCAGCAATTACGTCACCCATATGAAGCTCAATCGCTGGAACAGCGGTGATGTGCTCATACGCTCGCTGCCGCCGATTCCGACTGTGGGCCTGACTTCGGATGACATCCCGCGGTTGATGCAGACCTGTCAGGCGCAGATGGATGAGTGCATTACAGCGATGGATCGCGAAGTGCAATCTGCCTGAACACCTTCCGGGGGGCCTGGCCTACCCACGCAAACAAGCTTGCTCGTCACAAAAAGCGAGCACCTGCAAACGCCGCAACGGAACGTCATTCAAGCTAAGCTGCCCAACACCTGTCCTCCTAATAAGAAGTGATCAGCACCATGGGTAGAGTTGTTGCGGCCGCCGTGTACAGCGCCGGAAAGAAAGTCACTGATATCACCCTCGACGAAGGCGCGGCCTGGGCCGCAAAACCCGGGCACTTTGTGTGGATCGGCCTGGAAGAGCCCAACGCCCAGGAGTTGGCCAACCTGCAACGCCAGTTCAACCTGCATGAACTGGCCATCGAAGATGCCCTGGAAAAACACAGCCGCCCCAAGCTGGAAACCTTCGGCGACGCACTGTTTATCGTCACTTATTCACCGGTGCGCGAGAACGGCAAGCTGGAGTTTATCGAGACCCATATCTTCGCCGGCAACGGCTACATCATCACTGCGCGCAACGGCCACTCGGCGTCCTACGGCTTTGTTCGGCAACGCTGTGAGGCACGGCCATTATTGCTGGAGCATGGGGAAGATTTCGTACTCTATGCCCTGCTGGATTTTGTCACCGAGAACTACCAGCCGGTCAGCGAGGCGATCCACGCCGAGATCGATGAACTGGAGCACAACGTGCTGTGCAGCTCGCTGAGCGAGCGCGATATCCAGAAGATCCATGGCCTGCGCCGCGACGTGCTGCGACTCAAGCGCTATGTGGCGCCGATGGTGGAGATCAGCCAGGAACTGCAGAAGCTGAGCTTCCCGTTTATCGACAAGAACATGCGCCCGTATTTCCGTGACGTGCAGATCCACGTCACGCGGCAGATGGAAGACCTCACCACCCTGCGCGATATCGCCAGCCAGACCATCGAGATCGGTGTATTGCTCGAAGCGTCGCGCCAGAGCGTGGTGCAGCGCAAGTTTGCCGCGTGGGCGGCGATCCTGGCGTTCCCCACCGCGGTGGCGGGGATTTATGGGATGAACTTCCAGAACATGCCCGAGCTGCAATGGCACTACGGCTATTTTGCGGTGCTCGGGTTTATTGCGTTCGGTTGCACCGGCTTGTGGGCCAGTTTCAAACGCTCGGGCTGGCTTTAAACCCGGGCTTCAGGCTTGTGCGCCACGAAACGCATCATCCATTCCGCCACGGTGACGCCGTGGTGGTCGCGCGCCAGGCTGGCCACGCCGTTTGTGTAGACTTTTTCACCCAGGGTTGTCTGAAGAATCTCCAGCAACTCGCGGGAATAGTCATGGATAAATTCCGGATGCCCCTGGAAGCACAGCACCTGGTCGCCGATGTGATAGGCGGCGAACGGGCAAAACTCGCTGGAGGCGATGACCGTGGCATTGTCCGGCAAGGTGGTGACCTGGTCCTGGTGGCTGATCAATAGCGTCAGCTCTGGCACTTCAGGGCTCATCCACGGCGCCTGGGTATCCAGTTTGTAATCGTGAATGCCCATGCCCCAGCCCTGCCCCGCGCGCTCGGCCTTGCCGCCCAGCAGCAGCGCCAGCAATTGATGGCCGAAGCAGATGCCCAGCAACTTATCGCCGCGCTCATAGCGTTCGAGCAGGTAGGTCTTGAGGGTCTGGATCCAGGGGTCGGTGCCGAAGGAATCCGCCTTGCTGCCGGTCACCAGGTAGGCGTCGAACACTTCGTCGTCCGACGGGTATTCGCCCTGCACCACGTTGTACACAACAAATTCGGCGGCAATCGGCTGCTTGGAGAACAGGCGCTTGAACATCTGCCCGTAGCCTTGGTATTGATCGATCAAGCCTGGACGCAGGATATCGGTTTCCAGGATACAGACGCGTAGCGACATAAAAAATACCTGACACGGTGATGGGAATAATGCACACCCCAGAGCCTGCCTTGAAATACCCTGACAAGGCAAGCCCTGTACATGCCCAAAACCGTCAGAAGGTCGTGTTCTGCGCCGCTTTGTCGAGCAACAACGCCGGCGGCGAGAACCGCTCCCCATACTGTTCGGCCAGGTAGCGGGCGCGGGCGATAAAGTCGTTGAGGCCGTACTGGTTGATAAACTGCAACGCGCCACCACTCCAGGCGGCAAAGCCGATCCCGAAGATCGACCCCACGTTGGCGTCGGCAGTGGACATCAACACACCCTCCTCTACGCAGCGCACGGTCTCGATGGCCTGGATGAACAGCAAACGGTCGCGCACATCCTGCGCTGAAATCTGCTGGTCGGCTCGCTCAAAGCGCGCTTTCAATTCAGGCCACAAATGCTTCTGCCCGCCCGCCGGGTACTCGTAGAAACCTCCCCCCGCCGCCTTGCCCGCGCGTTTGTACTCGTTCACCAACAGATCAATCACCACCGTCGCCGGATGGCTCGGCACTGTTATACCTTCCGCCTGCAGATCCTTGGCAGCCTGCTGGCGGATATGGCTCATCAGGCTGAGGGACACTTCGTCGGACACCGCCAACGGCCCCACCGGCATACCCGCCTTGCGCGCCTCGGTCTCGATCATCGGCGCAGCCACGCCTTCGCCCAACATGGCGATGCCTTCATTGGTGAAGGTGCCGAACACCCGCGAGGTGAAGAACCCACGGCTGTCGTTGACCACGATCGGAGTTTTCTTGATTTGCAGGACGAAATCGAAACCTCGGGCCAGGGTTTCGTCCGAAGTGCGGGCGCCCTTGATAATTTCCACCAGGGGCATCTTGTCCACCGGGCTGAAGAAATGCAGGCCGATGAACTTGCCTTGATCCGGCACCGCCGTGGCCAGGCCGCTGATGGGCAAGGTGGACGTGTTGGAGGCGATCACCGCGTCGGCGCCGACCACACTGTGTGCGGCAGCCGAGACCTTGGCCTTGAGTTCGCGGTCTTCGAACACGGCCTCGATGATCAGGTCGCAGCCGACCAGATCAGTATCTGAAGCCGTAGGATGAATCCGCGCGAGGGTGCTTTCGCGCTGCTCGGCGGTCAATTGCCCACGGCTGACCTTCTTGTCCAACAGCGCCGCCGAATGTGCCTTGCCCTTCTCGGCGGCTGCCAGGTTGATGTCCTTGAGCACGACTTCGATGCCCGCACAGGCGCTGACATAGGCGATGCCCGCGCCCATCATCCCGGCGCCGAGCACTCCGACCTTACGCGTCACGTAAGGCGCAAAGCCCTGAGGCCGCGAGCTACCGGCGTTGATTTCATTGAGCTGGAACCAGAAGGTGCCAATCATGTTTTTCGCCACCTGCCCGGTGACCAATTCGGTGAAGTAGCGGGTTTCAATCACGTGCGCGGTGTCGAAATCCACCTGCGCGCCCTCCACGGCGGCGCAGAGGATTTTCTCCGGGGCCGGGAAGCAGCCATTGGTTTTGCTGCGCAAAATCGACGGTGCGATGGCGAGCATTTGCGCCACTTTCGGGTGAGACGGCGTACCACCGGGAATCTGATAGGCCTTGTTGTCCCACGGCTGACTGGCCTGCGGATTGGCGAGAATCCATGCGCGGGATTTGGCCAGCAGCTCCGTGCGATCCGCCGCCAGCTCATCCACCCACCCGGCTTGCAGCGCTTGCCGGGGCCGGACTTTCTTGCCTTCGAGCAAATACGGCAAGGCCTTCTCCAGCCCCAGCATGCGCACCATCCTCACTACGCCACCGCCGCCTGGCAGCAGGCCAAGGGTGACCTCCGGCAAACCGAGCTGCACCGACTTGTCATCCAGCACGACGCGGTAGTGACACGCCAGGCAGATCTCCCAACCGCCGCCGAGGGCTGCGCCATTGATGGCGGCCACCACCGGCCTGCCGAGGGTTTCCAGGCTGCGCAGTTGCGCCTTCAACACCAGGACGCTGGCGTAGAAATCCTTGGCGTGGGCCTTGTCGACCTTGATCAGTTCATTGAGGTCGCCGCCGGCGAAAAAGGTCTTCTTCGCCGAGGTGATAACCACGCCGGCAATGTCGTCCTTTTCCGCTTGCAGGCGTGCGACGGTGGCCGCCATCGCCTCACGGTACGCGGCGTTCATGGTGTTGGCGCTCTGGCCGGGCATGTCGAGGGTCAGCACCACGATCTGGTCCTGGCCTTTTTCGTAACGAATGGCAGCGGTCATGACAAATTCCTTGGGCTCAGAGGCGTTCGATAATAGTGGCGATGCCCATGCCGCCGCCGACACACAGGGTGGCCAGGCCGTAGCGCTGCTGGCGCACCTCCAGTTCGTCGAGCAGGGTGCCGAGGATCGCGCAACCCGTGGCGCCCAACGGGTGGCCCATGGCGATGGAGCCGCCGTTGACGTTGACGCGTTCGGCGTCGATGCCCATGTCCTTGATGAACTTGAGCACCACCGAGGCAAAGGCTTCGTTGACCTCGAACAGGTCGATGTCTTCTACGCGCAAACCGGCCTTGGCCAGCGCTTTACGGGTGGCCGGCGCCGGGCCTGTGAGCATGATGGTCGGGTCGGTGCTAGTGACGGCCGTGGCGACGATGCGCGCCCGCGGTTGCAGGCCCAGCTCGCGGCCCTTCGCTTCGGAGCCGATCAACATCAATGCGGCGCCGTCGACAATGCCGGAGCTGTTGCCTGGTGTGTGGACGTGGTGGATGCGTTCCACATGGCTGTAGACCCGCAACGCGGTGGCGTCGAAGCCCATCTGCCCCATCATTTCGAAGCTGGGCTTGAGCTTGCCCAGGCCTTCGAGGGTGGAATCGGCGCGAATGAATTCATCATGGTCCAGCAGCACGATGCCGTTCTGGTCCTGCACCGCGATCAACGACTTGTTGAAGGAACCGTCTGCACGCGCCCTGGCGGCTTTCTGCTGGGACTGTAGGGCAAAGGTATCGACATCCTCGCGGGTGAAACCTTCCAGGGTGGCGATCAGATCGGCGCCGATACCCTGGGGCGTGAAGTGGCTGTGCATGTTGGTCTGCGGGTCGAGCACCCAGGCCCCGCCATCGCTGCCCATGGGCACGCGGGACATGGACTCCACGCCGCCGACCACCACCAGGTCCTCAAAGCCGGAACGCACTTTCATCGCGCCGAGGTTAACCGCCTCCAGGCCCGAGGCGCAGAAGCGGTTGATCTGTACACCGGCGACGCTGACGGCCCAGTCCGCCACCAGGGCGGCGGTCTTGGCGATGTCGGCGCCCTGGTCGCCCACGGGGGTAACGCAGCCGAGCACGATGTCATCCACCTGCTGGGTGTCGAGGTCGTTGCGTTGCCCCAGCGCGGTGAGCAGGCCGGCCACCAGGTTTACCGGCTTGATGCTGTGCAGGGCACCGTCGGCCTTGCCTTTGCCGCGGGGGGTGCGTATCGCATCAAAGATCAAAGCTTGGGTCATGACATCCTCGAACCATTGCGCAGTAATGCCCTTACCTTAGGCCCGATTGACACGGTTTCAATGACGGATGCGCTCATTGCTTTTGACCGCCACGCTCGGACGAACGGTAGGCACCTAAGGTAATTGCTGGATTAATCGTTTTAGCTGTCTAGCCAAGGCATTGGCGCCAAGATGGCGTTATGCCTCATGCCTTTTTAAGCTGAAATGCTGATCAGGTGATATGAAATGGGTCTAAGCCGCGCAGAACGAGGGCTCTAAGGTTCAATCAGTAAGAAGTTGCTGCCGGGTTTTGCTGGAGCAGCTGTAAGAAAAGCGACACGTCACATTGCGATACTCATATTCAACGGCACGCATTTGACGCTCAGGAATAACAACAAAAGGCAGTCAGCCATGTTCAAACATTCGAAAGTACGTCAGGCGGGACTTATTCTGTTCGCCACCACATTGATTCTGATCTTGCCCAACTTGACCAAGGTCATTGGGTGACCTCTTCTTGAGCCTGTTCTGTACCTCAGGATTACCGCTTTTGGCAGCACCTGCCGGGACTTCGTGCATAGCGATCCTGTTGCAGGGGCTGCCTTTTTACCTGCACTTTTCCGCTATCGTGGGCCCTATCGCCACTTAACACGGGGCCGCCGTCTTGAAACCGTTCTTCGCATTCCTTGCCTTGTTGCTCGCCCTGCCCGCTTCGGCGGCGCAATTGACCGTCGAGCTGGATCACAGCCGCAAGACCTGGCAGACCGCCGACCTGCTCAAGCATCCGGATGCGCAGACAGTGCAGGTCGTCGATGACGTTTCCTACAAGCGCAACATGACCTATCGCGCAGTACCGCTGGCAGTGCTCCTGCCGGGCCTACAGCCCGATAATCATCTGCAAGCCGTTGCCCTGGATGGCTTCGCCGCCGAACTGACGGCGGCACCGTTGCTGCAAAAAAACGGCGCCCGCGCCTGGCTGGCCGTGGAAGACCCGGACCACCCATGGCCCCCGTTGGCAGACGGCAAGCCGAGTGCCGGGCCGTTCTACCTGGTGTGGACCGATCCGCAGGCCGGGCATATCAGCCCGGAGCAGTGGCCGTTCCAGATCTCCGCGATCAAGCAGTTGAAGACGGTGGCCGAACGTTTTCCGGCGCTGTTGCCCGACCCGAGGTTGGCGGCGGATGATCCGGTCAACCAGGGCTTTGCGCTGTTCCAAAAGAACTGCCTGGCCTGTCACCGCCTCAATGGCGCCGGCGATGCACAGGTGGGGCCGGACCTGAATGTTCCCTACAACCCTACGGAATATTTCAGCGGCGACTTCCTCAAGCGCTATATCCGCGACCCGCAGAGCCTGAGGCACTGGCCGCAGGCGAAGATGCCAGCGTTCGCCGCCAGCGTGTTGCCTGACAGCGAGCTGGAATTGCTGGTGGGGTACTTGAAGCATATGGCGGGGCGTAAGCAACACCCCTGAACCCAGCCTGATCTCGGTGGCGAGCGGGTTATTGCTGCTGGACCAGGACCACCGGCGTCGGCGCCACGAACACCTTGGCATGCATCTGCTCATGCCCACCGCCACGGCGCATGCCGCGTACCGGGCAAGCGTCGAGGTAGTCCAGGCCCACGGCCAGTTTCAAATGCCGCTCCGGCCGGGCCAGTTGGTTGGTCACGTCAAAGCTGTACCAGGCGTCATCCAGCCAGGCTTCTGCCCAGGCGTGGCTGGCCAGGTGAGTACTGTCTTCCGTGTACAAATACCCCGACACATACCGCGCAGGAATGCCCAGGCTGCGCGCGCAGGCCAGGAACGCATGGGTATGGTCCTGGCACACCCCCGCCCGCCCTGCGAAGGCCTGGGCGGCGCAGGTGTCGACTTCGGTGGCGCCGGGCGTGTAGACCATCGACTGGTTGAGGGCGTGCATCAGGTCGATCAGGGCCGTGCGATCACGACGCTGGTGGCAATGCTGTTGCGCGAAGGCGCGCAGGGCTTCGTCGGGCTCGGTCAGGCGGGTGCAGCGCAGGAACGGAAAGGCTGACTGGCTCTCGTGTTCAGCCTCACGCAGCTCATCGATATCCACCTGGCCACGGGCGCCAATGATGATGGCGTCGTGGGGTTCGTCCAGGGTCAGCACGTGCAGGATGTTGCCGAACGGGTCGATCTGCGCGCGCACCGGGCGAGGCAGGTCCAGTTGCCAACTGAGCACATGCTGGCGCTCGCTGTCGTGGGGCGTGAGGCGCAGGTACTGGATGCTGGCGCGTACCTGGTCTTCGTAGTGGTAGGTGGTTTCGTGGCTGATGGAGAGTCTCATGCGGCCTCCAGGTAGGAACTGTAGATGGCGTCGCCCAACTGGCGGACCAAGGGGATAAAGTCGGTCAGCCAGGCATGCAGGCCTTCCTCGAGGATTTCATCGATCGCGGTAAACCGCAGGCGCGCGTCCATCTCGGCCGCCAGGCGCTGGGCCGGACGGCCATTGATGCCGGGCAGGCTGGCGAGGATCTGGTCGATCTCTTCGCTGCAGGCCCGCAGGGAGCGCGGTACATCGGCGCGCAACAGCAACAGCTCCGCGACTTGCCGGGCACCTGGGGCGTCGCGGTAGATCTCGGTGTAGGCCTCGAACGACGATAACGCGCGCAGCAAGGCACTCCATTGATAGTAGGCGTGGGCAGTGCCATCGGTGACCGCTTCGGCCTGGTCACCGGCCATTTCATAGCGCGCATCCAGCAGGCGCAGGGTGTTGTCGGCGCGCTCGATAAACGTACCCAGCCGAATAAAACGGAAGGCGTCATTGCGCATGATGGTGCCGTAGGTCGCCCCCCGGAACAGATGGGAACGCTCCTTGACCCACTCGCAGAACCGGCTCATGCCGTAGCGGCTGAGGCCCTGCTGTGAGATTTCGCGAATCTCCAGCCAGGTTGCGTTGATGTTTTCCCACATGTCGGCAGTGATTCGCCCACGCACAGCATGGGCGCTGGCCCGCGCGGCACCGAGACAACTGTAGATGCTGGCCGGGTTGGCCGCATCCAGTGCGAAGAAATGCAGCAGGCGTTCGGCGTGCAATTCGCCGTGGCGCTCGCGGTAATCATCCAGCGTGCCGGTGATCAACAACGGCATGGCCAGTTCATGCAGGCCATCACCGCGCCCATCCTGTGGCATCAGCGACAGCGAATAACTGACATCGAGCATGCGCGCGAGGTTTTCCGCGCGTTCCAGGTAGCGCGACATCCAGTACAAATCCGAGGCAGTTCTACTCAACATGGCATCAGTCCTCGACCACCCAGGTGTCTTTGGTGCCGCCGCCCTGGGACGAATTGACCACCAGCGACCCTTCACGCAGCGCGACACGGGTCAAACCGCCGGGCACCACACGG
The DNA here is from genome assembly GCF_001702295.1 of Pseudomonas sp. S3E12. NCBI lineage: Bacteria > Pseudomonadati > Pseudomonadota > Gammaproteobacteria > Pseudomonadales > Pseudomonadaceae > Pseudomonas > Pseudomonas sp. S3E12. The sequence goes on from NZ_MBDT01000022.1 coordinate 471,326, forward strand.
GTTTCCTTGCCGGATAACACGAAGGGGCGCAGGTCGATATGGCGCGGTGCAATGCCGTTTTCGACAAAGGTCGGGCAGGTGGACAAGCACAGGGTTGGCTGCGCGATATAGGCGTGGGGCTTGGCCTTGATACGCGCGCGGAAGGCTTCGATTTCCGCCGCCGTGGACGCTGGGCCCACCAGCATGCCGTAGCCGCCGGAGCCCTGGGTTTCCTTCACCACCAGGTCTGGCAGGTTGGCCAGCACGTGGGACAACTCGTCGGGCTTACGGCACTGGAATGTGGGAACGTTCTGCAGGATCGGTTCCTCGTCCAGGTAAAATCGGATCATCTCGGTGACAAAGGGGTACACCGACTTGTCATCCGCCACCCCGGTGCCGATGGCATTGGCCAGCACCACATTGCCCGAGCGATAGGCCGCCAGCAGGCCGGGCACGCCGAGCATGGAGTCGGGGTTGAAGGCCAGTGGGTCGAGGAATGCGTCGTCGAGGCGACGGTAGATCACGTCTACGGCTTTGGGGCCGTCGGTGGTGCGCATGAACACACGGTCATCGCGCACGAACAGGTCCGCGCCTTCCACCAACTCCACCCCCATTTCCCGGGCTAAAAATGCATGCTCGAAAAACGCGCTGTTGAAGCGTCCCGGGGTCAGTACCACGACGCTGGGATTATCCAGGGGGCTGGCGCTTTTCAGGGTATCGAGCAGCAGGTTGGGGTAATGATCGATCGGCGCGATGCGCTGGGCGGCGAACAGCTCGGGGAACAGGCGCATCATCATCTTGCGGTCTTCGAGCATGTAGCTCACGCCGCTGGGTGTACGCAGGTTGTCTTCCAGCACGTAGTAGGTGCCGTCGCCATCGCGTACGAGGTCGACTCCGGAGATGTGGGAATACAGGTCGCGGTGCAGGTTCAACCCCTGCATCGCCAACTGGTATTGCTCGTTGGCCAGTACCTGTTCGGCGGGAATGATCCCGGCCTTGATGATGCGTTGTTCATGATAGAGGTCGGCGAGAAACATGTTCAGCGCCTTGACCCGCTGGATGCAGCCACGCTCGACCATCCGCCATTCGCTGGCGGGAATGCTGCGGGGGATGGTGTCGAACGGAATCAGGCGCTCGGTGCCCTGCTCGTCGCCGTAAAGCGTGAAGGTGATCCCGGCACGGTGAAACAGCAAGTCGGCTTCGCGCCGGCGCTGGGCCAGCAGTTCAGCGGGGGTGTCGGCCAACCAGCGGGCGAACTCGCGGTAGTGAGGGCGAACCTGCCCTGCCCCATCGTACATTTCGTCGTAATAAGTGCGGATCATGCCGTACTCCTTGTCACCCGGACGCAAGAACCATCGCAAGGCCCGTGCCAGCGGCATAAACACTTAAAAATCAGTGGGTTAAATATAAGCAAAGAACTGATCGCACCGTCCTGGTGCGCAGAATGCCCGCTGCCCTGCTGCACGCTTCATGGCAATGCAGCCTTTGGCTATCAACAGCATAGTCAGAGTTGATTTCACTGCCCGTCGAAGCGTGCGGATAATCGCCCCCATCCGCTGAACAGGACATGTCCTACAGCTTTAACCATTGCGTAATCGGTACCGTGATCACTCGTGTACCGACCGGCTCCTTCGGTCTTCCCTTTCAGCCACCCTTTTCTACGGGTGGCTTTTTTTTGTGCAAGAAAGAGCGGCGCAAGTTCCACAAACCTTCATATACCGCAAACAAAATCGGCCGACCCTAAGGCCAGCCGATACGCTGTGCTGCTCATACAATGGCGCTACATGGGTAACCCACGCACCTCCTGCTTGACGCCCCAACCTTCAATGATTCCGCCCAGCGGCTCGACCACCGCTTCAAAGTCTTGCTCGAAGTCTCCTATGCCATCGTAGGTTGCAAACATGATCTTGCTCAGTTCCAAGTACCAGGCGCCATCGTCGCGCGCACTGACCTGGGCATTCAGGGACTCACCACGAAATTCACCCGCGGCCCTGCGCGCCCGTTCCTCATCCGGGAAAATGGCGTAGAACTCAATGGGGTGGAACCGTGAAAAGTCGAAGCCGCCTTCTTTCATGCGGCGCAGAACGTTGGTGCTGATGTCTTCTTGATAGGCTGTGCTCATGAAACGTCCTCCTCAAACCGATGGATAGACTTTCCGTGCTTCCCAAAGCCCGCGCCCTACTGGCGCGGGTACTACGGCAGGTACAGCACCGCAGGAAAACAAGCATGTAGCTGACAAGACCAGACCTTAGCGATTCATTCGCTGATCTCACTTGCAGAGTAGCGCGAAGCTATCACCTCCACCAGAGGTGCTTGAATGGCATACAGGGAATGTTCAGGCGGCGGGAGAGATGTCGAGGATCTGAATACTGTTCTGGTCTTTGAGGATCTTGACCGTTGGCTCGGGCTTGCGGCCCTCAAGGTCGTTGAGGTCCAGTTCGGCGGCCACGGGCACCAGCTTGTTGCGAATCATGTGTGCCGCATCTTCGAGGCTGGGCTTGTGCTCGCAGGTGAACTGCTCCACGGACTGTACGCCGTGATCATCAACGAAGGTAATCTGCCACTTTTGCATCGGTGCCTCCTCGATAAAACCCATGTGTGGGCTTACATCTATCTGGACCTTGAGGGCTCGGCAAACGTTCCACTCACCTCAGGAGGCACCGGATCAAGCGCAGTTATTTTTCAGCGTGTTCCTTCAGGGCTTTCAAGGTGTTGAACGGCGCGTCCACCACGAACTTGTTGGCCAGCCACGACGGTACGCTGCCGCCTGGCTCGGTGTGTACCTGGTAGGTGACTTCCGTCTCATTGGCGCCTTTAGGGACCAGTTTCCAGAAGCCCTCGACCTGAGCGACACGCACGTAGCCTTTTTCTTCGGGCTTGTAGGTCGGCACGCCCTGCAGCTTGCGGGTTACGCTGCCGTCGGCGTCCTTGGTGGTGGTGACATGGATGTACGAATCACGATCGGTCACCGGGAACGGCGCCTTGAACTGGGTGTAGGTCCAGGCCTCATCGCCTTTCTTGTCCACCAGCTTCTGGGATTTGCATTCATGAATCCACGAGCAGGCGCCGGCCACATCTTCCTGCAGGGCCTGGATCCTGGCGACAGGCGCCTTGATCACGGTAACACCGCGATAGGCCTTGTATTTGGAGCCAGCGACTTCGATCAGGGACACCTTGATACCGTCTTCATCCTTGGCAACCTGCCAATCCTCAGCCTGGGCAGTGGCAGCAAATACCAGGGTAAAACCGCACAGCACAGCCATTCGTTTCAGCGAACCCATTGTTGTATTCCTTATTGTTGAAGTTCCGATAGTAAAGCCCATCAAGCCGCCGTCATCTGCTCCCACCAGCCGATCAACCGGATCGCATCGGCCTGGTCGGTGCCGCAGACATCGATATCCGCCTTGAAATCACTGCACACGGCCGGGCGCTCCGGTCGGCCGAACAGTTGGCACAGCTGTTCGACCGACAGGTGCAGGCAGCGTTCGCCCGCCGGTTTGCCATTGGGCATCCCGGGTAACGGTGAACTGATGGAGGGAGCGATGCAGCAGGCGCCACAGCCTTCACGGCAATTCATGACCAGCAGGTCCTCGACGACTCAATAGGGACGGCCGGGCTAGGGTACGCCCTTAAACAGCCGTTTTAAAATGGTCTAACAGGGGTTTTTCGCACAAAACAAAAGTGACCGACCAGTCTGCGACAGATGGTCGATGGCCTGCGTCACTTCTTAGGAAAAAGTTTACTGCTTGAACTCGAATTCCAACGCGGCACCTTCCACTTCACGGCGCTCTTCGTTGCGCAATTGCAGCTTCATCTCATTGCTGAGCAAACGGCCGTTGATCTGGAACGCACTGTTGTCGGTGGGTTTTTCACCGAACATCGGCGGCAACAACGGAACGCTCTTGGGCTTGGGCACGGTACCCAGGGGCTGCAGGTGCCTGACCATGTCCGAAGGCAGGGACAAATCCAACTGTGCCGGTGGCAGTTTGGTCTGTGCCACTTCCTGGGCTGACTTGGATTTTTTCGCCGTTGACGCACGCTTTTTCGCCGTGGCGTTTGGCTTCTTCGTGACGGGGGCTTGCTTGGCGGAGGAAGGTTTTTTTACCGGGGCATCCTGCCGGGTGTTGGCAGCGGGCTTGTTTTCAGCCACGGGTGCCGCCGCCAGCGCTGTGCCGACGTTACACAGGCTTAACAGGCCAATCACCAAAGCAGCGCGAACAATTGAGGTCATATTGCCTACAGCATTAACGGCAGAGGGCCATATGCTCGCTTGTTGTGCGCGGCATGACAAGCACGGTGATCATCCAGCTATCGGCGTTGTCCCTTTTCAACACCTCAAAAGCCGGCTGCGGTTTCCTGGCATAACTGGCTGGCCAGCATCCCCAAGGTCATCAGCGCTCGCTCTGCCTCGCGGTTCCACGGTGTGCCGCAGTTCAGACGAATACAGTGGTTGAACTGCTCGGTATTGCTGAAGATCAACCCCGGCGCAATGCTGATGCCCTGTTGCAGGGCGCGCACGTGCAGTTCCTGAGTATTGACCCGCCCTGGCAAACTGACCCACAAGATAAAACCGCCCGTCGGACGGGTCATCTGAGTGCCTTCCGGGAAATACTGCTGCACCGCCAGTTGGAAGGCGCTGAGATTCTTGCGGTATTCCTGGCGGATGTAACGCAGGTGCCGGTCGTAGCCGCCGTTCTCCAGGTACGCGGCCACGCCCATCTGGGTGACGCTGCAGGCCGAGTGGGTGCTGAACATTTGCAGACGCTGGATTTCCTGCTGGTACTTGCCGGCGATCATCCAGCCGATGCGCACGCCCGGCGACAAGGTCTTGGAGAAACTAGAGCAATAGATGACCCGGTCCAGGCGGTCGTAGGCCTTGAGGGCCTTGGTGCGGCCGAGTTCGAACATCAGTTCGCCGTAGATATCGTCTTCGACAATCTGGATATCGAAATCCGAGGCCAGGCGCAGCAACTGTTTCTGCCGTTCCTCGGGCATGGTGCCGCCCAAGGGGTTGCTCAGGCGCGTGGTCAACACCAGGGCCTTGATCGACCATTGGTTGGCTGCCAGTTGCAGGGCTTCCAGGCTCATGCCGGTAGACGGGTCGCTGGGGATCTCGATGACTTTTAGGCCCAACAGGTCGGCCAGTTGCAGCAAGCCATAATAGGTGGGCGATTCAGCCGCGATCAAGTCGCCGGGGCGTGTCAGCACCCGCAGGGACATCTGCAAGGCGTCAACACAGCCGTGGGTGATCACCACTTCGGAGGGGTCCACCACCACGCCGGCGTCACGCATGCGAATCGCCACCTGGCGGCGCAGCGGCTCGAAACCGGGGCTGAACATGTAGCTGAAGGCGCGTGGGCTCTGGAAACGCGTGACCTTGGCCAATTGCTGGTGCAGCGCCCGTACCGGCAGATAGTCGACGCTCGGCACGGCGGCGCCCAGGGGAAATACACCTTCGCGGCGCGACTCGCCCAATACCTGCTGGATAATGCTGCTGCGGGTGACCAACCCCGGGCGCTCGACCCGCGCGATGTCCGGCGTCGGAGCGGTGAGCGCCGGCGTCTGGTGCACGTAGTAACCGGACTGCGGCCGTGCCCGGATCAACCCCTGGTCTTCCAGGTTGGCGTAGGCCTGCAATACCGTGGCGTGGCTGACATTGAGCTGGGAGCTCATCTTGCGCACCGAGGGCACGCGCTCGCCAGGTTGATAGACACCGCGACGGATGTCCTCAGCCAGTTGCTGGGCGATACGTTGGTAAAGCAACAGATTGGTCATGACGCAGCACTCGATTTCACGGGTATTTTATTTTTGTGTGAAACATACCAGCACAGTTTAGAAGTGTACGGGGACAGTTGCCACAATAGTCGAGCGCGCGCGGGAGTGACAGTAAAAACTGTAAGGTGAGTGGAGAGAATACTCAGATGTATACAGAACAATGTGGGAGGGGGCTTGCTCCTGATGACGGAGTGTCAGTCGCCGAAAATAGTGACTGATCCACCGCTATCGGGGTGTAGCCCCCTCCCACACTTTTGATTTGCGCAAGGCTTCAGCGAGCGGCGCCCAACTGGCCCTTCTCGTCGGAGAACACTATTTCCACGCGACGGTTCTGCGCGCGGCCACGCTCGGAGGCGTTGGCTTCCACCGGGTACTGGTCGCCGTAGCCTTCAACCTGGATGCGCTTCTCATCGATCCCCAGGTCCACCAGCACATCGGCCACCGATTGCGCACGATCACGGGACAGTTTGAGGTTTTCCTGCTGACCACCGGTATTGTCGGCGTACCCCTCGATGCGCACCACACGCTTGGGGTTCAGTTGCAGGAACTGCACGATTTTCAACACAGTGCGGTTGGCCGAATTTTTCAACTCCGCTTCACCGGTATCGAACAGCACGTCGCCCAGGGTCATCACCAGGCCGCGATCGGTCTGGGTGGTGGTCAGGCTGGCGATCTGTTCTTCGAGCCATTTACCCTGCTGCTGAACGCTGATCAGCTTGCTTTCGCGCAGGGCCAATTGCAGGCGCTGGCGTTCCAGTTCGAGCTTGGCGGCACGCTCTTCGTTAAGTGTCTGCTCGGTGTGTTCGCGGGCGATGGCACTGTAGCGCTGGCTCAGGTAGGCGTAATGCACCACGTCGGGGCCGCTGCCCCAGTAACTGGACAAGCGGTCGGCCCGCGCCAGGGATTCACCGGCGCGGATCACGTCCTTGGGTGCGATACGCAGCACGTTGGCGTCTTCCTTGACCTTCTGGAAGTCGCTGCCCGCCTGTTGCAAGGCCTGTTCGCCACTGGGGTGGCTGGCACAACCGCCCAGTGCCGCACTGCCCAGCAGCACGACACAGCCCAGACCACGGATCATCGGGTTCATTGGGCTTCTCCCAGCTGCAATTGCTTGCGCAGGCGCGTGATGCGGGTGTTGAGCACGTTCAGTTGTTCCTGGCTCTTGCGGGTCAGCACCTGGGCTTCGGCCAGGCGCGCATCCAGCTCGGCCTGTTCGGCCTGCATGCGCGCGTCCTTGTAGGATTGCTCGGCCATGTCGGCCTTGGCCTGGGCGAATTTGTCCTCGGCCAGTTTCAGTTCGGGTGATTCATCGGCGCTGGCGCCCACGGCGTTGGCTTGTTCCAGGGCTTGCTGGGTGAGGCGAATTTGTTCATTCGGCGCAGGATCGGCTGCACATCCCGCCAGAGCGACAACGGCGAGGGCCGCGAAAAAAGGTCGAAGAGTCACTGAAAATCCCTACTTTGTTGGGGTGCCGACGGGTTGTTGCAATTGCGCTTTCCAACGCTCCAGATTGCGCTGCAGCGCGGCTTCCGTCACACCAGACCCGGGCAATTCTGTCATCTTTTTGGCCAGCTGTCCGCGCAGCCACGGATCATTGCAGGCCGAGTTGTGGGAAATCGCCAGGTACAGGCCGGGCTGATCGACGGGCACGTCGCGGGCGACCAGGTCATTGCTCATCCCTAATGTCTGGGCCATGGCCATGCCGGAGTAACGCCCGGCCAGCACGTAGTCCACTTCCCCCAGCAGCAGTTTCTGGAAGGCCGGGGTCAACGTGGGCAGGCGTTGCAGGGTCAGTTGCTGGCCGGCGAAGGTTTCAAAGTCGCGGCTCAAGCGCGCACGTTCCGACACTGCACCCTTGTGGCCATGCAGGTCCGCCGCCGTGGTATAGGCCAGCGCCGAATCCTTGCGGGTCCAGACCAGATAATCGAGCTGTACCAGCGCGGGGTGGATGTAGTCGAGGGTTTCCAGCTCGCCAAGGTTCAGCGGTGCATCGGCGAGGATATCCATGCGCCCGCTGCGCACTTCGTCCAGGGCCAGGGAACGCTTACCGCCGTAGAGCAGGTCGATTTTCAACCCAAGCTCCTTGGCTACCTGTTGCAAGACATCGGCGGTGGCGCCGATCAGGTGCGTCGGGTCTTGGGGGTCACGCCACAGCAGCGGCGGTGCGTCCGGGCTGCCGGTGATCACCAGGCGATCACATTTGCCGGCTGCCTGGGTCAGGCTCGGCAGCAGCGTAAGTCCCAGCAGTACGGCCCAGGGGCGCAGTTCCATGGCGGTTTCTCCGGCGTTCAAAAAAGCCCGGGCCAAAAAAAGCCCGGTCACTAGACCGGGCTCTTTATAAGTGAAGCGGCTGGATTAGACCAGCTTCTCCAACTCAGGTACGGCTTCGAACAAGTCCGCCACCAGGCCGTAATCGGCTACCTGGAAGATCGGTGCTTCTTCGTCTTTGTTGATCGCGACGATCACCTTGGAGTCTTTCATACCGGCCAAGTGCTGGATCGCGCCGGAGATACCGACGGCGATGTACAGCTGTGGCGCAACGATCTTGCCGGTCTGGCCGACCTGCATGTCGTTGGGTACGAAGCCTGCGTCGACGGCCGCGCGGGAGGCGCCGACCGCAGCGCCGAGCTTGTCGGCCAGGGCGTACAGGTGCTTGAAGTTGTCGCCGTTCTGCATGCCACGGCCGCCGGAAACGACGATCTTGGCAGCGGTCAGCTCAGGACGGTCCGACTTGGCCAGCTCTTCGCCGACAAAGCTGGAGGTGCCAGCGTCGTGGGCCGCGGAGACGGCTTCAACGGCAGCCGAGCCACCTTCGGCGGCAACCGGATCGAAACCGGTGGCACGCACGGTGATGACTTTGACGGCAGCGGTCGATTGCACGGTGGCAATGGCGTTACCGGCGTAGATCGGGCGCTTGAAGGTGTCGGCGCTTTCTACCGAGATGATCTCGGAGATCTGGTCAACGTCCAGCTGCGCGGCAACGCGTGGCAGGATGTTTTTGCCGTTGGAGGTAGCGGCAGCCAGGATGTGGCTGTAGCCAGCGCCCAGCTCTGCTACCAGGGGGGCAACGTTTTCCGGCAGTTGGTGAGCGTAAGCGGCGTTGTCGGCCAGCAGTACTTTGCTCACGCCAGCCACTTTGGCTGCAGCCTCAGCCACGGCGCCAGCGCCTTGACCGGCAACCAGTACGTGGATGTCGCCACCGATTTTAGCGGCAGCAGCAACAGTGTTCAGGGTGGCCGGGGCCAGCACCTTATTGTCGTGTTCTGCGATTACCAAGATAGTCATGATTAGATTACCTTCGCTTCGTTTTTCAGTTTCTCGACCAGTTCAGCCACCGACTTGACCTTGATGCCCGCGCTGCGTGCAGCCGGCGCTTCGACTTTGACGGTCTTGTTGGTGGAGGCGGTGGAAACGCCCAAAGCATCCGGAGTCAGCACTTCGAGAGGCTTCTTCTTGGCTTTCATGATGTTTGGCAGGGACGCGTAGCGCGGCTCGTTCAAACGCAGGTCGGTGGTGACGATGGCCGGCAGTTTCAGGGAAACCGTCTGCGCGCCGCCATCGATTTCGCGGGTTACGGCAACCTTGTCGCCGCTCACTTCGACTTTCGAAGCGAAGGTGCCCTGGCCGTAACCGGTCAGTGCAGCCAGCATCTGGCCAGTCTGGTTGTTGTCGCTGTCGATCGCCTGTTTGCCGAGGATCACCAGCTGAGGCTGTTCCTTGTCGACAACGGCCTTGAGCAACTTGGCCACGGCCAGGGAGGTCAGTTCTTCAGCGGACTCGACCAGGATAGCGCGGTCGGCACCCAGTGCCAGGGCGGTACGCAACTGCTCTTGAGCAGTGGTCGGGCCGATGGAAACCACAACGATTTCAGTCGCCACGCCTTTCTCTTTCAGGCGTACGGCTTCTTCCACGGCGATTTCACAGAAAGGGTTCATCGACATCTTGACGTTAGCAAGGTCGACGCCGGAATTGTCCGCCTTGACGCGAACTTTCACGTTGTAATCGACAACGCGTTTGACAGCTACAAGAACCTTCATGGATTCCTCGTTACTCTCCGGTGAAAAGAAAGTCGCCTAGGCGAACCTGGCGGTTGATGCTCATCGGCACACAAGGGCACCTCCAAAAACGGCGGCGAATGACCTTGCTCACGGGAAGTGATGACCGTTCGTCAGTGGTGACTGGGAGGTCATTCTTTATCGCGGCGTGTAAACTGCGCGCCATCAATTAAACGCGCGTCACCTGTTTTGCCTTTGCCGTGCTTTTGGACGTGCTCTTGAAACCTACAGTCTGCCTACGGTCTGTGCAAAACCGACCGTATATTGACCGGAACGCCTATTCTGGTCAATACGGCAAAATGGCCAGTCATAAGCCGCGTTGCTTTGATTTACCTAGCCTGCGGGCAATTCAAACAAACGTTTGTATTGGACGCTGACAGTGGTCTATATATAATGCGCCACCTAGAGAGACAGGTGGGTCATCCCCTGCCGTTGCGCACGGCGATGACGGACACGACACCGAACCTCCACCCATTAGAAAAAAAGCCTGTTGAGCCTTGAGTAGGAGATAGCCTGTGGAACGCGAATACATGGAATTCGACGTGGTCATCGTCGGCGCTGGCCCGGCGGGCCTGTCTGCCGCCTGCCGACTGAAGCAGAAGGCCGCCGAAGCCGGTAAGGAAATCAGCGTCTGCGTGGTCGAGAAAGGCTCCGAAGTGGGCGCACACATCCTCTCCGGTGCCGTGTTCGAACCCCGTGCCCTGAACGAACTGTTCCCGGACTGGAAGGAACTCGGCGCCCCGCTCAATACCCCCGTGGTGCGCGATGACATCTATGTGCTGCGCAGCGCCGACACCTCCACCAAGGTGCCTGACTTCTTCGTGCCCAAGACCATGCACAACGAAGGCAACTACATCATCTCCCTGGGCAACCTGTGCCGCTGGCTGGCCCAGCAGGCCGAGAACCTGGGCGTGGAAGTCTACCCAGGCTTCGCCGCCCAGGAAGCACTGTTCGATGAAAACGGCGTGGTGCGCGGGATCATCACCGGTGACCTCGGCGTCGACCGTGAAGGCCAGCCAAAAGAAGGCGTCTACACCCCGGGCATGGAACTGCGTGGCAAGTACACGCTGTTCGCCGAAGGCTGCCGTGGGCATATCGGCAAGCAGTTGATCCAGCGTTTTAACCTGGACAGCGACGCCGACGCCCAGCACTACGGCATCGGCCTCAAGGAAATCTGGGAAATCGACCCGGCCAAGCACCAGCCAGGCCTGGTGGTGCACACCGCCGGTTGGCCGCTGGACATCATGAGCAACGAGAACACCGGTGGCTCGTTCCTCTATCACCTGGAAAACAACCAGGTGGTCGTTGGCCTGATCGTCGACCTGTCCTACAGCAACACCTTCCTGTCGCCCTTCGATGAGTTCCAGCGCCTCAAGCACCACCCGGTGCTGGCCCAGTACCTGGAAGGCGGCAAGCGCATCAGCTACGGCGCACGCGCCATCTGCAAAGGCGGCCTGAATTCGCTGCCGAAGATGGTCTTCAAGGGCGGCGCGCTCATCGGCTGCGACCTGGGCACCCTAAACTTCGCCAAGATCAAGGGCAGCCACACCGCCATGAAGTCCGGCATGCTCGCCGCCGACGCCGTGGCCGACCGCCTGTTTGCCGAGTCCGAAGGGGGTGATGAGCTGACCGCTTACGTTGACAGCTTCAAATCCAGCTGGCTCTACGAAGAACTGTTCGCCAGCCGCAACTTCGGCCCAGCGATGCACAAGTTCGGCCCGATCATCGGCGCCGGCTTCAACTGGTTGGACCAGAACATCCTCGGCGGCAAGATGCCGTTCACCCTGCACGACACCAAGCCGGACTACGCCTGCCTGAAGCTGGCCAAGGACAGCAAGAAGATCGACTACCCGAAACCCGACGGCAAGCTGAGCTTCGACAAACTGAGTTCGGTGTTCATCTCCGGTACCAACCACGAAGAAGAGCAGCCGTGCCACTTGAAGTTGAAAGACCCAAGCATCCCGATCGGCACCAACCTGCCGCTCTACGATGAACCGGCGCAGCGTTACTGCCCGGCCGGCGTGTATGAAGTGATCACCCAGGAAGACGGCGAGAAGCGCTTCCAGATCAACGCCCAGAACTGCGTGCACTGCAAGACCTGTGACATCAAGGACCCTTCGCAGAACATCACGTGGGTCACACCGGAAGGTGCGGGTGGGCCGACTTACCCGAATATGTAAGCCAAGCGAGGCTCCCGAATGGGAGCCTTTTTTATGCAGTCAAACTCGGTCAACTGTGGGAGGGGGCTTGCCTGAAATGACTATGCAGCCCGCTCTTCGCCAGGGTTACGCTCGAAGTAGCGCTTGTACTCGCGACTGAACTGCGACGTACTCTGGTACCCCACGCTGTGCGCCGCCTGCGCCACGCCCATGCCCTCCACCAGCAGCAACTGCTGAGCCTTGAGCAAGCGCAAACGCTTCAAGTACTGCACCGGCGACAGCAGCGTGCAACGCTTGAAATGCTCGTGAAACGTCGACGCACTCATATGCGCGTACCCCGCCAACGTCTCGATATTCAGCGGCTCGGCGTAATGGGCATGCAGGTGATTCAACGACGTGGCGATCCGCGAAAACTGCCCCTGCTGTTCCACCAAGGCGCGCAGCACATCGGCCTGGGGGCCACGCAAGGCGGTGAACAATAATTCCCGCACCCGCGCCGGGCCCATGATCCGGCTTTCCAGTGGATCGTGCAGGCACTGCAGCAGCCGCTCCACGCAGCCGCGCATGGCGTCATCCAGGACCACCGAACTCATCGACTCCAGGGTTTGCGCGGTCGGCGGCGGACCGGCCTGCATGCCCATGGCCATCACCAACTCACCCAGCACCACGCGGTCGATGCCCACAGTCACCCCCAGCAGCGGCGCACCGGGCGCCATGGCGAATGTCTCGCACTCGAACGGCACCGGCATCGCCTGGATCAAGTAGTGCCCGGCGCCATACTCCAGCGTACGCGGGCCCAGGTAGGCGACCTTGCTGCCTTGGGCGACGAACATCAGGCTCGGCTCGTAGATCTGCGGGCCACGTGCCACGTCGCAACTGGCGCGCAGTACTTGCACACCCGGCAGGTGGGTCGGGGAGAAACCGTCGCGGGACGTCAGCCCCTCGATCAGGGCAACCAGCGTGGCGTTGGCATCAACATGGCGGGTCAACAGCATGGCAAAAAACTTCGCGAATAAGGGATGAGAGCATCATCGCAGGTCTGGCCGCCGATGAATCCAAACAGGGGGCACTCCCGGACGAATAGGCATGAGACTCGGAGCAATCGCCATGGCCGCATCAGGGGGTGACGGGGAAAATGGCCCGCCTCATCTGTCCCTGCTTTTGCGAGGTTTTCGCCATGTATACCGCCATCGGTTACGCCGCCCAGTCGGCCACCACTCCCCTCGCCCCCATGTCGTTTGAACGCCGCAGCCCGCGCGCCGATGACGTGGCCATCGAGATTCTCTACTGCGGCGTGTGCCACTCCGACATCCACCAGGCGCGCAACGAATGGGGCATCGCCGTGTACCCGCTGATGCCGGGCCACGAGATCGTCGGCAAGGTCACCGCCGTCGGCGCCAGCGTTACCGCGCATAAAGTCGGCGACCTGGTCGGCGTCGGCTGCATGGTCGATTCGTGCCGTCACTGCGAAGCGTGCAAATCGGACCTCGAGCAATATTGCCTCGAAGGCCCGACCATGACCTACGCCACACCGGACCGCGTCGACGGCAGCAACACCATGGGCGGTTACTCCGACAGCATCGTGGTCAGCGAGCACTTCGTGGTGAAGATCCCGGCCAAGCTCGACCTGGCCAGCGCCGCGCCGATCCTGTGCGCGGGCATCACCACCTATTCGCCGCTCAAGCACTACGGCGTCAAGGCTGGCGACAAAGTCGGGATTCTCGGCATGGGCGGCCTGGGCCATATGGGCATCAAGTTCGCCAAGGCCATGGGCGCGGAAGTGACACTGTTCACCCGCTCGGCGAGCAAGGCTGAAGAAGGCCGCCGCCAGGGTGCCGACCATGTGATCGTGTCCACCGATGCCGAACAGATGCAAGCCGCCGCCGGCAGCTTCGACTTCCTGCTCGACACCATCCCGGTGCAGCACGACCTGAACCCCTACCTCGACGTATTACGCTTTGATGGCGTGCACATCCTGGTTGGCCTGATCGAGCCCGTGGACCCACCGGTCAACGCCGCCAAACTGGTATTGGGGCGTAAAGTGCTGGCCGGTTCGCTGATCGGTGGCATTGCCGAAACCCAGGAAGTCCTGGATTTCTGCGCCGAGCATGGCATCACCTGCGACATCGAAATGCTCGACATCCGCCAGATCAACGAGGCTTACGCCCGCATGATCGCCGGTGATGTGAAGTACCGCTTTGTCATCGACATGGCGACCTTGAAGGTCTGATCAGGCCTTCGCACCCAACTCCGCCGACAGCCGCGCTGCGACCTGTTTGATCACAGGGATCAGCTCGGCCATTTTCTCCAGCGGCATGTAGGGCACAGTACTGGCGATGCTGATGCCGGCGACGATTCGCCGGCTGGCATCGCGCACCGGTGCCGCTACGCAACGGATCGACGGTTCGTTGTCTTCCAGGTCGAACGCATACCCGCCCACCACATACTCACGCATGCGCTGCTCGAACTGCGCCCAGGATTGTTCTGGATGCTGCGGCCATTGCAGGTTTTTCCCACCCGCGGGCAGGCTGGTCTCGTACAAGCGCTGCCACTCTTGCACCGAGTCATCCAGCAGCATCGCCTTGCCCACGCCCGTGCGCGCCAACGGCATGCGATGGCCGACCCGCGAGCGCATTTCCGGACCGTTGCGGCCAGGGTTCTTGTGCAGGTAAAGCACGTCGTCGTATTCGCGAATGGCCAGGTGGATGGTGTCGCCGGTCAATGCCGACAGCTCATCCAGGTACGGCACCGCCAGGGTCACCAGCGGCAGCTCTTCGCGGGCCTGAAACCCCAGTTCGATCAACTTCGGCCCCAACAGGTAGCCGACTTGCGGTACCACGCGCAGGTAACGCTCTTCCACCAGGCAACTGGCCAGGCGGTGGGTGGTGCTGCGGGTGGTGCCGATGCGCCTGGCGATCTCTTTCAGATCCCGCGCTCCGGCCGCCACCGCCTGCACGACGCCCAGGCCACGCAGCAGGGTCTGGGTGCCGGTGGGGGCAGCGTCTTTGACGGGGGTGTGGGCGTTTTCCTGCATATCGGGCCTATAGGTATGAAAGCGGGGGCATTATGGCAAATACCGCCCCTCAATACAGTGGCGATCCAAAGGTGGGAGGTGTTCGATCTAGCGCTGCTTCATGCGGTCGATGATGACCGCCAGCAACAGGATCGAGCCGCGGATCACGTACTGGTAGAAGGTGTCGATATTCTTCAGGTTCATCGCGTTCTCGATGATCGCCAGGATCAGCACACCCGCAATCACATGGCGGATCATGCCGATGCCGCCGCTCAACGACACCCCACCCAGCACGCAGGCGGAAATCACCGTCAGCTCGAACCCTTGGCCGATCATCGGCTGGCCAGAGGTCATGCGCGAAGCGAGGATCACCCCGGCCAGCGCGCCGATCAGGCCGTGCACGGCAAAGATGATGATCTTGGTGCGATCAACGTTCACCCCGGCGAGCAACGCGGCCTCCTGGTTGCCGCCGATGGCCATGGTGTTGCGCCCATAGGTGGTGTAGTTCAACAGCCAGCCAAAAAACACAAAGCACAGCACGGTGATGATGATCGGCACCGGCACGCCCAGCAGTTGGCCGTTGCCGAACACAAAGAAATCCTCGTTCATCACCCCCACCGCCTTGCCGTTGGAGAAGATGTAGGCCAGGCCGCGCACGATCTGCATGGTCGCCAACGTCGCGATCAACGCATTGATACGCAGCTTGGCGATGACAATGCCGTTGATCAGCCCCACCACCAAACCCATGGCCAATGCAGCGGATACACCGAGCGCCACGCTGTCGGTGTCGCGAATCACGATCCCCGCCACCACACCGGCGCAGGCGATCACCGAGCCCACCGACAGGTCGAAGTGCCCCGACGCCAGGCAGAACAGCATGGTGCAGGCGGCGATGCCCACGGTGGAAATCGCCAGGCCCAGGCCACGCATGTTCAGCGGCGAGAGGAAGTTGTCGATAAACAGCGCGCTGAGCACAAAGATGCCCAATGCCGCCAGCAGCATCACCCAGTCATCGAGAAACTTGCGCTGGTTGAAACCCGGCCAGAAGCCCTTTGCAGTTTTTACCTGAGACATGCCTACACCCTCTTATTCTTCAAGCCCGCGAACGCGGGAGTGCCAATTGCAGCAGGCGTGCTTCATCCGCTTGATCGCGGCTCAGCTCGCCGGTCAGCGCGCCTTCGCTCATCACCAGGATGCGATCGGAGATGCCCATCACTTCCATCAGGTCGCTGGACACCACAATCACCGCAATGCCACTGGCGGCCAGGTTATGAATGATCTGGTAGATCTCCGACTTGGCGCCGATGTCGATACCACGAGTCGGCTCGTCCAGCAGCAGCACCTTCATCGGCATCGACAGCCAGCGGCCGAGAATGGCTTTCTGCTGGTTGCCGCCGGACAGGTACATGATCTTTTGCGCGGCGGTCGGGGTTTTGACCTTCATTGCCTTGATCTGCTGGTCGGCATTGCCCTTTTCCCAACCGTCGCGCAGCAACCAGCCAAACGAAGAGTGGGCTCCACGGGCGCTGATATTGATGTTCTCGGCGACGCTGGACAGCGGAATGATGCCTTCCTTCTTGCGATCTTCCGGGCACAGCAGTACACCGGCGGCGATGGCATCACGCGGTGAGCGCAGTTGCAGGGCCTCCCCGCATAACTCAAGGCTGCCGGCGCTGGCGCGTTCCAAGCCGCTGAGCAAACGGAACAGCTCCGTGCGCCCTGCCCCGACCAAGCCGAACAACCCAAGGATTTCGCCTTTGCGCACCTCAAAACTGATCGGCTCACGCAAACCCGGCCCCAACAAACCGTCGACCTTGAGCGCCACCTCGCCGTGCTCGCGCGGGCGGTAGTCGTAGATGTCCTGGATGTCGCGACCGACCATGCAGGTCACCAACTGGTCGTGGGTCAGCGCGCTCATGTCATCGAAAGTGCGCACGTAGCGGCCGTCCTTGAACACCGTCACCGCGTTGCAGATGCGGAACACTTCTTCCATGCGGTGCGACACATAGAGCACCACTTTGCCCTCGTCCCGCAGGCGCGCGATGATCGCCATCAAGCGGTCGATCTCCCGCGCCGACAGGCTGCTGGTGGGTTCGTCGAAGGCAATCACATGGGCGCCACGGGACAGCGCCTTGGCGATTTCCACCAGTTGGCGCTGGCCCAGGGACAGGCGCCCGAGTTTTTCCTCGGGGTCGATTTCATCCGCCAGGCCCTTGAGACAGGCCAGGGCCTGCTTGCGCAGCAGGCCCCGGTTGACCACGCCGAAGCGCGCGGGCAAATGCCCGAGGAACAGGTTTTCGGCGACGGTCATTTCCGGCACCAGATGCAGTTCCTGGTGGATCACCGCCACGCCACTAGCGATGCTGTCGGCGGCGCATTTGAACGCCATGGTCTGCGCGCCGATCTGCACGCTGCCGCTGCTGGGAATATAGGCGCCGCCGAGGATCTTCAGCAGCGTCGACTTACCGGCACCGTTCTCGCCCATCAAGGCGTGCACCTGCCCCGGGTGGGCGGTGAAGCTGATGCCGTCCAGCGCCTTGACCCCGGGAAAGGTTTTGCCGATAGCGTCGAAACGCAGGGCCGCCGCCGTCATTTCCACAGCCCGATCTTGGTCAGTTCTTCCTGGAAGTTGGCACGGGTGATCAGGGTCACTTCATCCATGGCCGTGTATTTAGGCGGCTCGGTGCCCTTGGTAACCCACTCGTACATCATCAACGCAGTGTTGTAGCCCTCGATGTGCGGGCTCGGCAGCATCGAGCCGAAGAAGCCGCTGTTGGCCTTCTTCAGTTCGCCGATGGCGTCGGTACCATTGATGCCGATACCGATCACATTGGCCGCAGCGAAGCCGGCGCTTTCGGTGGCGCGCACGCCGCCGAGCACGGTGTTGTCGTTCATGCCGCCGATGATCAGGTTTTTCGCACCGCTGGGCAGCTTGACCAGGGCCGAGTTGGTGGCGTCCATACTGCCGGGGACGTCGAGGGTTTTCAGTGCAGCCGTCAGGATGTGGTCCTTGGGAATACCGGCTTCTTCGAGGGATTTGATCGAGCCGTCGGTGCGTTTCTTGCCGGTGTCGAGTTCATTGAAGGTGTTGATCACCGCGTAGGTGTCCTTCCAGACCCAACCACGTTTTTTCGCTTCGGCGGCCATGGCGGCGCCTTGCTTCTGGCCCACTTCAAACGCGGCCATGCCCAGGTACGGCACGTCCTCCATGAAGTTGCCCTTGGCGTCGACAAAACGGTCATCCACGGCAATCACTTTCAAGCCGTTGGCCTTGGCCTTGGCGACGAT